>JACCLF010000013.1 GCA_013425405.1 Microcaldota archaeon | reverse complement strand
TTCTTTTCCTGAGTTCCTTTTCATACTTCTTCCAGTCCCTTTTCTTCTCCATGGAGGCACCTCTTTTGCACCTCCAAGGGAAGAGTTTATAGTCTAGAGTAGAAAAAGATTCCTACAGAGGAGAATTAGTCACCACAGCAGTGCAAAGCCTACAAGAACGAAAAGTATATAAGCTTTCAGTAGTTAATCAACAAGCAATATTTCAGCCCACGGGGTGATTTACTTGGACGAGGACGAAGATGATG
This sequence comes from Microcaldota archaeon, assembly GCA_013425405.1. GTDB lineage: Archaea > Micrarchaeota > Micrarchaeia > Burarchaeales > Fermentimicrarchaeaceae > Fermentimicrarchaeum. The sequence goes on along the minus strand of JACCLF010000013.1, from coordinate 36,273 downwards.
ATGAAGATGAGGAGTGGGATGAAGAAGACCTAGATGAGGAAGAGGAGGAAGATTAGTTAGGTTCCTTGCTTTGTTTTTTCACACATTTTCTGGTTCTCAATGCATTTTGTATCTATATTAATGCTCAATATGCAGTTAGTACCATCTTTCCACGCTAAGAATTATGAGATATATTTAAACTGCCGAGTAATAAGAGAATTATTCCCTGCGATGATAGTTGAAACGTGCTGTGACCTTGACTTCCCTTCTTATAATTGAAAATGAAAGCCTACCTGAAAGGGAAAGGGCTGCCTGAAGACAAATTCGTGGAAAAATTGCCGCTGGTGAAGGAATTTGGAAGAGAACCGGCAAGCGAAGTTTTTCATAGGCATAAAGCTGAAATTTCTGAGCAGAGGATGAAAGAGGGGCTGGAGAAAATCAAGCCCAAGGCGGAGAGCATACCAGTAGAGTAGCTAGGAGAATTTCTTCCGAGAATAAAACCTAGATGATGCCGGTTGTCTGAATGAACTAGCTGTTTCAGGATTACCCCAAATATCTTTTTTAAGACAGTTTACTGCAGGATAATCACTTATTAGGATGAGGGTTGTATTGGTAATTTAGCAAAATTTCAGCATTCCTCTCCACTGATTTAAATTTCTTTTCGAACTCCGCAAGTTCTTCTCTAATGGCTTTAAGTCTTTCTTCCAGCGGCGCATCCTTTATGAAAAGCTCAAAAAACTCCTTTGTGAAGAGTGGTCCGAAATTATCATTTATATTCAGATATATAAAAAATTTCCTCTTGTCATACATTGTCTCATAATACACTTCAGGTGTATCGCTATAGTATGTCTCATAAATTGGAATATACACCGTATGATAATTTGTATGGCTGTCACGCATCTGATCACCCCGCACCAACTCTCCAATCTCTTCAGTTTTATATCCGATGAAACGCTGAAACTCCTCATAACGTTCCCTACGCTCACTGCTAGAGGATGAGTCTCGTATTTTATGTGTCAATTCATATTTGTCTCCGAAGGGTATCATTTCTTCTGCATTTTCTTTTAGGGATAGGTGACCTGGGAGGAAGCCATTCACTTTAGTGTTATGATAGCTGCCGATATAGACCCCGCTCGGGGTTTTCAAAGTTTTATTATCCTTCCCAGCGAACACCTCATATTTCCACCTCCCGCCCTCTCTTAAGCATTCCGATAAACAGGATAGCATTTCATCTTTAACCGCATTGAAAGTTTCCTGGAAAGTCCTCAGCTGTTCATCGTTCTTCACGACTTCTAGTACTCTCTCGACAATTTTAAGAGGCTCCGGATATTTTATATCAGAAATCTTATACAAGTCCTCGAACCGGTCAATCCAGAATTTCATCCGTTTTTCATCGCTACCCTTGAAATTCTCTGAAATAACACCTAGTATTTCAATTTGGAGATGATTGTGTTGCTCCGTCGCTTTGAGAATCCTTCTGGCAAGAGGAAGATCATCATCACTGCGGCAGCTAAAGCCCACCCTCGACAAAAGTAATTTATTATTGTACCAGTCAGTCATTGTAGATGAAAAGTTATCAAGCCAGAGCATATTCTTATTTTCAAAATTAGCATTGCAGACAATTCTAGTATTTTCGTCATCACCGTACTTTTCGAAAACAGAGACAAGCTTTTTGAATATTGTGTCGGCATTCGGATCGTTTAATGCAAGGTATGCGGCACTGTTCGGTGCTGCCCCAGCGTTGAAGAAAAACCATATGTCAAATGCTTTCTTTTCAACTCCCTGCAGATTTCCTCTTTCCTCAATTAAACGTGCTTGATCTTTGAATAGTTCGTCAGACGATTTTCTTCTGAAAGTTAGAACAGTTGCGTCTATTAGTTCCTTGGCATGTTCTGGTCCTCCTTCAATTTTTTTTATATTTATATCAACCTTTCTCCACTCCATTAGCTCTTTCAACTCCTTCAAACTACGTCTAAGACTACCACTAGGCTGCTCCCAAGTTCCTATGGTTTTGGCTAATTTTCTGGTTGCTCTGGACCCTTTCTGTTCATATGTCTTGCGCAAATCCTCTAATCGGTCCAGCCAGATTTCAGTTGTCTCCCTATCGGCTCCATGCAGACAGATGAGGAGTTTGCTCAGCATCTCCAAGCCCATCCTGAAATTCTCTTCGACGTTCTGCACCACAAGCTTTATCCTGTCATTCCCTACCTTGGTGGCGGTTTCAGCCAGAGCGGCAATCTGTTCTTGGCTTAAACTATTCAGCCTATGGCCTTGGACCGTTCCCTTTAGGATTTCGCCTTTTAGAATCTCATTAACCTTCGCAAAATCATCGATATGCTGAAGGTTGCTGCCATTCGCAAATACGCAAGCAAACGATGGGTCAACCCCTGCGTCCATTAGTTTCCTTGCATTATCATAAAGATTCTTTATATGCTTAGCAGGATTGGATTTATCTGAGAAAATTGCATGAATAGCACCAAAGGAGTAAGAAGGCGAACACTCGCATAGATATGCGGCCATCCTCATCACGGGAATTCTGTCTTCTTCAGGCATTTCACGGAGTCTTCTACGAACCAGCATCTCCCTATCTGAAAAACGTATGTGGAAGAAACCGTGCTTTTCCCTTATTTTTTTCAGAAGCTCCTTCTCCTCCCCAGCCTCCCAGTTACCCTCCTTAATGTGCAGTTTGCTGAACTCCTCCTGACGTGACTTCTTTTCATCGTCTTTTGACTTCTCTGCAATGGCTCCACCCATAGGCCCAACCCGTTTAAATTTGCTCATTTTGAGTATTTAAACACACAGGAAAACTTTGCGTTGTAGCACAACTCCCTCAGAGAGCTTATTTTTTGCTTTTTTTATTTACCTCGTAATTTTTGAATTACGCTACAACGCAGGAAAACTTTGGCTTTAGGAGCAACAGGATTTCAGGAGCAAAACCGCTCAGGGTGTTAGTTTTATATACCCGCTTCAGCTATTTCTTTATCACTGAAAATAAATTGAATCTGCCGCAAGGCAGGCTTAAGCCCGCACTGGGCTTATCTCCGGGCGTCATTGTCCGTTGATGAATACCGTGCAGAGTGGGTGAAATCCGCCGGAAGGTGGGTTTGGAAGCTATTTGTCTGTAGCGTAGCTTATTTATCTTGTTCTACGAGGTTTTTGCGCCATTTTATTTTTTTCTAGCGAGTTTTTCGCATGTCTGGGAGGTGGTATAATGAAGAGCAGCCAACCAGAATGCGGAGCGAAGTTGATGGCGCAGTTTGAGGGATTTCACTGCATCGTCTGCGGAAGGTATGTGGGGCATTATGAGACTGCATGGTTCAGCGGATGAGGATGTGCGGCGAGTGCTACTACGAAAGTGAAGCAGGCAGAAGATGCGCCAGATGCTTCAGGAAGCTTGAGCGCTGGGAAGGCATATTTTTGGATGGGAATGAGTACTGCGATCTCTGCTTCCTGCTTGTGAGCGAGCGCTCCGCGAGGAAGGGCATGGGCGCTTGGGGAGAGCAATTCGCGTTTAACTGAGCTGATTCTTGCGAGCTAAAATTCCCTAGCGTGAGCCGTGCTCCGGGTAGTCCTGAGCGTGTGCTATGAGGGTCGCCCTATTCTCCGAATGTTCTTTGAACAGCGGATGAAACACCGGGTGGGGATATGGAGACTTTTGAGGAGGAGGATGAGAGGCTGTGGGAGTACTGGAAGAAGATGAACGAAAAGAAAGACGAGGAGGAAGGCGAATGCTGGGAGGACATGAAGGATGCACAGCTGGAGGAAGAGCAAGGGGAGGCAGAGTACAATGCGGCAGACGACCAGTATGATGACAATTGGGACGAGGAGCTTTGGGAGGAGGAGCAGAATGGCTACACAGAAGCGATTGAGGAGGAGACAGCAGAGAAGAGGATAAAGAAGAAGGTGCTGAAGGAGTGAGGAGCAGAAGGGCAGAGGAAACACAAGGTACCCCGAAATCCGGAGGTTTCTTATAACCTTTTGACTCCGCCCATTTTTATTTGTTTTTTCCTGTTTGTAATCTTTTCCAGCAGAGCTGGAGGTGGTTAAAATGTTTGGAAATATTCTGGGAGTTATGAAAAAATCTGATTCCGGAGTTGTTGATGTTGGCGAGAAAATTTGCGAGCTTGCTTTTTTGAGAAAATCATACATAACCGAATACCATCCTTTTGTGAGACTCAAGCCAATCACAAAATGGGTCTGGAGAGGGACTGGAGGGAGGTTTTCCATTGACTTCAACTCAGAGGCAAACCCACATGTGAACATATCCGGTATGAGCGGGTACGGGAAGTCCACCCTCTGTAAGAAGTTGGTAAGGGGTATAAGGGAGAAGCTCAAGCTCCCCGTGAGCATATTCGACGTTCACTCAGAATACGTGGATTTTGCACTGGAACTTGGAGGAAAAGTGCATTCCCCGAAGGAGTCCAGCATAAACATGTGGGAGCTTGATGGTGCGAGTCCGGCTGAGAGAATATCTGAAAACGTAACAATGCTTAAGAGGATTTTGAAGCTGGGAGATATACAGGCTTACAGCCTGCTAGCCTCTGCAGAGAGAGCATATGAGCGCAGGGGCATAACGCAGGCAGGGCAGGGAAGCTGGTGCAATGAACCCCCCACAATGCAGGATGTCTACGACTGCATAAATGAGTCAATGGGAAGGGGGCATGGAAGGCAGGGCTACTCAGGCCTCAGCAAGAGGCTCTACCCGCTCATGAGGGGGGATGTATTCTCTGCTAAGACGACCCTTCCCTTCAGCACAATTCTAGAAGGGCTGAATGATTTCAGCATAGCAGAGTTGGGGAGCAGCGAGGCGCAGGCTCTTTTCATTGAGACTTTTCTTAGGAAGCTCTACACCCACATGCTGAGCCAGAAGCTCACACACCGGCTGAGGTTGTTTGCAGTGATAGACGAGGCGCACAGAGTATGCATAAGCAGTCCGGGGGAACTCTCACTCCCTGGCAGGCTAGTCTCGGAGGGCAGGAAGTATGGGCTGGGAATAATAACAAGCAACCAGATGGCCAAGAGCCTTGACAGGTCCATAATTGCAAACTCTGCGGTTGCATTTGCATTCTACCAGAGGGAGCCAGAGGAGCACGATTACATCACTAATCTCATTGCAGGAGGGAACGACTACGACCGGAGGGATGTGGTAGGTAAGGCCATAAGAAACCTGAAGCAGTTTGAGTGCATAGTTCTCACCTCAAATGAGATGGAGCCGGTGGTTGTAAGAATAATGCCCGTATGAAGAGGTCAGTCGAGCCTGTGCTTTGAGAGGTCGGGATTCTTGCCAGCCTCTCTCCCCTCTTTAAACTCAAGTAGCTTCTGCTCGGCAAAAACAAGCCCTTCCATTTTCTCATCGTAACCTCTTCTCTCCTCGTCAGTCCTGCTCCCCTGTTTTTTCATGAATGTTTTCGTCCATTCGGCATAGACATCCGCCAGGGAGTGGTTGAGTGCTTTCAGCTCATCCTGCACCGTCTCAGGAGGGAGCTGCTTCCTGAGCTCGTGTATGCCCTTGGTTGCTTTGTCTAGCTCTTCGTACAGCACAAGAACCCTGCCCATATCCTTTTTCAGAAGCTCTGCCTCAGAACGGGATATCCTCCCTGCCTTAAGGTTCTCCTCAAACCCAAGAACCTTTTTCTGAAGAGGGCCCAGCTCCTGGTTTATGGATGACATGGTTTTGTATAGCTCTGCGAACATTTTCTGAGAATCCGTCACCTTCTCAGGAGGCTCAAGCAATGCTTGCTGGGGACTCATTTTTCAGCACCATATTATATATAATTAGGTTAAATTTATGCACTTGCGGTAATAAATATCTTTCTGGAGACTCGTGCATTCTAGCCGTTGAGATCATTCAGCTCGCTCTCCCTTATGTCTCTAAGAATCTCAAACTGCCTAGCAAGTTCCTCCCTGCCATCCAGCCTAAGATTCGCCGCAATGGTACTAAGAATTTCAACTCCATCGGCAAGCTCCAGAGCAAGAGTATCCCGCAGCTCCTTCCTCTCTTCGTCAAGCTTCTCTTTCTCGCCGTTGTTCTTTGCTTCCTCAAGAAGAATTGAGTTTAGCTCCAGCTCGAACTTCAGCTTTCTGATGGTTATCTCGGATATTTCGTGCGCATCGTAAAGGGTTGAGGGGTTCCTTGCGGCAAGCATAAGCTTGGTATAGTCTATGAACCTTCTCAGCTTTTTTTTCATCACTGAGCGCATATAATCATTCGTCATATACCCCTACCTCTCCTTCTGTTAGAATCTTTCTCTTCTCAATTCACGCGTTTCATTCCAACGATACATACTCTTGTTGAAGGCATTGTCTATCATTTCCTTCGGGCCCAAACCCCTAGCCCCCCTTTGATTTTGTGCTCTCTGGAATTTATATGCTTCAACCTGCGCTCTCAAGAGTGCCGTCCCAGGCGAGTACTTTTTGACAACTATTATATTTTTTGAGTACTCAGGGAATGGCGTAGCTATATTGTATTCCATCATTTCCCAAGCTGCTTTGGGGTGAAGCAAAGGCTCTACGGAACCGAACATCTGGGCATACTGGTAGGTTATTCTCTTCTCCGCCTCAGGTATTACGGATGGGTTCTCCAAGATGTAAAGCGCTAGCTTATCTGATTCCGTATGGTACTCCGTCTGGAGCGTAAGTTTCCTGACGCGGGCGGCAATGGTCGAACCGATGGAGTCAATCGGTGCTTTTGCAATCTTTATGAACCATGGAAGTCCTTCATCGGGAATAGACAGCTTTTCCTTATCTGGCTTCACCTCGCCGTACCTGTTTACGCGGAAGCCTCTGGTGATGTACTCTGAAACGGTCGTCTGGCTTGCCCACGCAGCAGTCCAGGTTGTCGGTAGCCTGCCCGAACCCCTGCCTGTGAAATGCGATGCCAGCCTGCCAGCGTGGTATGCATCGCGGGCAATAATGCCGAGACCACCCGAATCGGCGTAGCCGTGATCTATCCATTCCTCTCTTTTTCGCAGTATCGTCTTAGCGATGTACCCAGTCGCAGCACCTCCGCTCACCAGGAATGCAACCGGCCCTACAAAGGGTATTGCAAGGGGTGCCAGAACTGCGGCTGCGCCAAGAACCTTCCCGCCATGCTTGAAGGCGGATTCCTCCGCTGTAGCTAACTTTGAGGCAACTCCTGAAAAACGCGAAAATCTCCCGCCGTAGATTCTGTTCTCCAAATCATGTCTAAAGTCCATGAAGTGTTTCTCTTCTACCCTCTCGCTGCCGGGTCTTCGCAGTTCACGGTATTTCTCCGGCTCGAAAATTAAATCGAATTCTTTATTTCTATCCCTCCACTCATTGTAGCTATCATTGAACTTTCTCTGAGCTTCTGGCAGTTTATTATTCAAGGTGTTTAGAGTATCCTCAATCTCTTTATACTCCGAAGCCTTAGTTGGATCTTTAGCGAGTTCTGACTTTTCCTCATTCAGGTGTTTTATCTCCTTTTTTATTTCAGGCATTTCTTTGAGTACTTCACGCAGGTTTTTCTTATTCTCCTTCATTTCTTCTTCGTATACTTTCAGAATCTTTTGGGATTCCGTGAAAACTCGGGAAGCCCCGGTTATGTACTCGCCTTTATCCGCCAGCGCCCTCGCCTCTCTCTCCAGCTGTTTGCTCCCGTACTTGTCCTCTAGCACTTGCAGTTCCGCCTTTGTATCATCTGCAATAAGGCGGTCTATAAGATTTTTCCTGTACATTTCTTTATCAAACTCTCCTGGTTTCTTGCCTCTATGCTCGGCAAGCTCTTCTGCAGGGGCTATGAGATTTTCGATGTAATCCTTTCTCATCATGAGCATTGCCCACCTGTGCTTCAGTGCAGTTTCGGTACATTCTTCCTCTTTGTTTGAGAAGTCTTCGCGCTCTCTTTTGTAATCCTCAAAATCTAAGCCTGTTTTTTTCTGGAAGTCCTGTTTCAATTTCTCTCCAACTCTGCTTATTTCTGCATCTGCATCAATAATGTGGCGCTGCTTCTGCTCTTCAAGCAATTGCAGTGAATCGTTTAGTATTGAAACTTGCGCCTTGTCCCCACGGCCGGATGCTTTCAGAATCTCTTCGTTTGTTTTGAGTATTTTCTCGTTCACTTCGCCTATTTTTTCATTCCATCCCCTGCGTGTTTCGTTTATTTGGAATTGCATTTCACTAAAAGCATTTGGAATGCCCATATTCTTGGATACGTCTTTGAGTTTATTTTTGTGTTCTTCTATAATTCCCTTGAGCTTCTCAACTTCTGCATTCCAGCCAAGTCTCCTATCGTTTTCCAATTCACGCTTGTCAAATTTTACAATCAACTCCCGCATCTTTGCTTCCAGTGAAGCATTCAAAACATTGTTTTTGGCATTGGCGTCATCAAACATTTTGTCATATTTCTTAGCTTCTTCAAAGGATATCATTTGCGTTCCCGAGATTTCCCGTTCTTTCATGTATAGCTGGGAGTTCACAAAGGAGAGTCTTTTTTTGATGTAATCGACCATTTCCGGAGTGAAACCTTTCTCTTTCTCCTTCTTCAGCATTTTTGCATCCGTGCTCATCTCCAAAAGCTTAGAGAGCTCATAATGTTCTCTATGCAGGCCGGTTTCGCTGCCAGGTCGTGGGTCTCCCATCACTTCCATTGTTTTCCTGAACCAATTCGCCCTTGATGCTTCCTCTTTTTCAACAAGACGCTTTGTCTGACCGGATGCTTCACGCAGCTGAGCCCTAAGCTTTTCTGTCTCTTTATCGCGTCCAGCCACCAGCTTAACCCTCATTTCTTCCATCTTAGCTATTGAATCAACTAATTTCTGGCGCTCAGCTTCTCGCTTCGGGTACTCTTTGCTTGTTGGCACCATACCCTTCATTCTTCTTTCAAGGCTGACCAGTTTTGCTTCGTCTTCATCAATTAGCTTTCTGAGTTTTCTTGCCTCCACACTGTTATCCTCGTTTATTCTTTTATCCAAATTCCTCTGCAACATAAGGACGTCGGAATAGAGGAAGGAGTTGAGCAGTGCGTTAATATTGTCATCTATTCTTTTTAGATTTTTCTTCCTATCCTCTATGAGGAGGTCATACCCGAATTTCCGCCCCAGTTCTAGCGTGGTTGCTTTGAGCTGCGCTTCTTTCTCCTTAATCTGCTGCTGCGGGGCGTTATTCTTTTTGAGAGTAATAATTTCTTTTTCTAGGTTTCCAAGCTGCTCTTGGAGACGTTTTCTCCTTGCTTCCAGTTCCTCGGGAGAAATTTTCAGAAGTTTAGCACGCTTTGCCTGGGCTTCCATTTCATCATCCAGGTGCTTTTTGGTAAACTGTCGCTCACGTCTCAGCCTCTGGATTTCAGACAGCTTCGGGTTTGAGACATTTTCCATATCGTCTTCGATTTGTCTCAGTTTCTGCGTGTTGGCAAAAGGATCAAATGAAAGTTTGAGCAGCTTGCCGAATATGCTACTGGATTTAGCTGAGTCGTAGAAGTCCTTCATCATTGCGTAGTTGCGTGCGGCTGCCCTTTCTGCATCGGCCTTTTGCTTGGGTGCACCATCGTAGAAGTTGGAAGTCCTGCGCTGGAGTTCCCTCATGAAAGTGCGAGAGTACATGGCGGACTTAAGACCCATTTTAGTATCTTGGACTTCTTTTCTCATGAGTCCGGCTTTTTCCACAATTTCTCTTATTTTGCCGGTATTTTTCTTCAAATCTTCATTTCGGGCTATTATTTTGTCATTCAGGTCTTTTATCTTGCGATTTGCATCTGCAGTATCGCCTTTATTAGCGCGGATTTCTCTGCGTTTCTCCCTGGTGTTTGTCCGCTGGTTGTAAAGCTTGTTAAGCTCTTCCTGAGACTCTTTCATATGCTCGAGTGACTTTCTCATCTTGCTTTCGCCTTTCGCTATTTCGTGTTTTAACTCTATGGGGAGACCCTTTTTCCCGGGAACCTCTCTTCTCACGAGTCTGTCGAGGTCTGCAAACATCCTGTCGAGCTCCCCGAGCTTCCTGTACTTCTCACTTACAGAGATATATTGACTATTCACGATGTCTCTGCGCAACTTATCTAGCTTATCCATGTTATTTAGAATTTTACTAGCATCCTTCAAGCTCTTTAGATGACCCCCTTCTGTCCTAGCTTCAGATTTACCATAAATCCACCGGCCCAAGCGTGGTATGGGGGTTTCCCAAATTGCAAAGCCAACTCCTCTTATGTTTGCTTTTACAAGTCTTTTAGCGTACTGGCCCTTGCTCAGCCCCATGGGGTTAAATATTGAAGAGATAGTTCCTTTCCCGTCCCTCAGATTCTGGTATCTTGCTTTATTTGTGAGTATGCGTTCATCGGCATTTAGCTTCTCTCCATTCTTTAGCTTCTTGTTAATTTTATCCAGCTTGTTCATCTCTTTCCTGGTCAGGGGCTTGTCAGCATCAGCCCCGAGCTCTTGTTTAAGTTTGTCCCTTTCTTTTTTGTTTGCCTTGGAGAGAGATCTATATGCGGCTTTGGCCGCAAGCCCTGTCCCTGCGACCGCAAATATGAACGGGGATGCCGCCATCTTTGCTCTGGCCGCAGCGCTGCCCACTCCATCGAGCGCAGCTACTTCCCCCTTCAGACTCTTTTCGTGGACCTTCGCCGCGGCAGCAAGCTTCACCTGTTCAGCAGCTCTCTCGGAGAGCAGGCTATACCTCTTTTGATTTGTAGTTAACTGCTGGTATCTCTGGTCCAGAGCCGTTAGCTCGGTTCTCAAGCTTCTGAGTTTCTTAGCCTCTGCAGGTTTGAGCTTCCCGCTTCTTTCCCTCTCTGAAAGCCTCTCTACTTCCTGCCGCATTCCGCTTATGGTGCCTGCAGCAACCTTAGTCGTCAGATCGCTGAGCTCCTGCCTCTCAGAATTTGAGAGCCTAATGCCGCTTTTTCTCTTTTTCTCCAATTCCTCTATCCTTTTCTTATTTGGATCTGATGCAGAATAAGCAACGGCCAGCCCCTTGCCTGTCGTTAGCATCTGCCTGAGGCTCTTGACGCTTTTATTGGTTTGCTCCTTGGCCGTTTTTTTCTCACCCTTAAGCTCACTTGTATACTGCTCTTTCGCCTTTCTCTCGCGCTCGGCATTCCCTGCGTAGCCTCCTCCGGCTTTACCGCCGGTTATTGCATATAACCCGCCCCTTTGTGACAGGTTATGTGTGAAGCCACCCTCTTTTCCCCAGTCTTTCCCGGCAACTTTACCAAGCCCCTTGGCGACTTTATTGGCCACCCAGCCGGTTCCCCTGGTGGCGTGCGTGCCGCCTCCTTCTATATCCCTCGTCTTTGAAACCGTGTCAAAGCCCCCAGAAGTGTAAGATTTAACCTTGTATGAAGTTGACTTGATTTCTGAAGGTGGTTTGCGTACCGATATGTCAAAGCCCACAAGAGGGCTTTTGCCCTGGGCTAGCATTGCAGCAATGAGGAATGCAAGGAGCAGGAAGAAGGGGAAGCACGTTGTTATGCTGCCCATGCTGGCGTAGGAAATGCTAGTTAGAAGAAGAAGCGGCAGAAGAATGAACAGATAATTGGAGGGTCGTCTACCAAGCTTCATCGGTATATATTACCTGCTTTTTTGCTTATTAAACTTTCGTTTGATTGCCAACAAGCCCAGGGTGGCGGATATGAGCAACACCGGCTCCAGCACAGAGAAGCTGCCCATTCCTATGGACATTCCTCCTGCATAGAATGGCTTTATGTCAATTGACGGGGCGAAGTCCCTGGTGCCGTTGAACACCGCAAACATCAGCCTTCTTCCAAATCCGAAAATGGCGAATGATGCATTGACCTCACCGCTGTCGTTCGTGGGAAATAGGTAACCATTGGGAGTGGTATTCGCCAGTATTCCAAACTGGTGGCAGCTTGGATGTGGTATGCACTCACCGGGGTCGTTGGGATCGTCCCACCAGTCAGGACATGAGCAGTTGCTGTCCTCTACGCTTGTGATACCCGCCGCGGGGTTGGGGCAGACACCAGCAACTATTGGGTCGCAGTTTCTGGGATCGGTCGGCGGGTCTGTTTCCACGTTGTTATCGCCATAGAATGTCGTGCTGGAGTTCTGCACATAGAGCGTGATGTTGTAGCCGGCACTCATTGGGGTGTTGGGCTTCTCTTCCGGCTTTTCCAGTCTCTGGTAGAGAAGCTTCGCATTTACGTTCACAATGGTCTTATACCGGTTCCCGGGGTCTCTTGTTGTGATTATATTCAGTAGGATTACAGTAGGCTGTCTCAGCCATATTGTGTAAGGAATGATGAACGTGTTGTTGAATCTGTCATAGTAATCGAACCTGAAGTCATGGAGTCCAAGGGAGTTGTTGTCGGGTATGTTCAGCTTTACTGTGTCATGCTGCGAGTATATGTATGTGCCCGATCTATTCTGGTGGAATCCTAGAACAAAGTCGTTGGGGACAACGTTTATCACTCCTATCTGCTCTGGCGTCTGGTCATTGCCAAATGAGTGGCTGTAGTCCGCATAGAGCGGAGCAGTGGTCACGGTGAAATTCTCGCCCTCGCTCCCGTGTATTTCTATTGCAAGCACATGCGTGAATTGATTGTTTGTCGTAATTGAAGCCGAGGATGAGCCGGGCATGATGGTAACTGAGAATGAATTGCTCGAACCGGTTATTCCGTTATTTGTTGCGGTTATTGCATCAGCAGGATTTGTATTAGGCACCATGACGTCGCCTCTCCAGACACCTCGGGTAAACGGACCGATGGTTGTTGGGCACATGCCGCTTGAATCTGTAAGGTTGGCATTGCCGCTGAAGAGGCTGCAGTCTGGCAGCAGTACTGCCGGCACTATCCCAACTGCATCAATGGAGAGTGTATTTCCTCCTATGAGTACCAGTTGCACGCATCTGGCGCTAACGAGTCCGTTATTTACCACATACGGGTCAAGGGACGGGCTGGTTGCGTGGAAAGTGCCGTAGGAGCCGAATGTGCTGAAGTCGCCTGCAGTTGCCTTATCCCAGCAGTTGGGGTCGTTTGAGGTTCGGATATCAACAGTGGGCGAAGTGATTGGGTCTGTTTGCGCATATATCAGGAATTCACTGAGGGTGTAAGACTTGTCGAATTTTCCGTATAATGCCTGTGGGGAGCAGGCCGCCTGGGCGTCTGGCGAACCGAGCATCAAGTTGGGTAAGGCGCAGGCAGGTCCGATGGAACCGGCAGCAGTCAGCGGGAATAGGGCGTCAGGCTGCGGGACGTATATGCCTATTGAATCAATATCCCACTTGGAACCTATCTCAGAACCACTCTCGACAGCTAGGCACCAGGCACCTCTGAATAAGCCAAGCTGGGAATCCACATTGTCATGCCAGATGCCGTCTGCTATCAGGCTGACGTCATGGGATGTCGGCCAGTTGGCGGGGTTGGCGTCGGCCACTACATCACCTGTGTAGCAGCCTGGGTTGTCGGACATCTTTATGGTGAGCTTTTTGTTAACAGATGGCGTCAGGCTCCTTGCAGTAACCATGAATCCGTCAATGTCTACCGGGTTGAAGAACTTCACAACCGCGAAGCTGTCTGGCGGAGGCGGAGGCGGGATGACTGGTGGAACCCATACCGTTCTGTTTACTCCAACTGCATCAATAAAGAATGCGTTATAAGTCAAGCAACCTGCTCCGATACAGGCGTTTCGCCCTCGAATTCCTATGCACTTTATATTATTGTAGGTCGCGCCGAGATCTACAATTTCATCATGGAAGTTGCCGTCGTGGTTTGGATCATAATCACCCTGGTAGGTAGTCATTGCATTGAAGTCGGCATCTGCATCTCCATTGGAGCAGGTGGCGGAATCCGACATTCTGATTTGGATATTTGAATTCCAAGTACCGCAAAGTGGGCAAATTCCTTGGACCAGTGGCGGAGCTTTCATAGTTATGCTAAGTTGACTGATATTTTCTGGACTGCTCAAGTTTAGCACAAAAACACTAAAACACGGCCAGAAAGGGTTGAAGCAGGTACGAATGTCAAGGGTATTTCCATCTGGTGCGTTGATTATATCACTTGCTCCCCCGCTCTTAAGGTTTTTCATTTCAACCTGCGCCACATCAGTAAATAGATATGAAAATTGCGTAGTCCAGTATCCAGGTATAACAGGAGGTACTGGTTGCGTTATGAAGCAGGCTCCCACACCATTCTTCGTAGCCAAATCCCAGGCAGTTCCACCGCACATGCCAGCATTATTTTCAGCATTGGAGAAGGGTGGGTATTCAAGCCTTTCAGCCGCGGGTGGAGTTGGAACCGATGCACCTGTTGGAACAGTTGTTATTCTTATGGGGAATGGTACTCCAACAGCTTGGGAAAGAATGGGGTCAATCTGGAACTTGCATACATTATTCAATGATAGATCTAGGAGCACGTTTGCGGGCCCTTTAAGCGAGCAGTCTACCTGGGTGTTCTTTGAGCTGGTTTCTTCAATAAGCGTGTCGTCGTTTTTTATGCCGACTATTGTATAAGTTAGCTGAGAGCCAGGTGGAGCATCGGACATTATTTTCAGCTTTCTCGGCTTTGGAAAGATTGAGCCTATGGATGATTTTGTGGTGGAGTTCGCGGTGGGTATGTACAAGCTGGCGACATCATAACCACCAGAGGTGAATGTCAGGGTTTCCCCTTTTACGGCATTGGTCACTTCTATGAAGAATACTGCGCTGTATGTATTCCCGCCAAAAGTTGCTGAGCTGCTTCCACTGAGAGTTGCAGTATCCATTTGTAGGTGGTGCCCGGGGGTTGTATCCGTGCCTATTATCTTCACCGTGGTTGATGTCGTAGCGTGGCTCTTGTCTGATATGACCTCGAGGGATTCGTTGACATTTGTCAAGTCTATCCTCGGGCATACGTAGGATTGGAAGCATGGAGCCCCCGAGGGATGCTTTGCTACCCCGCAGTCATCTCCATTCATGCATACACCGTTTGCAACATTGCATACTCCTCCCGGAGCGCAGTCTGCATCGCTTGTGCAGTTACTGCAGTAAGAAGCAGTTAGTTTGTCTATGTAGAGAGTTACATCCGGGTTCGTATAAACATTGAACCGGTCTCCGATATAGCCCTTGCCGCTAATGGCGGATATATTCATGAAGTTCCTGTTGTAGGGATTATCCGGCACGGACTGCACTTCGCCTTTTGATACTGAATAGGTGTACTCAGGATACTTTAAGCCGTTGGGAGTCCCAGCGATAAAGTTGAGATGCTGGCCGAGGTAAGCTTTTCCTATGATGCGCGCCCCTGCAGAATCATTTGAAAACTCGAACAGGCATCCAAACGGATCGCTGCATTTCACATTGAGTATCTGAAACACATAGCAGTTGAAGCCCATGCACGAGTCTTCTATCTTGACCCATCCGTCGCTTATAACATAATTTATGATTTTATTCATCCCTGGTCCTCCAAACCCCATTATAGAAAACTTTACACCAGCACTAGACCTGAAGTATAAATCCTGATTGGTTAAGTATATTGGGAGTGGATTGGGAAGTTGAGTGCCGATCAGGTTTGCAGTAGCTGATATGCTGCCCCATTCATTATTTCCCGTGACATTGAAGGTGTTATTGAGCCCATGGAGCGTGAACACAGTAGGACCGCTCATATTTACGGGCACAATTTTCAGGGATGCCGGCCAAGGGCCATCCGGCTCGCCCAAAAGCGGGTAGCGTGTTGCCATTGGTATCTCGGGGGTAAAGTTCGCGTAAGCGACTACGGTATTGGGTGGAATTGCCTGCCTGAACCATGCCCTGGTTCCGCTGCAGAGCATGCTGTTCGGCCCGCTTACAGTTTCGAAGCAGATACCTTCATATGGATTATCTGGCGTCATCTCAGGCTTGATGAATACATAGGCTAAACCGGATGCCCCACTGATGGATATTCCATCCACTTGCTTGCAGACCCCCACCGGGGTCCAGCTGGCATTGTTGAGAGTTACTGTATATGTATTAAGAGTGCCTGCACTGTCTGTGCACATAATTGAGAGTTGAACCCTGGAAACGTTGGTTTTTGCTTCAAAGGTATAATCACCAGGGGGTGGTCCCCCCGGATTAGGTGTAAACGAAAGCGGGTTTCGCGTTATGGTGGAGGGAGTGAAGTTGAAGGTGACGGGGTAGTCCCATTCAATTGTGCTATTGAGTGGTATCGTCCCTGGGGGGTAACCAAGTATGTCAGGGTTTATGTATCCCAGAGCATTGGGGTCACGCTTAGTCGGGTCGTATTTCCAAGTATTAGTCGCAGTGTCCCATTTTCCTTGAACGCCGGCTATTGGGGTAATTTCATTGTACATGTTGACCGTTGGGACTGTGGAGATGAATTTATAGCCATAGTATTGATTCTGGAATGTCTGGAATTTCTTCCTGTAGCTGGCGTTGAGTATCCACTCCTTGTCATCAGGAACGGCGCATGCATCTGGGAACATGGCACACCACGGGCCGGGATAGTTATAAGGAATATTCGGACCGCTCACACCGCCGTTCCAAAACATGCTAGGAGGTGGGCCCATTGTGTTTATATTGCCGGATGCATTGGTATTGTTGTCCATCATGGCGAAATGCTTGTAGAAGAACCTGTTGCTGTAGTAATCATAAGCCAGGTAGGGGAGAGTATCCGGCGGCCTGGCAGGCCTCTCGGGGTAGCTCGGACTTGTGAGAGCGAAGTGAGTGCCTCCGCCCTCAACAATAGTTTCAAGGTTGTTGCTGTAGCTCGTTACGTTCATATCCTTTAGTATTATTACTGGTGCGCCTGCAGCTCCTCCGCCGGGGCATCCGCCTGTGATTTTTACTATTTGGATCAGGTAGTTGTTAAACCTAATGAATGCAGTTATGTTAGTTGCTAGAGAATTCCTCCTGTAAATCGGCGGATTTGAAGCGTTTATGCGAATCAGGGGCACTCCTGGGACTATGTTGCTGTTTGCTAGCGATTGGTTTATGTTTTCGTACTCACTCTCATTTGTTTTCTTAATTTCTCTCCCGCATACGCTCGGTTCAATTGCCCCCTCCATGGAGCATCCCTCGCAGGAAACTCCAGCCGCCATGGATGACTCTATCAAATCGGGGTATCCTAGCACGGCATCAGGAAGGGTGACATTGTTGGTAATATTGTTTGCAGTCCAAGAACCAAGATTTCTTGAGGTATAAACGCTTGACAGGTCCGGCACCCAGCCGTTTATCACATCAAATGACCAGCCGCCGCCGAGCAGTGTGGGGTCGCCGCTCATCTGGTTTAGTTTGTAGCGGACAATTGCATCGTTCTTGCCTTTCAGCGCTATGTACACATTGAAGTCGCCATCAACATCCAGCCCGTGCGTTAAATATGAATTTGAGTTGGTGCACAGCCCACTGCACGTGCATATTGATACGATATTTGGCCAAAGGAGAAGATGTTCTTCAGCGCATTGGGCCATAACTGACACGTTTGGCTCCACAGTTATTCTTGCTTTGTAAGGTCCTCCGGGGTTTATTGTTTCAAAAGCCAGAAGCCGGGTCATCTGGTTCTCGATGAGCGCATCGAAATGGCAGTGGTTGCATTGACCAGGCCACCACCAACTGCCAGGGGGGAAGCATCCAAGGCAGCCGGGCACGAAGTACTGCGGGAAGCATAACATCCAGACTCTCCTGCTGGGCAGGGCCATGTAATCCAGAATGAACATGACGCCTTTCCTAATCTTTATTGCCCTGAGATAGTGACTATCCGGGCTGTCGTAATAGTTGTCAAAAACCATACCGCCAAGATCGTTGTAGCAGCCACCATCGGTTATATTCTCACCTGGGTTGGCGCCCCAGAGGGTCATTCCAGTACCGCCATCGCCGTATATGCTTATTCCTGGGCTTGCAATCTCCTGGCTGACATTTGAGGCGTTGTACTCATAGTAGAGCGGGTTTCCTGTCCAGAAGCAAGTTATGCCCAGATTTGTGCACACCCTCTTCTTGTCTTTCACAATATAAACCTCGCTTCCGGCCTCGTTTACTGTTATGGACGGGACCGTTCCCTCCCATTTCTCAGAGCATTCTCCATCACCATTTAGAGGGCCGCAGCACTCGTTGCTGTCATTTAAGCCGTAGGTCTTGTTGTACTTGTTGATGCACATCACATTATCCGGCTGGTCCGGGTTGGTATTGCCCACAACGTAGAGGTTGCCCCAGCTGTCCGTGTCCATTCCATACGGGAAGAAAGCAGTGCCGTTAAAGGTTTTAACATCTATAATTTTTACAAAATGAAGCGAAGGTGGATAGGACCTGACCATGCGCATAACGAGTATTTTTGCCGAGTCCGTAAGCGCTACGTATATGTTGCCCCTGTTGTCGTATGCCATCGCCTGGGCATTCGCTCCGGTTATTGAGTAATTGTAGTCCTCAAGGAATGCGGCTTCATCGCCAGGAACGGGCATGTCGAACTTTGCTATTCTGCCCGGATTTGGGCCGTACTTCCACTGGTCCGCCACAAGTATGGCTGCTGGGGCTTGCAGTTCGTGCGGGTTGAGAGCAGTAGTATTGGTTATGTTATAGGACTCAAGCGCCCCGAGGGGCAGGGTGACCGTAACATTGAAAAAGTCCGTGTGAACTTGCGATTGCGGCGGCGGGGTTAGCGTAACTTCGTATTTGTCAACTCCATTGGTGGAGCAGTTTGTGTAGGTGCCTGATGCGCCTTTGTATCCCCATCCCCAGACAATCTCCGGGTGTTTGAAGGTTGCCTTGAAATCGTCAACTCCGTTGTAGTTGATGTGGTCTGAGATATACCCATCTGCCTCCGGATTGTAGACAAACTCCTTAACGCAAACTGAGATTGGATCCCTGTCGAACTGTATGTCTGAACCGTTTATACAGAACCTGCCCGAATAATAGCTTTCAAGGCATATGCTGTAGTTCCCCTCCATCTGCCCGGTTGCGGGGTTATAACCTATAAGATGAGGGCCTACTTCATAATTAGTCTGCATCACTGCATGGATTTGCGGGGTTATGGTACTGGCAGGGGGGATCTTATCTTTCGGCGGAGTCACATCAATAGGAGGAGGCATAGCAATCACGGGGGGTATGGAATAGGTACTGCACATATCGGGTTCCACAACAAGCACGCTGAAATTCCCTGTTATAAGCACTCTTTTAATTGAGTCGAATGCCGAGACATTACACCATATTGTGCCGCTTTGGTTTGCAATCTCGGTGAAAGTGGTCTGGCCCTCGTCAGCCGGAGTCAGTGATACGCTCTGCTGGGGCGGGTCGGTTGTAAAAGGCGGACAGGTTATATTCATGTCTCCAGTGAAGTTTGTTATTATATTGTCTCCCGCATCCCGAACGCTCGCAGTTGCGTAGAAGGGCAGACTCGTGAAGACTCCATTGTGGTTAACTGTGACATTGATATGGTCTATTGCCCCGGTGCCAACTATAAGAGTGCCAGTGCCGTTAACTTTACTGTCCGAAGTTTGTATGGCGAATATCCTGTATACGCCGCTGACATTGAAGAGGTTTAGCGATCTGTTAGAGGTTACATTGAAAGTGCATACCCCATTTACAAGCTGGCATGAATTGTTTATATCTTGATCTTGAACTTGGGGCGCGTCAAGACGATGTAATCTGATAACACGAGTGATGTTGTTGTTGTTTTTATCCACTGAGTCATTCTGCAGAATTGCCTGTACGGTTATATTGAATGAATCATTGACGCTTATCTGGTGAGGTTGGGCAATGACTCGAAGACGATCAGGAGGGGGGTGGGGCTGGTTGTAGACTACAATTACACTATCTCCAGTCAGGGTGCGGGCTGAGGAATCAAACGTCGAATCATTGAGGCTTGTGTTAGCAGCACTGGGATAGGTCAAATCAAACTGTTCGATGTCGTTTGTTATGTTATTAATAATCGTATTAGGTTCCGGTATATGAGCAAAGAGCTGGAATGTGTATATGCCTTCAAGCCCAACGGGGATACCCTGGGGGTTGGTTGATTTATTGAAAATCGTATAGCATTCCAAAGGAGAGCGCATGCTGCATAGGGGGATATCGTAGTACCATGTATCGGTTGAATTCTTAACAGTTTGATTTATGCCTACCGTACTGTTATATTCCGGCGGGATTGTGGTATAGTTGTAGGGTGTGCCGTCAAATGAGCTGTTGCACACATTTCCAAACTGGTCTAGAATTTCAATAGTTATGTTGTAAAAATCTCCGGGGTTTACGTAAATTGTTTTGGGGTTGGGGTCGATTACATTGATGCTTTTTGCGACATCGTGGTAGGCATTTATGTAGGAGGTAATGTCGGCTGGTTGCACATCATACCCACCGAGGCACAGTGTTGATGATGCTGAGAGAACCGTATATTTGCCAATTGTTGCGGGTTCGGTGAATGTGACCCAGGCAATTCCATTGACATCCGAAAGTGTCGTTAGCTGCGCCGCGCCCATGCCCGGAGGAGGAGTCGCGGGAGGAGTTACTGTAGCTCTGACGTTCTGAACTGGAGCTCCGTTTTTATCCGTCAGATTAACCGCAACTGTTACCTGGTAGTTAACCGCCTGTGCGAAATGTTGGTCTGGATTTGTTTTGAAATCACCTGGAGCAGAAGGGGCAGCAGCCCATGATATGTTGCAGTATAGTGGTTTTATCTCATAATTCTCTGGGGGTGCAACTGCGGGAGTGTACTCCCCCGTTGGGTCAGTTCCGCTGCAATACCATGAATAGTTTCCGATAGTGGTGAATGTGTGGTTGAGTTGATAGCCAGTTGCTGTTTCCGTGGTTAGGTATGCTGTCCCGTTTATGTATACGTTAACAATCGCTCCAGGTATCTTGTTATTTGATGAATTTATATAGTTGCATGTGAATGTGACCGGGTAGCCCGGCAACTGGAATGAAGGCGGGCTTGCTGACTGCGTCATCTGCGAGGATTTCACGCTGGTATTCCAGAATGTTGCCAGCGCCATTACGGTATTGGGACCGTTGTAAACTGTAAAGCTGGTTGCACCTGCTGGGATGGTTACATATCCCAGTGAGCTAACGGACACAGGGGGAGCACCAGCAGGAGTATCAAACACCACATTTATGTTTGAGATATCTGTAGAGTAGGTTCCGGTGAAGCCAGTGAACCACGTAGGGATTAGGTCAGACATTTGTATGTTTCTATCTGGAACGCAGTCTGCCTCATACTCCCATGGAGTAAATGGGAATACGTTATAACCCTCCAGTGTTGTAGGCGGATATATACTTGTCCAAGAATCTGCTGCGTCAATTTGGCCGTTGGGCCACGACGCAGTACGCCAAAAGAGTGGTCCGCCACCTGGGGGATAGTAGGGATTTACTCCCCCAGCCAGGTCGCACAGCAGACGGTCACAACCGCACTTGGTGATAACGAGAGGTGGGTTGGGTGGAGCTGTTGGAAAAGTAAGAGTCTGGCAGTCTGTGGAGCTCATGTTGCACCACTCCTCTATCTTAATACTCGTTACATTCGGCTCGTAGGTTGGGCTGGGAATATATAGATACCCATTAGTGCCCCCTTTCATTGCTACAAGAGCAGAAGGCTGCGAGGGTTGCACGCTAACATTCCAGAAAGTCGCTAGTGCCACAACTGTTTTTGAGCCGTTGTAGACTGTGAAACTATGGAGGCCGGCAGTAGCGCCTGCGGGAATGTTGATATACCCATAAGAATCGGGGTATACGGTGTCCCCAGTATCAAATACTACTTTTATGTTCGTCAAATCAGTGGAGTAGGTGAATATGCCCTGTCCAAAGTTTCTAGCTATTTGTGTGGTATCCTCGCCATCAACCACTCTATCAGGGTCTATATCCGCCATATAATCCCATAGTGACATTCCCTCGCCAGCTCCAAATGAACGGGCAGCGGCTGTAGTGTCCTGACCATCAACCGTTCCGTCAGGCCAGTGACTGATGGTTGAATACGGACGGACCCCTCCAGTCTGATCGCCCACACTGCGGGAGCATCCACATATGCCACTTTGGCAGTCCGTGTCACTCATGTTGCACCACAGCTCTATTTTGATAACATGCAGATTCGGCACGTAGGCTGGATTAGGGATGTAGAGCTGCCCGTCAATGCCGCCCTTGAGTGCTGCAAGAGGCAATGAGGCTGAGAATGTTGCTGGAGCAAGAAGATAGATTAACAATGGTAGGAGAAAGAGCTTTTTAGAATACCCTCTAGCTCCACCCATATTATACCACGTACTTTTGTTATATTTGTGTTATATACTTATATTAATTATTGTATTATTTTAACTTACCTACCAAGCATCTCACTGAAATTGCCTGGATGCACGAGCTGTAGTTTCCCTATTCCTATTTCGGATTTGATGATGACGGCAAGCGAGTTGTAGGAGAGGTCTAGCTTTTTCACAGTCTCCTCCAGCTCCTTCTTGCTTTCAAATACTATGAAATTCTTTCCAGCCCCAGTGAGCTCAAGCGCCCTTTTTAATGTATTTTCATCTGTGTATATGTGGATGTAGAAGCCTTCTCCCTTCACAGTTGCTAGGATACCGCAGTCCTTCCTCTGGTTCAAGTCTGTGAACGGTATTGCATTGTTTATGAGGAAGTTCCTCAGCAGCCTGAACAATGCCAGGTACCGCATATCTCTGCCGCTTTTGGTCTCCCAGGTCTTGAGGCCGTAGAAGTTGAGCGCCTTTGCAACATCGCCGCTCTCTATAAGCTCCTCAAGTATCTTGTCCAAGTTGTAATCAGTTATGAGGACTGGCACGCCTTTGTAGGTTATCTTCCTTCTCATCTCATTCTTAAGCTCCTGGGGGCTGAGCGGCATGAAGCTCCACTTATACTCCTTATTCACCGAGTCGAACAGACTGAGCACAGAGAATTTTGAGATTGGAACTACAACTTTTTCAAGAGGAGGGAAATCGGGGACATCGAGGGTATACACCGGTTTCTCTGGCCTTCTCAATGCGATTGCAACCACTGCAACTAAAATTGTTATCACAATTATGGCGACATTTATTGGGTTGTCGAGCCATGAGGCAGGTTTGGAGTTGGTTTGGTTGATTATTATTATCTGCCTGCTTATGTTCACTTTGAATGTGTACAGACCATAATCTAGAGATGGGCTCTGTGCGAATGAGAATACTCCATCAGAACCAGATACATTCAAGTAGGGAGGGAACAGGTTCTTACCCGGGGTTTTGTTTATCGTTAAGTACGCAACTCTGTAAGTCAAAGGTGCTAATTTAGAAGATTCAATTGAATTTCTCGGTATGATGTACTTTGGCACAAGTGCAGAGAATTGGAAAATCTGGGGCTCCGAACTCCAGACTGTTGGAGCTATGGTTACATTTATTGGCGGAACGTTCAAGAACGACTGCGCGTATACATAACCGTCATCGTCCTCAGCCCGGAGTGTGTAGTTACCAATTGGCAGGTCGACAATGAAGTAGCTTGAGAACAGGTACTCCGTCTTGATTTTTATGGAATGGGCGAATTGCTTCTCAAATCGCTGCATGTCCTTGTATACAACCACGCTTATGTTTACATCCCTTAATTTCGGGAAATCTTCGGAAAATTGGAAGTCTATGAGTATTTTGTCGTCCCCCACACCCTGCGGTATATGAATTATCTTTCCCTTGACTGGGTTGGTTATTTTCTTATCCGTGACGAAGTATAGGGTACTGCCATTGAGCGTAGTTGCATTAACGAATATTCTCGTCCACCCCGAGTCGTTGGCGTAAGGTGCCATGAATATCATTGAAGTGTTGGAATTGGACTCATTGATCCTTTGCGCGAGTATGCTCAGCATGCCCGTGGTTAACGGGTCCTTCCATCTGATCTCGTATATAAGGCGCCCGACATCTTCTCCGGCGATTTGCCCATTTGCATTCCACCCTATGTCAATGCTTCTGGGGAGAACGAAGAGATACCCCTCTCCTTTCTGCACATAGGACATTGAGCATGCTACCAAATTTTCAAATTTAGCCGAAACAACAAAGCTGGGGTTCTGAAGTCTGTATCCCTCGCAGGTAGACAGGTCATCTCGATGTATATAGCTGATTCCGTACGACGTAAGCCGGTCCGAAGGTATGCGCACAACCGAACCGTTCGCGTAGAACGCCTCATCAAGGTCACGCCCTAGGAATATTACAACAAATCCCCTCCTCATCAAATCATTGAGGTCCGGACCGCTTTCCATGCCAACGAGCTGTGCAGGTATCTTTCCAGTTGGCACCACTATTATGGAGCGGCGAGTCAGCTTGTCCAGATGATTTATCTTTATCTGGTTGATTGTGGAGTTGGCTTCCAGCAGCCCATACTTTTTGATTGTTGCCTCTAGTGATTTCGTAAAGTCCGGCAGACCATCACATTCTGTGCAGCCCGGGAAGCCTGGGCTGGAGTAGTCCAGAAGGTATATGTCGCGGGGCAGCTCGCTGTCATAAAGCTTGACACTTATATTTGCATTTGTGATGTTTCTTCCATTCACCCGCGTTAGCAGGAATATGACCTTGCTTGGAAGGCTTCCGGCCAAGCTGCCGTAGTCAAGTACTCCAGAATCCAGCACGTTGAGCTCCACGCTGGAGTTCATGATGGACGGGGGAGGAGGCGGAGGCAGGAAATAGAGGTACAGAAAAAGGCCGCCGGCGATTCCAAGAATTATAAGAACCGCGATGAGTATGAGTATAGTTCTCCTCCTCATCTTTGACCCTCTTTGACCCAGCCCAGCTTCTTGAACACCTCAGTAAATTTCTCACCCAGCGGATTCTGCTCCTCCTCGTATTTCTTTTTTATGACGAAGTGCTTTGTGTTCTGGAACCTCTTTTTTACAGCGAAGAGGTAAGTCTCTTTCTTGAATTGGGATTCTAGTATTTCATTGTTGGAAGTTTGTTCCATGGGCTCACCCGATGTACTCAAGATTGCCCTGGGTGACCATTGCATTTAGCAGGTGCTCTACCCGGGATTCCAGAACGTTGTATACCTTGGCGAACTCTGTTATGTTTATCTCGTTGTTATGCAGCTCAAGCCACTCCTGTATTTTCACCTTGAGAGTATCATCAGAGATTGATTCAAGCTCTTTTAGCCTAAGCACCAGCTCATCGTTTCTTGCTTTAAGCTCTATCGTCTCCTTTGTGACTTTGGCAAGAGAGGCGTTGAGATTCTCAATCTTTCTCTGGAAGGAGAGCGATTCGCCGTTCAGCACATCGTATTTTGCGTATATCTCATCGTATGTTGATGTGGCAAATTCCGTTATCTCAGTCAGGTAATTCCTTACAATCTGGTAGAACTGCTTGTGGTCTATTTCGTAGTTATGCCCTATGAGGGTCAGGATGTTCAGAAAGTGCTTGAGCACTTCTATGCTCCTCTTCCTCTTGCTGATTCCCGGGACGATCGTGTACACAATCTCTATTTCGCTAGGCCTGAAGTACACTGTTGAGAATAGATACGGGTTCTTCTTTATGTCCCTGCTCTCAACATTCAATGCAGCCACGTAATCTTGTTCTACGGCCAGCTGGATTGAACTTAGCAGGGATAGAGCGCTTGTTATCTCGCTCAAGTCCTTAATTCTCCTAGCTGGGAGTCTGAAGCCCGCAATCTGCGGTGCAGGAACCTCGTCCTTGAGTTCCTTCTTATCAACCGGCTTCTGCTCCGTCTTCTCAATCTTTGTTTCATCCTTTTTTTCTGCCATGTTCTTCAACTCTTGGGAAATACGATAAAAGCGAGAATAGTATGAATACCACTGCGGCTACAAGGCTGAAAAAGATAGACTGTAGTGTCTGGGATATCACAACAAGCATCACGAACAGCAGAGTTGCTAGGATTGCCCAGGTTGCCAGAGTCCTCTCAAACCTGCGCCTCTTCTCCTTTGCCTTGGGAATGCAATCATCGCATACCACAAGCGTGTTGTTCTTGGCAATGCCCAGCCGAGTCTTTATCTTTCTAATGGCCTCTAGGTATAGATCCTCCTCAACTCTTCTTCCCTTCTTCTCCTTCTTGCAAACTACGCAGATGGACTTTTTCATAGCATCATCCTTTCAGCACGACTTCCTGAACCTTTTTATCATCAACCCCGGCCTTCTTGAAGTCAGCCCGTGAGAACACGCTCATGAGCGTTGTTTCCTCTATTCCAAGGTCTTTAAGGAAATTGGAAATCTGCGCCCTTGTGACACCAAACTTCTCCAAGTTGAGCACAAACGCAATCACTTCCATGCGCTTGTTCTTCTTGTCAAAGAGTGTCATTATCTCCTCAAGATGCGCATCGCTAAGGCCGAACAGCTTGAGCTTCTTCCTCAGATCGCTTTTGTCAAAGGAATATGACTTTGCCATCCTTACCCTCCAACTCCTATTCTGTTTAGTATGTCTATTATCATCGAATCCTCCATTCCAACCGCCTTCAGGAAGGAGGTTATATTGCCCCTTGCAAGGTCGTTCTTCTCAAGAAATTCCACGAAGCTGATTATATCCATGCGCTTGTTATTCCTGTTGAACATATTTATCAATTCGGATGCGCGGATGTCGTCCATGCCAAACTCAGTAAGCTTGTTCTTAAGCTCATTTTTCTCAAAAGCATAGTTTTGCGGGATGTTCTCATCCGCCAGCTGAGCCTGGGTGAGTATGGACTGCACGTCCAGAAAATATTCCTCAAGGGGCTCTTCGCCATGAATTTTCTCAAGCAGGAAAGTTTCCGGGAATTTTGTACTAGTTTGGAATGCCATGTTCACTGCGCACTGGCCGACACCGAATTTGCTTATCTCGCCCCTCATATAATCGCTGAAGTTGAGAGAGCCCTGTAGGTAATTAAGGAAATTCTGGAATTTCACCCTCATGATGAATGTTGTGCCAACATTGGAGAATATTGCCTCATGTACGTCGGTGGGGTTTTGGGAAGCAACTATGAGGCCGAAGTTGTACTTTCTTCCCTCTCTCACAATCATTATGGCATCGGACCTTTCATCCTTTGCTATCTTCCATGCTTCATCCAGAACAACAAGGACTCTCAGGCCCTTTGTTGCGGACCATCCGGTCGATCTCATCTTTTCCTTGAGGAATTGGAGTACGAAGAGGCCTGCCAGCCCTCTCATAACTTCATCTGGAAGCCCGCTCAGGTCAATGTCCACCAGCCCAACGTCTGTAAGCTCCTCCAGCTTTACAGTGCTCTGCTGCGCGAAATAATCCTCACCAGGCCTGCAGAAGTTCTTCAGGCGGTATATTGCATTCTCCAGTTCTGCCGGGAACTCATAGGCGCCTGACTTAAGCTTATCCTCAAGTATCTTCACCACTTCCTTCAGCGTGGGCGGGGGCAACGGCTTTCCGTCAGAGCCCTTGTGTTCAGTCTCATTGAGCTTGAAGCCAGCTTCAGTATATGTTTCCTCGAGAGCCTGCTCGGTGAGTCTCTTCTGCTCCGGGTACTGGCTTATATCTGTCAGTATTTCAAGAGTCCTTGTAATCTGCTTCACCCTGTCAAGAGGCTTCATCCCTCCAAGGTCCAGGAGGTTTATGAAATCCCCCTTTCCGAGTGATAGGATTCTTCCTCCTGTCTGCTTGACCCATGCCTTATACTCGCCAGCCCAGTCAATTATTATTGCGTTGCTTCCCCAGACGAATGCAGCCCTAGACAGGAAGGTTTTTACGAAGTAGGATTTTCCTGCTCCGGTTATCCCCACTATGCATATGTGTGGATTTGTCAGATACTGGTAGGACCAGTTGAAAGGCACGTGAAATATTTTCGTTTTTCCCACGTAGATTGAATTTGAGGGATCAAGGGTTAGGTACTCTGCAGGTGGCTCTGGGGGTCTCACAAAAAGGGGCCTCTTGGAAAGCTCATTGCTCATTATTGATTGTATTTTTAACACTCCCATGGATACACTTTTATATCGAGCCTTTTAAATCTTTAAGTGTTGAGGGGAATGCAATTTCCCAGTCAAAACATCTCTTCATGTCCTCCCCTTTCAATTCAAGTATTTCCACATTGAGCGCATTGGAGAAAGTCGCTTTCAGCTCATTTGCCTGCCCTTTCACAATAGCCGTGGCAGCATCAGGGCTAACTCCAATTGCGAGGGTTGTAATGTACATCAAAGTGCCCAATGGTTTCTCACCTGCCGAGAGCCTAGCGAGCAACTCATTCTGCTTGGCAACTTCCCTCTCCCATTTGTCTATGGTTATTGCATCGGGACGCGGCTTCTCCCTCTCCCTTCCAAGCCTCAACTGGGCCGCAGCTCTTCTCGTTTCAACATCTTCCCTGAATTTCAGGATATCCTCCAAGAAGGTGAGCACGCAGAACTTGAATGGAAAGTACACGCTTGCAACTGCTCTCTCCCACAGGTCCATGTAGGAGGACTGTTCATCCTGGACACCAACGCTTGCAGATTCATATAGACGTGCGTACATAAATTGTATTGCGTAGTAGACGCCGCCAACGTTTTTGAGTATGACGTCCTGGGAAGGTGGAATTTCGAAGCCTCCGGTTCTTATCTCCCTGACTTTTAGAATCCTGGTTATGAAAGGTAGGATAATAAAACCAACCTTGTAGACAACAGCATCTAGCAACAAGGATAGAATTCCTATTGCCACTATTGCTATTTGGAGCACGCCTAATCCACGCGCTTGGAAGGCTAGCAGTATGGATAGAAATGCGATGCCAAGCGTAGTAGCCGCAACTGTCTTGTCATTTATTCCTATAGTTATTGCTGGCATCTAAACAACCTGTTGGGCGCCTTCCTCCCTTATCGTAGGAGGCACCATGTATTCCCATTCAAAACATCTCTTCATTTCGTCTCCTATAAGCACCGCGACCTCGGCATTGAGGGTGGTCGATATTGTGGATTTTATTTCATTTGCCTGGTTTCTCACAGCAGCCAGCGCCATCTCGGGTGTTGGACCCTGACCGGAAGTCATTATGTAGGTTATCTGCGTTATTGCATTTTCTCCTGCAGAAATTTTTGAGATCATGTTCTCCCACATGGCTATCTCTCTCTCGATCTTGTCCAACTCCGCATCGCTTGGCTCGGGCTTGCCTCGTTCGTTTGCAAGCCTAAGCTGGGCTTCAGCTTTCCTGCCCTCAATTATGCTTTTATACTTCGTTAAATCCTTTGCGTAGGACGATATGCAGAATTTAGTAACAAATTTCAAACCGGAGATTGCCCTCTCCCACAAATTCATGAAGGCGACCTTCTGCTCCTCACTTTTTTCAGTGGTGGATTCATACACCTTCACGTGAATGAACATTGAGGCGAAGTATACATTGCCGACCTTCTTTATGACTGCATCCTGCTGCGGGGACAGCGTGTAGGGCTCTTCTATAACATCTATCACCCTTACCCTCTTGGTGAGAAATGGGACTATCCAGTATCCATATTTGAAAAGGATCAGACCGATTGTTGAGAAGACGGGAGCTAACAGCAGAACCACACCGGTTATGGCTCCCAGATCACCTAAAACGAAACTAAGAGTTAGCAGAATCACTCCTATGCCGATGCAGGCAAGAGCTATGTTTCTTTCCATTTGCAGAAAGATCACCTACAGTATTTTTAAAATTCCCTGTCCTATCTCGGTTATATCCGCACCTAATAATGGAGCTATTGTCCTTATGAATGTGAAGGTTACTATCAGCACAAACATTGGATAGAAAAATATTTTCAGCCATACTCCGGAAACCCAGCCCAGAATCCATGCTGATGCGTTCCTGAGCTCTGGGGATAACGCCCTATGGGTAGCAACATCTGTCGCAGCTTCAAAATCAGTGGCGCACGCGCCGTAATCGCTAAAGTTGAAACCGCCTATGCTGTTGCCGAGCTGACTTGCCTTATTCTGAACCTCTGAGGGATTCTCTGACATTAGGGCTACGTATGTGAACATGATTGGGTATACTATTGCAAGTCCAATTCCCAGTGCTATGAGCAACCCGCCTGCGCCCCGGGTCCATGGGAATATCCTGAGAAGAACGCCTGCGGGTATGAAGAGCGAAAAGCCCGTGTTGTAGAAGAGGTGTATCAGAGCTTTTTGGGATGCCGCTGTGATTGTCGCGATGGCGACAACGTGGGCCTGGAAATGCAGCTGCTCGACAAGTGGGCTGAGTATGAGTTCAAACGGAGCGAAATCAAGACCTGCTGCATTGAAGTAGAATGAGAAAGTTGTTAGGAATTCTAGCGGGAAATTTACAAGGTAGACATTCTTGTATATCGCATGGAGTGATACTAGAACTCCATCAATATAAGAATAGGCTTTCCTGTATGGATTCATGCCTCCAATCATTGTCTGGAAGCCTTGATTGAGCATTATGTCCATCATCAATAACAGGAATACTACCAAAACTGTACTTGCCAGAGCTTGGTAGAACTCCGCCTTTGCCCATTTTTTTAAACCATCAAGACTGAAAAAGACGCCAAGCATGTAGGCAATCGAAACTATGGCGAAGGCTACTGAAATTGCTATCATGGCTACCGGCTGCCATATATTCCAATTCCCCGTTACATCAACGGGGGCAGTATTCCAGGGTTCTGTCCACCACATTATTGGCGCTGCCACTATATCACCTATATGAGCCGCGTGAGGTTGCTCACGTCAACTTCCTCCCCAAGGGCCGCTGAGAGCCCTTTTATGGATACTATTAGGATCATGAACATTAACAGAGGTATGAAGATTGCACCCATTATAGCTTTTCCTATGAAGCCTACAAGTGGGCTGAGTATGCCTCCAAACCAATTCGCGTCTCCGGGCGATGGCCCCGCGCTACTGAATGAGTCGCTAAGTGAGCTGTAGTCTTGGGTGATGGCGTCGGATATGCCCATATTGCCGCCAACTGATCCGTAGAAGAGCACTACAAGAAACGGGTAGAACAGCAAGAAGCCCAGTGCTATTGCTATGAGGCCTCCTCCGAAACCTCTAGTTGCTCCAAAAGACCTTAGTATAACCCCTATGGGGAAGAGGGCTACGAATATACTCGCACTCATCTTCACAAGCACCATCTGGGTCATCGTAAGGACTGCGCTTGTTACGAGCACAATGGATGCAGGCACAAACGAGTTTGCAACTTCGCCCAGGACTGCGAGCGGTGTGAAGACTGTCCCGACTCCGCCGGGGGCAAACCCTATGGTAAATGTTGCAGCTGCCGCCATGGCGGAGTTTAAGGCAATTACAAGCAGCAAGCCCTGCATGAGAGTAAGGTACATGGAAGAGAGCGAGCAGAAAGCCGCATCGATAAAGTTAGTGGTTGCACCTCCTAAGCATGCTCCCCCCAAGCCGAGCGAATTCAGGTCAAGAGTGCAGAGGAATGATACGAATCCAATCACGAACATTGTGATGAGCATGGCGAATACTGCCTCCTGCATCTGCTCCCTTGCCCATATTATTGCTTTTTGATGGTTCAGGGCAAAGCCAACAACATAGACGAGTATGGCCACTGCCCAGACAGTTGTAGCCGCAAGGAAGCATATTCCCTGCCAGGTTGCGGACCACAGATTGATAAAGCCAGCGCTTACGGCTCCGGCCTGGCACGCAGGAGTAATGTCCAATGTCCCTCCCGCACCTATGGTGCAGCCGGCCAAGGATATGGCTAAAACAAGCAAGCAGACTTTGAGTTTTTTTGGGATGTTCATATTAATCCGCTCAGGCCTCCCAGGTCTATTTCAGAACCAAGTAATTTCGCCAGCTCATTTATCAGCACAAGCGTGGTTAGCAGGTTGAAAATGGACATTATAACGACGAATACGAACAGGTAGTAGATTACAGGGTAGGCTATGGCGCTGACAATCCACAGTATTATATTGAGCCCTATATCCGGGGTGTTCGTTGTGCATTGAGCCGTGTTGTCAGTGCAGGCAGACCCTATGCCTGCAGAGTTAGGCAGGCCTGCGTTGATCGAAGTGAGGGAAAATACTGAAACTTCATTATAGATTGCACGGTCGAAAACCCATAGGAAGGGGTAGAAGACATAGAAGCCCAAGAAGGTGGCAATGAGGGCGCCACCGGCTTGCCTGCTGAACGGGAATGCCCTAAGAGCTATTCCGATTGGGAAGAGGATTGAAAGCCTATTCTGGATGAATATGAGGAAGGTGAGCTGGCCGAACAGTATTGCCATTCCTGTAAGAATTGCCTCCATCATTAATGAGAGGAAGGATGTTATGGTAGTCATCCCGGCGAAGGGGTTAATCTTGAAACCCATCTGGCTGGGCATGGCACTGAATAGCATGCTTTGCATTAACGCAAATGAAACGTCTATTTCAACCACTCCCATGAAGAAGATTCCGAGGTTTCCGATCAGTTGGGGTATGTAGTCGAGAATAACTATCTCAAAGGGATCCTTTCCGTATACGCTTATCATTGTGGTCCTTATTGTTGACACAAACGACATGAGGAGGACTGCTATAATCGCACTTGCCAGAGCCTGGTAAAGCTCATCCTTCGCCCATGCCTGCAGCTTGGGAAGATGGAAGCCTATGCCTATCATATACGCCAGGGTGATTATGGCCAAAACTACTGATATTATCACGAAGGTTATTGCATACCAACTTGCCCAGGCTATAACAACCATTTCTACACCTTATATGAACTTTGTCAGGCCGGCTATTTCAACATCTCCTCCCAGCATTGGTGAGAGGTTCCTTATGAATGTTATTGTCACGAGTATTATGATGAGGGGTATGAAGAGTGCTGGCACCAGCAGGTAGCCAACAATTGGGAGCACTCCATCATATGAGCTTCGCATGCCAGCGTATACATCTGGCTTAGGATCTGCAGGATTTGCGCCGCAGTATGTATTACCCCAAGCATCAGGTGAACATACCGAGCCAGGACATGAGTTTGGATCGCCGGCATCACAGCCATTCTTGAACATGAAGTCGGCATTGCCAAAGTTTCCAACGGCCGTTGGAAGACCGGGTATTATGAAGGAGAGCACTCCTGGAAAGCCTGTGCAGAACGGAGCATTTGGTGAACCCCCGGACAGATATTCGCCCCCGGCGCATGAGATAAATGCATAACCATGAGTCCAGTCATTGTTTGGGTAGTAGAATTTGCGTGGTGTGAAGTCCATGTAGCTGCCCATGAGGACGTACATCAGCGGGTATATTGTGTAAAGACCAAGCGCGATTGCAATGAGCAAACCGCCTACCTTTCTTGTGAAGAAGAATGTCCTGAGCAGTATCCCCAGAGCGAGAAGGCTTGGGAAAAGGGTATGCTGTATGAACTTCAGCAGCCAAAGCTGGGCGAAAAAGCTTGAGAGTATTGGTATCAACACTGAAAACGTATAGTCCAATGAATCGGCTATTACGCTGGCTCCAGCCCACATGTACCATGACCATCCAAACGCCGTTGGGCATGCTCCCACCAAGCATCCCTCCGAACCCGGCCCAAGGCTGAAGTCGTAATACTTGCCCATGCTTTTTATAAAGCCTACCCGCATGCTTAGTTGGAAGAGATATTCCGTCTGACTAACTGTTTTATTCTTCAGGTTCTCAACTATGTTTATTGCTACATCCAGATGGTCTTTATTTGCCGGGCATCCGCCGGTTAAGATGCATGCTGTGCTCACCATGAGAGTCACCCCAAGCACCGCAGCCGCTATGATAAATCCGCTTGCAATCGCCTGGTATACTTCCTCCTTGGCCCAAACTTCAAGGCTCTTCGTCCTGAATATAAGCGATAGAAGGTAGGCCATGGATGCAAACAGCACTGAGAGCGTAGCTGCGGTTATCGCAACTGCTTGCCAGTTGCTCCATATATCTGTGAATGCTGCTAGTGTCATATTATCCTTCTCCGAAGTTCTGGCTTAAAACTCTTGCTGCATTTTTTACAAATGTGAGGGTTATAACCAGGTTTAGGGTTGGGAGGAAAATTGCCTGCGGCAAAAGTAACGCAGCCTGCGCCATAAGCCAGACAAGATCTATCAGTGCCCATGGCAGGAAGGGCGATATGAAACTGAGCACTATTGTCGACACGCCAATTGTCTGCAGTTGGGCGACATTCATAATCAGGGAATTCTGGAAGCCGGGTTGGTTTATTACCGAGTCGACTACTGCCTTGTCCATCACGAAGCACAGCGGGAATACTATGTACAGCCCGATTGACAAAGCAATCAACATGGCTCCGGCCTTTCTCAGAAACGGGAATACTCTGAAGAGTATTCCGAGGGGGAGCATTATCCTGAAGGCGAATGCCTGTATTATTGAAAGACCTATGTCCTGAACCATAAGGCTTGCCGACAACCCTGCAAACAGGGCGTAGAGGAAGTCCAGGTCTGTTGCAACCAGTTTGAGGCCTGCGCTTTGGTGGAATGTTACACCAAGGGATGATTGCCCCATTTGCGTCTTGTAACCGGCAACCAGCTGGCATATGAGACTATCCTGGAAGGCCGTTGTTGCGAAGTTGATAGTTTTATCCCAAACTACCTCATTGAGATAGCCGTGTGCTATTTGGAATGGGTCTCCTCCTGCAAGGTTGTTGAAGATGTAGCAGATGGCGCCGAGCACAATGACAAGAGTGACCACTATTACAACTGATATGACGGCCTGGGAGAACTCGTCCTTTATCCAAACAACCCACTCGGGTTTGTCAAATATCTTTGAACTCATGTATATTATGGAGAAGGACAGGAAGATTATTGATAGGCCCACGGATATTAGGTAGATCCAACCTCCTGTCTCCCAATCGCTGCTTATGCAACAAGTTGACCCGATTCCACCGCAAATAATTTGAGCAGCTTGGGAGGTTATGCTAGCAATGCTGGCGATAAAAAGCAATATGATCAATGTTTTCATTTTCGTGTTACCACCTATATCAGCCTTGCAAGTCCGAATAAGTCCGGGTCGCCTCCTAGTGCTGTTGCAAGGGAACGCACTGATGACAGCGTTATGACCACTGTCAACCCGAAACATGCTGTTATTATGACGAAGTTCCGCATCATGTCGTTTATTGTCCCCATTGGAGCCGTTATATCTCCGACAATTGGCCCCAACAAGAGATTGCTATAGAAGTTGCCGGGCTGTCCCGGCACTATCACTGCCTTAAAGCTGTTGTAGAGTGAAGTTGTGTATATTATTGCGAGCGGGTAGATGAGGTAGGCGCTTACTGCGACCGCAATGATGGTGCTGCCGGCGACTCTCGTGAGCGGAAAGGTTCGCATGAGAACACCGAGCGGCAGGAAGTATTTGAACATTGTCACCTTGAAGAAATCAAGGAGAACCTGCTGAGCAAGTATTAGCGCGATCATTGCGGAGATGAGGTTGAAGATGGTGTCGATGCCCAGCGCCAGACCGCTGAAGCCTGCCCAGGGATTTATGTAGGAACCAATGCGTATTGTAATCACCTCGGGTATGGTTATGGGTATGAAGAAGCCCAGCATCAGCGTTGAGAGGGCGCTTATGTACATATTATAGAGGAACACCTGAAGGAAAACTCCGGAAGTGTCGTATAGCATCTGATAGAGGCAGTTATGCGCGATATCCAGCGGGTTGCCACCAGCCAGATTCGTTGATATGCCGAATAGAAAGTTAACGAATGCAACAAGAACCCCCAGTAGAAAGCCGGTCATTATTACCTCGTAAAACTCCGCCTTGGCCCACTCCTCAAGCTCTCGATAGTGGAAGCCTATGCCTATTGCGAAAGCAATTCCTATTATGCCAAACGAGACCAGAAGCGCGAGTAGGGCAACCGACTCCCATCCTCCAAGAAACTTACCACCACTCAAATCTATCAGTAGCAGCATTGTCAAAACCACCAGCTCTTTGCTATATTTGATAGTTTGAGTTCGGTGGTTTTTAAAACTAACTGTGAGTTGATAAAGTATTTTCTATTTACGGCAAGCAGCGTGGATAATCAAGAAGAGGATAAAAATAAAAAAGGTGTATTTCCGGAAGCCTTGACTACGGGCAGGTTCATGTGTGCGATTATGATGTTAGCAGGCAGATCCGCTAGGCAGACCCATGCTCACAAATATGGTTACAAGTATTGGTGCCAACACTGCAAGGAATATTCCAATTATCCCTCCAACAAGGAGAGACATTGCCCAGCCCTGCGCCTTGGCTCTCATTTCAGCACCGAATGCCTGGCCTGCAGCGTATGCCAACCCTGCAAACAGGAACATTATGAGGGCGAGAGTTGGCAGAACACCATAGACAAGAGTTTTGAAGCCGCACAAGCCCAGTGCTATGGCCGCAGCCATTGATGTGGTTGTTGCCGCAAAAACTGGCGTGGACAAGCCCAGCAGAAGTAGGATGAAAAGCATTTTGGTATTATTCCTCATTTTGATCACCGTTAGTATATGCAAGAGGTAGAATAAAAACATTGCGGTATGACGATGCTGTCTAATTAGTTGACATGCAGAGGCAAGCCTTTTTCTGACTCATTGTGATTTTTATTAGGGGACCCGCCTGCCCCATGTAATCCTGCAGGTGTGCAGGGTCCCCGGAGACGATGAATATGTATTGGAAGATGGAT
>JACCLF010000019.1 GCA_013425405.1 Microcaldota archaeon | reverse complement strand
AAGAGACCCGTTCCAGGAAGGCACCATGGTTAACGCTAGAAATTGGTGGTTTACTCACTATATGCTGCATTCCTTAGCCTCCCGAGACACTAAATTGTTCAACTTTGTGCTGAAGAAAAACCTGTTTTTCAAGTCCTGGGATCGCATAGCAATCGAGACGCTCAACTTTGTAGCGGAAAATGGCGGCATTTGGCATCTCTGGGGGCATTCCTGGGAAGTTGATGAAAATAATGATTGGGGGAAACTTGAAGGGATATTCCAGATGCTGGGCTCCCTGCCGAAAGAGATAAAAAGGATGGACAACAGTCAGCTATTAATGATGCACGCCGAGAGAGGATAAAAGTGGAGGCACGATGGGTAAGAATATAGACCTTGTGGTGGGTGTCCTGATCTATCGTCAGGGTGCATATATCATAGATAAGTTTCTGGCTTATCAAAAAGAGATCCAGCGAAAAAATCCTTCGTCCGAGCTGGTTCTTGCTACCAATGAAGACGATTTTGTGCAGGAGTTGGAGCAGCTTCTTAGCCATTGGGGGTTGAGAGGTAGGGTCATTCTTTATGAGACTGTAAAGCCGGAATACGCACGAAGTAGGGTATGGAATATAGCATGCGGCAGAGAGGCTATACGGCGCTATATACTATCGCAACCCGAAGTGAGATACCTTCTGTTTCTGGACGCAGATTTGATTTGTGATGCCGATATTATAAAGATAATGGAGAAGGAGATTCAAGGTTACGACATTGTATTCAACGGGTGTCCGCTTCGCGATTATGGGATAGGACTAGCAGGCGCGGGATGTGTCATGATTAGTAGAAACGTTTTGGAGCAGATTAGATTCAGATGTATCGAATTTAAAAATGGTGACATCATGTTCGAGGACAATCTACTCGAACTCGATTCATTCAGGCTGAGAAGCAGGATCAAGAGAGGATTCTTTCTTCATGTTAGCCATTACAAGAGTGCAAATGAAGCTAGGAATATTGAGCCCCACCCGGTCAGTTTATATCAGAAGATAACAAGTTCGGTGTTAGTCCGATATGTGCTTATTAGAGCTAGCCTTATTGCTAGGCACAACATACCCTGGAGGTTGAAGGTTACCGCCGAGAAGCTGCGTGGCAACGTATGGTGAAGCATGAGGGCTTTGATGCTATGTGCTTTCTACGCCCTCTTTCTAGGCGAGATTGAGGAACATGTTCAATCATTAAGCGAAGTGCTTAGGGGGCGATGGCTTGAGGTTGTAGTTTGCATAATATGACTGAGGACCTACCGGATATGAGGAGGGCAACGCTGAGATGCTAAGTAATATAAGTGTATTGTTAGGGAGAGCGAAAGATGTTTTACAGAAGGAGGGATTAATACCAGTACTCAGACGCGGTTCCGCTCTTGTGGCATCTCAGTTCTTTCAATACGAGAACTTCTATCTCCACGAACACAAGCTTCAGGAGCGAAATGAGGCCGACTTTCTGCCCAAGCCGCAGGATTTCACCTTCAAAATGGTCAGCAGCAACAAGGAAGCTGATGAACTGGCAAGTAACATCGGCATTGACTTCCGCAAACGTTTTGTTGATTCCAGAAGGAGGCTGGACAAAGGAGCAATAGCCTTTGGCATTTTTGTTAACGGGGAGATTGCCCATATAGGGTGGTTAGCTCTAAGTGAGGAAGCTAAAAAAGCCGTTGACTCTCTCCCTTTCAAAGTGGACTTTTCAAACAAGGAGGCCTGCACTGGGGGAACTGCGACGGTTCCAGAATACAGAGGGAAAGGTCTCATGGTGTATGGCTATTTCAAAAGGCTGGAGTTTTTAAGAGAAAGAGGGGTAATACTATCACGAAGCTCAG
>JACCLF010000006.1 GCA_013425405.1 Microcaldota archaeon | reverse complement strand
GGGATTTGAACCCGGGTCGTTGGCTTGGAAGGCCAAAGTCCTACCAGGCTAGACTACGATCGCAAGTGCGGCCGCCGGGATTTGAACCCGGCTCGCGAGCTTGGCAAGCTCGAGTCCTAACCAGACTAGACTACAGCCGCACATGCCGTGAGCCGGATTTGAACCGGCAACCATTCGGTCTTCAGCCGAATGCTCTCCCAGGTTGAGCTACCACGGCGTAACATTATTTTTGGCTATTAAGGTTAATAAGTCTTTTTGGAGTGGGCCCGCCCGGGATCGAACCGGGAGTTTTCACCGTGTAAGGGTGACGTCTTACCATTCGACCACGGGCCCGTGGACTGCGGATATTAACGAATTTCAATTTAAAATACGTATTGGCAATTCAGGTGTTTAGGCAACTTCCTTCCCGTCTCCTCGCTCAACTTTACCATATTCGCTCATGCCTGCTCTCCACAATGAGCCGTACCTCTCATTCATCTGCTCCTCAATTGTTTTTCCTCTCTTCACTGCAACCTCAACATGCTTCTTCTCTATGAACTCGCTTCCCTCAACAGAGGCAATGTCGCCCGCAAGCTTTATTATGCCGCTTACTCCCCTCAGGCGCAGTGTTAGAGCAGCAGCATCATCTATCCTCTTAGCTCTCTTTCTTGCTTCATTTATTATTGCCTGAATTGCCTCTGAGTTTGCATGCGGTATTCTGCCGTCCTTCACAATTTCTTGCGCTATGAACTGAACCATCTTTCTCTGGTTCTGCTCGTTGTCCTCCATGTATGTCTTAAGCAAAACCTCATAGCCGTTGCCGGTTATCCTTGACCTGAGAGGCGGAAGCAGGGAAGGCAAATCGCTCATATTCAGAGCGGCAACAAGTATGAAATCGCATGGCACTCCGTCAACCCGCACGGATGCACCTGTGCTTGACTCATTCCTTCCTGTCACCGGGAACTTCTTCTCCTGCATTGCTGTGAGTATGTACCTCTGCAGATAGCCAAGGTTTGCAATTTCATCTATGAACAGAACACCTTCGTGGGCCTCATGAACTGCCCCAGGGACTACTCTCATATACGGCAGCGTGCCTACCTCAGGATGCCCTCCGTACGGGTCGTGCCTCACATCTCCAAGCAGCTCTGTCTCAGATGCGCCAGTTGCCTGGACAAACGTCTCCCTCTTGAGGGGCACTACAACCTTCCTTAGCCTCACCTCAGAGTCAATTACCTTTGTGAGGGACTTCTGGTCATACACCCTCACCTTGTCCCCATCCGCCCTCTCATATA
Organism: Microcaldota archaeon; assembly: GCA_013425405.1. Taxonomy (GTDB): domain Archaea; phylum Micrarchaeota; class Micrarchaeia; order Burarchaeales; family Fermentimicrarchaeaceae; genus Fermentimicrarchaeum. The sequence goes on along the minus strand of JACCLF010000006.1, from coordinate 25,540 downwards.
CCATTATCTCCTCTTTTCCATCAGGGCATTTTCTTGTGGCATACACCCTGTCCTTTGTCTTTACCGCATTTGTTGAGACAAAATCCTCAAACGGTGAGACGCGCTTCATCTGCTTATCAGAACCGCAGTGGGGACACACCTGCGGATTCGTGCTGAGCACCCCGCATATGCCGCACTTACATCCCAGCTTCTCAGCTATGTATTTTGGAATCTTTGAAATGGGAACGACTACGCCATCCTCACTGCTCCCTAAGCATGGCTTGAACTCCCTCACATCCAGCACAGGTCTTTCAGGGTTTGAGAAGTTGTGTAGAACAGCAATCTCCTGCTTTGGAGGAGGTATGAGATGAGAAAAAGACTGGGCTATCATGCTCTTTCCAGTTCCTGGCGGACCAACAAGAAGAAGATGTCTCCTCTGCCTTGAGGCTATCCTCGCTGCCTCAACGGCGCCACCCTGTCCTATTACCATTTCAAGCGGATCCTTTGGCAGAGCAACGTCTTTTGTGCTCCCCGGTAGGTCCATGAGTAGCTTTTAATGCTACATTTTTATATTCCTTTTGAAATTTAAAAAAGAAAAAAATTAGAACTTTGCGGATATGAGCATATCCTCCGGCCTTCTGAAGATGTTGCCGAGCTTCACGCCAAGCAGTATTTTTGCTCCTTTGTTCTCCGCCAAATCCACCAGCCTCTGCGTTATTATGCCGTCAAGGACCACCGCATATATTGGAGCTGCATCCGTAAGGGTCTTAATCAAATCCCTCACGGGAACCTCATACTTGAGAGCGAGCTGCTCATCGTATATTCTTGCTCTCAATGTATTTTCCAGCTCATTCAGACTCGTGAGCAGCATCTGCGGGGGCTCAACCTCTGTGCTGATTTTTGTTATATCCTGCAGCGCAGACTCCTCAACCCTTGGTGGCTGGGCAGGCTGAGCCTCTGGAGGTCGATAATGCGGTCTCTCTTCCTGCCTTGGCTGATACTGTTCATGCCTTGGCTGGTACGGAACCTCCTGCTTTGGCTTGGAGTTCTCAGTAACCTGTTCTATGGGAACCTTACCCCTCAGGCATTTTATTATCTCCTTCCTTGTGAGTTCCTCAACCTCTTTTCCTGTTGGTGCTCTTGCTATGTAATCAATCTCTGCAACCTGGGAGAGCTCCTTCAGTATGATGTCCCCTCCCCTATCCCCATCCAGGAAAACAGTTACCTCCTTCTCCCTGCAGAGTGCTGCAAGCGTTTTCGGGACATTGGCTCCTCCTACTGCAATCACATTGTTCATGTCATTCTTGAGCAGGTTTATCACGTCCGCCCTTCCCTCAACGATTATCACCGAGTCGTAAGTCGTAATGTTTGGACCAGAAGGCAGTTTCTCAGGCCCGTACTCACAAATCTCGGCAGTCTTCACCTCCTGCCTCACAAGCTGGGAGATTTCCCTGCTCTCAGGTATTTCGGTTGCCAGCAGTGTTTTAAGCAGTGTTTTTGCCCTCTCAACAACAGTCTTTCTCTTTGTATTCCTCGTATCCTCTATCTTCTCAACATTCACCCTGGCGTCGCAGGGCCCTACCCTGTCAACAGTTTCAAGTGCTGCCGCCAGTATGCTTGTCTCGACCATGTCCAATGAGGACGGAAGCAGTATCCTTCCAACGCTCTTGCCTCCCCTATCCTGGATGTCCACTTCTATTCTGCCTATCCTGCCGTTCTTCTGCAGCTCCCTCAGATCAAGCTCGTCTCCTAGAAGACCTTCAGTCTGGCCGAAAACTGCTCCAACGACATCGGGCCTCTCGACAAGCCCGCCTATCTCAATATTCGCCGAAATCACGTATTTCACAGTGTCAATATACGTCTTAGCCATTTGTATCACCCTCTATTTTCTTTTTGAATTCCTCCATCTTTCTGTCAATCTCCTCGAAGTTGTACACCCCGAGCAGATACCTCAGCTTCCTTCTTACCTCAGTATTCGGAAGAATATTGTACGAATACAATGCTTCCTCGACTCTCTTGCCCAGCTTCTCTCCAGTTTCATCGAAATCGGTGAGAATCACCGCCTCATCGGCAACCTTTGAAACCCTCTTGCACAACTCATCCGGGGTCAGGTTTATCAGGAATATCCTATTCCTCACCCCTATTCGCTCGAGGGCTGCCTTATCCCTCTTCCCCTCCACCAGTATCGGCTTTCCGCTTTCCCCAAGCTCCTTCAGAACCCTGTTTAGCAGCTTCTGCTTCCTCTGAAGCTTCCTCATGGTTAGAGGGATGAATTTCTTCACTGTCATCACTTGGCGCTACTCTGGCGGTATAGAGAATAAGAGTAGAAGTGTACTGTGCAATGTTGACCGAATTTCATCGATCGGCTTTCTCCATCAGCCATCCTTTGCACAGCGTATATATTTTGAATAAACCCCTATATAAGCTTGATTAAACCGACTCTTCCTCTATGCACTCCTCGCAAGCCAGCTTGCCGCTGCTCTTCTTCAGCGTCTCCGAATAGTTGCCGCATATCTCGCAGTTGCCCGAAGTAAATTCAGAAGCACTGAAATCTTCCAACTCTGTTTTCTCGCGTATTATCTCGTAGAGCCCTGGTGATATCCTCACGATGTCAGTCTCGCCTATGATGCCTATGAGTTTTCCCTTGTCGTTAACTACAGGCAGCCTCTTTATTCCCTCATCCCTGAGCATCTCTGCAACCTTCTCTATCATTTCATTGGGCCCTATTGTCTTGAGTTTGGAGTGCATAATTTCCTTCATAAGAGTCTTCCTGGGGTCTTTCCCCTCTGCAACTATTTTGTAGGTTATATCCCCCTCGGTCACTATTCCGATTGGAGCATCATTTTTCACTATTATCACTGAGCCTATCTTCTTTTCCCTCATAAGCACGGCTGCTTCCATGACCGTGTTTTCTTCCCTGAGGGTTATAACCTCCCTCTTCATGCAGTCTCCTACTCTTATTTCCTTTACCTTCATGGTATCTTAGATAATTTAGAACATACAAATTTATTAACTTTCACTGGAAAGCTACCCCTCCAAGAAGTTTATAAACACAGCAGCTGACTTTGTAATATGCTCATTTCCAAAACCTTGAGATGTAAGGTTTTCAATCCAACCGAAAAGAAGCTGGAACTGCTCAATGGAGAGTATCTGAATTTTCAAATTTATGCTAGATGTGGAAAAAATTTTGGAGTCTATTCTTTGACAAAATCAACTTTCAACTTCAAGTATAAAAGAAAATCAAGGAAGAGGAAACAACCAATGCCTTTGGCGGGTCAGTCTACCCAATTCAGAATCACAAACAACAAGTTGACTCCTTACTGGTTCAAACTCCCAGTGAAAGGAAAAAGGGGGGGCATCTGGCTCCCCATAAAACCTCATGAAAACATAGATTCCTCCTGGGAAGTAAGAGAAGCAAAAGTAATCAAGAGGAAGAAGGACTTCTGGATTTACATCACCATAAGAAAAGAAGTTTCTCTCAAAACTTCATACTCTTCCGTACTTGCCTTGGATATTGGCGAAAAAGTGATAGCGGCGGCCGTGCTGTCCAGTGTACGCAAACCTATATTCTTGGGCAGGGAGGTGAGAGGGATTAGGAGGCACCACGCTTGGTTGAGAAAGAGGCTGCAGGAGAGGAAGTTGTTCAAGAAATTAAAAGAAATGAGAGGAAAAGAAGGAAGAAGAGTTGAATTGGTGCTGCATGAAGTGTCAAAATACATTGTAGAGCTGGCAGAGGAGAACAACTCAATAATTGTTCTTGGGGATTTGAAGGGAATAAGGAAAGGTAGAAAAGGGAAGCGATTCAACAGAATAATAAACTCCTTCCCGTTCAACAAGCTCTCCTTCTTCATTGAATACAAGGCACACCTGAAGGGAATTGCAGTTGTGAAAATTGGGGAGGAGTATACAAGCAAAATATGCAGCAGGTGCGGAGAGAGAGGGAAAAGAATAAAACAGGGTTTGTTCAAATGTCCTAACTGCGGATACCAGGCAAATGCAGATTTTAATGGTGCGATGAATATCCTCAAGAGGTCTCTGGAGCATGTCTCCAAAGACGGGGCTGTTGCTTTCAGCCCAGAACCGCCGATGACTGAGAAGACGAGGGCGGAAGCGCATGTTTAATTTATGTGCAAAGCAAAAACTTCGCGGAGCAGTTTATAACAGGTGTGTTTTTGCTCAGATACGCAAAAGGTGCAAGGGGGGAGAGGGAGCTCATAGCAATATTCTCCGAAAAAGGCTTCTCTGTAATACGGGCTGCCGGGAGCGGGGTAAGCTCCCTGTGCCCGGACATACTCGTTTTCAAGAAGGGCAAGCAGTACGCATTCGAGTGCAAGGCATGGGATTCGGGAAGCCTCAGCATAGAGAAAGAGAAGTTCGAATTTCTCAAAAACTGGGAGGATAACACAGGCATAACCACATTCATAGCATGGAGAATCAGCAGGGTTGGCTGGAAATTCATGTATCTCGGCGAGCTTGAGGAGAACCCCAAGAGCTACACTGTAACGATGAGCAGGGCGCGGGCGATAGACAGGAGCCTGGACAAGCTACTCTGAGCATATATTTTTTAATGACGGCGTGAAATATCTAACAGGAGTCTGAATGAAGGAGCTTCTTGTGCTTGCAAGGGATAGGATAGGGCTTTTGGCTGATTTAGCATACATGCTGGGCCAGGCAAACATCAACATAGAGTCCATTTCAGCAGATACCCTGGGGGACAAGGCGGTGATGCACATCATTGTTTCCGATGACAAGCTTGGGAAGGACATACTTGAGAAGGGAGGCTTCATAGTGATGAGCTCCGATGCAATTGTGATAAAGATTATGGACAGGCCGGGCGAGCTGGCAAAGGTTGCCAGAATGCTGGCCGATGCGAAGATAAACATAAAGAACGTCCAGCTGCTCACAAAGGAGAACAAGCTTGCCCTGTACACCCTGAGGGTTGACAACGTCAAGAAGGCGTCAACCCTGCTCAAAGATTATATGTGATTCTCAATGAGAAAGCTCGAATCCTTCCGCTCTGAAAGCAGGAACTCGCTTCTTAATTGGCATAAGGTGAAACATCCTCTGAGAGTCATTCTGAATTTCATCCTCATATACTCCGCGAGGTACATGCCCTCTCTCCGCGTGAAGAACTTCCTCTACAGGCTTACGGGCATGAAGGTTGGAACGGATGTCGCAGTAGGGCTTGGGGCTGTCTTTGACATATTCTTTCCCGAGCTTATAGAAATTGGGGACAACTGCATTATAGGATATGGAGTGACTGTGCTGGCTCACGAGTTCCTCATTAAGGAGTGGAGGACCGGAAAGGTGAAGATTGGCAGGAATGTGCTCATAGGAGCCAACTCCACGGTGCTTGCAGGGGTAAGCATAGGTGACAACTCAACTGTATCTGCATGCTCCCTTGTCAACGACAGCATACCGGCGAACTCATTCTACGGAGGGGTTCCGGCAAGAAAGGTGAAGTGAGTTTGATGGATAGAAGCTCTCTAATCATCTCATTGATAATAGTGATAGACCTGGCGGGAATGTTCTATGGGTATTACTTCTATGCAGAGCAGCTCGGCTCAACCCCGCTTTACCTGTGGCTTTTCGTACCCGACTGCCCCTTCTATGTCATGCTCTTCGCCATTGCGCTTGTGCTCGCGGTTTTTGGTTTTGAGAGCAAGCTCTTCAGCTATATAGCTGCTGTTGGGATGATGAAGTACGGCATATGGACCCTTGCAGCACTTCTGCTGTTCAGAAACTACTTCTTCTCAAGCTCTCTCTGGCTGCTTTCATCCGTGCTCTTCATACTGCACATTGGCATGTTCTCGGAGGGTCCGCTGCTCATACCGAAAAAGCTGAGCGGGTTTCATATTGCAGTAGCACTGCCCTGGTTCCTCATCCACGACTATTTTGACTATTTCTACGGCTATACCAACAATGAGGGGAGGTATGTTCTGGGAACTCGTCCCGTTCTGCCGTCAGCAGACGGAATTGCAGCCATGATGCTCCTTACAATCCTGCTCAGCATACTTCTTTGCTTCTTGACCTATGTGTGGTCCTTCGGCGGTGTTGCCTGGCCTGGGAGGAAAGAGCTGAGGGATGCGCAGAGATGCTTTCAGAAAACAAGAGAGAAAAGCAGTGGGAGAAGAAGGAGCAGCAGGTAATCAACCGGGCCGAGCCGGATATTGACATGTATATGTATGTTTTCCGGGTCAAACCCGCGCGACTCCAGGGATATTGCCAGCTCCTCAGCGCGTTTTAAGGAAGAATGGAGCAGCGGCACAATTAGAGGGATGGGGAGAGAGAAGGGGGCAAGCTCATAGCCTCTCACAGCCTGGGATATCCTTATTTGATTCAGCCTCTCCTGCACCACCGGCAGGAAGCGTATTGACACAGTGAGCATGAAAGCGAGCTCGCTCGGCACCTTGAGGAAGACAAGCGCCTGGAGTATTGACTCAACATCTGTGGTGTATATGCCAAGCAAGGAGAGGAGTATGAGGTTAAGTGTAAAAACTGAGCTGATGGCTCCGTAGTACAAGCCGGTTTGCAGATTTATGAGCATATGCAGAGGAACCGGCAGAAAAACGAAAATCCAGCCCGCCCCAAGGTCGCGCAAAGGCTGAGTCAGAGGTATTGAACTTGTTATGTAAAGAAGCAAAGTCAGCAGCGAGAATATGATGAGTACGGGAAGGCTCTGCTTTACTATGAGAATTGTGAGGAAGGACAGGAGGTAGAGCAGCTTCACCCTCGCATCAATTCTGTGGATTGGCGAGCTTTTCGGAATGAAGGATATCATTTATTCACCTTTGGATATCCCAAGTTTTTCCTGAGCAGGCAGGGAACCTTCAGCCCGTAGCGCTCAATTGCGGGGTTTGAGAGGACTTTCTTCGGAGGGCCGTCAAGTTTTATGCTGCCATCCTTGACAACCAAGATTCTCTTCACATTGTCAAGCAGCATCTCTGTATCGTGCTCAACCACTATTATGGTCCTCCCCTCTCTGTTCAAGCCTCTCAGTATGCGGTACAGCTCTGCCGAGCTGCCAAAGTCAAGGTTTGAGGAGGGCTCATCCAGAAGGATTATTTCCGGTTCCATTGCGAGGGTTGAGGCAATTGTGAGCTTTTGTTTCTGGCCCTCGGACAGATTGTTCGGGTTTTGGTCCTTCATGGAAGCCAGCCCGAAAAGTCTGAGGTATTTCATAACTCTTCTTTCTATCTCTTCTCTTGGCAGGCCTCTGTTCTGAAGGGCAAATGCAACCTCCTCCCAGACCCTCAGCGAGAATATTTGGGAGTTGGGGTCCTGCAGCACTATTCCAACAGTCTTTGAAAGCTCGCTCACCTTGGTCTTTCTTGTGTCCATGCCGCACACTATAACCTGCCCCTCAAGATTCCCGCTTATTAGGTGCGGTATTACACCGTTCATTGTGAATAGCAAGGTGCTCTTCCCGCTTCCCACTGGCCCTATTATGCCTACAAATTCGCCCTTGCCGATAGAGAGATTTAGTTTTGATAGCACAGTCCTTTTCCCGTATGAGAAGCTAAGGTGGCTTATGCGTATCAGCTCTACCATTTCATGTACCTCTCGATGAACCCGAATCTGAACGCCAGAGTCCAGGCGAGCGCCACTTCTATGAATCCTTGGAATGCATTCCAGAGGAACAGGGCGTACCAGGGAACCATCTTCATGAGGTCAGCCGGGGAGGTATGGAAGAAAAGCGGTCCTGCAAAATAGTAGTTTGCGATTACCATTGCTATGCCCCTAACTATCATGGCAAGCAGTGTCACAAGGAGCATTGCATCTGCGCTGGAGAAAATGAGTGGGTTGGTATCCTTTGAGTAGCCGCCCCAGAAATGCAGCACGATAAATGAGAATATTGTTATTGTTGCGACTGGCAGAAGGCCCAGGAGCAGGTCTGAGGCCGTGACTCTCGTCTCAGTGAAATTCATGTAGTCGATTCTAGGGACGGTGTACAGCGTGCTGGATGCGGGAGAGACAACAGATTTCCCGACAAAGTTTGCGTTTATTGACAGTATGAAAAGCATCATGGATATGAAGAGGGCGAAGAATACGTTTATGAGAATTTTGCCCAAATCGAAGCTTTTCTTTACTGAGAGCATGTAGAAGGCAGGCACAAGAAACATGGGGACTGTTGCCGTGAACTTCATTATTGCCCCAATCCAGGAGGTGGGAGCAACGAGGGTTATGATCAGAGTTGTGAGAAGGGCGATGTACATCGCCGCATCAAGCCCGAAGAGCAAGAAGCCAAGCAGTATCGGCACTCCCACAAGGTCAACCGTCATGCCGAAGTTCGTGGGTATGCCTATTACTCCATTGGAAACCTGCAGGATGGCTGCAACGCATGAGAGCATTGCTACTGCGGTTAGTTTGTATGTTTTCATGGAATAGGGATTCATTTTTTACTCTTTTAAATGTATTTACTCAGAATTGGTTGGAATTGAAATGCCGCGCGAAATGGGTTCACGGCAGGAATGCTTTTCTCGTGCAGGTATATTTTTAAATTAGGGGATGGAAATCTACACTATGAAGGTGCTGAAGGGGCAGAGTGGTGTAGAATACCTGACCATGTATGCCTTTGCATTCGTAATTCTGCTGGTTGTGCTGGCTGGGGTTTATTATATGCTGAATGTGAGGCCCATAACCTCGCACTGCGATTTTCCCATTGACTTATACTGCAGCGGCTATTTCATCAATACGACTGGGAACCTGACTCTTGTTATAAGGCAGCAGACAGGCCACCCGATAACCATAACTGAATTCAACTGCACGAGCAGTGACAACCCAAATGGGGTTACAAAACCCCTGCTCACCCCGGTGACAATCAACAGCGGTGAACAGGCGCTTGTGATAAACGGCACTCCCTGTTACAAACCCAGCGGAGATGTTGCCGTGGGGCGTGTTGGCAATTATTACAGCGGAAAGCTTTTTGTGAAGTATAATGAGACAGACACTGGATTTTTCCATGTGCTAACTGGCAATATAGTAGCTAAGTATGAATAACGAATAAATTTATAAAGAATCGGATGGCAAATAGAAAGGTGGAAAGGATGAGAAAGGCACAGGCTGCAATGGAGTACCTAATAACCTATGGGTGGGCAGTGCTGATAATGTTGGTTGTTGTGGGAGTTCTGTTTTACCTGGGGGTATTCACGCAAAACCCCGCACCGGCATGCACCTTCCAGAACCCGGGCTTCACATGCTACGCATACAAACTTACTTCAAACACCGGCAACAGGGGCGGCATTATACTTGATCTGGGCCAGGGGACAGGGCACGATATAAAGGTTGTCGGTTTCAACTGCACTACGAGTAATGTATTTACTGTGACAGATTTTGATGCAGCAACGAGCAATGTGACTATCCCTACGGGCAGCCACAGCATGCTCAACTGGTCTATAACCAATCTGATTCCGCTTGTATGCTACAAGCCTGATGGAAGCAAGCTGGGGACACCTGATGCAGGGAGCTATTACAGAGGCAAAATTTACATCCACTACTGGGATTTAGAAACTAACATGGATCATAAGGTCACGGGCGACATATCCGGAAGGGTAGAGTAGCTATTTCTTGATATTTACGAGGGAAATTATGCTGAAATCCAACTTTTCAGAATTCTCAAACAGAATCGGCATAGAGCTGGGGATGTTTTTCTCAAAGATTCCCATCTCCGCTAATACATGGACGCTGCTCTCCCTTCTGCCCGCTGTTGTCGGATTCGCATTTCTCATTCAGGGCCATATGAGAAGTGCACTTGCCCTGTTTGCAGCATCAGCCCTCATGGATGCGATAGACGGGGGGGTTGCAAGAGTCACCGGGACCGTGAGCAACCTCGGAGCCTATCTTGACGGCATGATGGATAGAATTGTGGAAGGACTCCTTCTCATAGGGATAATGCTTCACGGGATACCGAATTTGGCTATTGGGAGTTATGATACTCCCTCTTTTCTGTGGATTGCCCTTCTGCTGTTTTTCGGCTCGGCCATGGTGAGCTACTCCCGCGCCTATGCGGTGTACAGGAGGGTGCTGAAAGATGACAAGAAAATCTCCAAAATGCCCGGCATTCTTGAGAGGAGTGAAAGGTTGCTCTTGGTATTCCTGGGAATGCTACTCTACGACTTCAACCCGGTCTATTTAACCTATGCAATAGCCATAGCAGCCGTGCTTTCTATTGTAACGGTTATGCAGAGGATGCTTTACGCCATAGGAAAGGCGGAGTACTGATTGTATGAAGGTGGACATGCACATCCACACGGTTTATTCCGGGGATTCCACCTGCAAGCCTTCCGAGGTTATTGAAGCGGCAAAGAGGAGGGGACTTGACGGCATTGCAGTTACCGACCACAGCACAACAAAGGGGTGGAAGGAAACTCTTGCTGAGGGGAAAAAGAAGGGCATTGCAGTAATCCTTGGAGAGGAGATTGAGGTGAAGTATGAGGGTAGGATTGTTGGCGAGGTGCTGGGCTATTTCCTGAATGAGGAGGTAGAAAAAGGGGAAGTTTACTGCGTGCTTGACGAGATAAAGCGCCAGGAGGGGTTGGCTGCGCTGCCGCACCCGTTCTGCTTCTATAGAGGGATGAGGATGGACTTTGAAGAGCTCGCAGGCAGAATCCAGGCAGTTGAAGTTTTCAATGCAGGTATGTATTTCAACTACCACAACAACAAGGCATTGAATTTCGCGAGGAAGCACAGCATTGCTGAAATTGGGGGAAGCGATGCGCATTCTGAGGAGGAAGTTGGAAATGCTTACACATATGCTGATGCAGCTGACATGAAAGAGTTCCGGCGCGCAATAGAGAAAGGAAAAACAAAGGCTGAGGGAAGGCTCTCAAGCCATGTGCGCAGGTTCCTTTCAAAGCATTTCAACTTTGGCTGAATTCATCCCCCTTTCTTTATGATTGATTTTCCTCTTGGTGTGAGCTTGTAGAAGACCCACTTTCTGCCGTCCACCTCTATTTTCTCAACAAGCTCAGCCTCCCTCAGCTTGTCAAGATGCTCCACTATTGTGGCTTTGCTTTTGTTGAGCTTTGAGCTTATGTCCGTTGGGGTCCTCTCCCCTTCCAGCAATGTATTCAGTATATCAATCCTCGTATCGGATGACAATGCGCGGTATATATTTGCATCATCAGGCTCCCTCGGAGTTGGATTTTTTCTTAGCATGCTCAGTGTAATGAAAACAGTGAAGAGCACAAGGGCAGCAGCCACCGGTGTTACGATTGAGGATGAATTCGAAGCTCCTGTCTGAGTTCCGTTTACTGGAGGTGACTGAGGGTTTGTATTCTGAGGTGGTGCGTTTGATGCTGGCGTTATCCTTAGGACACCTCCAGCACTGCAGAGCAGGGCATTGTCACCGACTGAAAGGTAGTTTGCCGTTTTTTGGTCGTTTGTCAGGCGGAGGTAGTCCTCAGAGCCGAATGGGACTGTTTGGGTTGGACTTCTATCCCCGCATTCGGTGTCAACCCATGTGCCGCCGACAGAGACAAATGTCTTGTCCCGTATAACCTTGGTTTCCGGAGCCTGAGAAGTCTGCTGGGCCATGCTACTTGTTGCCTTATATGCGCTTGCCACCCCGTACACTCCCCCGGCAATATTTTCTGCCATTGGTGCTATTCCGACATCCCTTCTAATTTCTGTACCTTCTGGCGACTTCACAAGGTAGGAGGTGTAAGGAGTCGGTATTCCATATTTTATGGCAAGCTCTGTGACCTGCTGCTTGAGCTCAGGAGTCTCACCATCCAGAGTTATCTGGTCAAGTAGGTAGCCCACCTTTCTCAGAGCCCATATCCTCTCAACGAAATTGTTTGATTCGCTTTTCGGGAAGTCCACATTGTAGTATATCGCCTTCTCAATCCCGTTTATGGTACCTTTAATGATGACATTTGCACTACCGTATCCACCGTATCTGCCAGCAACTACTAGCTGTGTTCCAAGGAATATGTCTGGTATCCTCCTTGGGAGTAGATCATATGTCGAAACTGCACCTTCCACGCCAACACATGCTGTGCTACCCTTCTCGCATACTACCGGAGCTGACGAGGGAGTTATGGTGAGCCGCACATCTGAAAGCAACGGAGTTGAAATTCTATCATAGAATGACTTGAGTGTCATCTCGAGGTCTGCTTCATTCTTTATGTATGTCGGTATTCCATCCCCGAATTCATTTGAGAGCTTGTCAAGTAGCTCAAAGTCCACATCCTCGCCCACTCCAAACGCGAAGAGTTTGAAATCTCTCTGCGCCCCGTCTGCCCTGCCTCTCAGAGTCTTGATTATATCTGCATTGGAATGTCCCGTGGTATCCCGACCGTCTGTAAGTATCACAACCAAGTGCACCCTGCTGTCGTTCTGGAACCCGGTTACAGATTCCGCAAGAGAATCCTGCAAGTCCGTTGCACCCTCGGCAGACAGACTATCCACAAAATTCTTTGCGCCCTGGACTGAGCCTACACTCTGCAGCGTATTCGCATACTTCTTTGTGGCACCTGAAAATGATATTATGTTGAACTTATCCTCCTCATTCAGCCTGTCCAGTCCATACTTAAGCGCCCGTTTCACCTGGTCAAGCTTGGCACCCTCCATACTTCCGGAGGTATCAATAACAAAAACGACATCCTTAGGAATTAGCGTTTGGTTAACAATCGAGGGATATACAAAAATGAGGAAATAGCCACTATCACTGCTCTTTTGCGCAAGCAGTTTCACATCGTAATCCCTGTTGCTGACGCCATAGTAAAGCTGGAAGTCCTTGTCAGGCAGTGCTTTTTCTTCGTAGTATGACACCAGCGCTTTGCCCATCTCACCTCTCTGTACGATTATGTTGTGCGTTGGCGAGTAGATGAAGCCCAAGGTTCCAGGTGCGTTTATGTTTATTGTTATATTCACTGGGTCTATAGGCTTCGTTGAATACCTCTCAGGGCTAAGGGGGTACATGTAGGAGTAGAGCCCTGCGCTGGACGAGAGTATCTGTTCGTAGGTTATCACAACCTTGACTTTCTTTCCTCTTGGCAGCACAATGCTTGAGGAGAATGCATCCCTTCCAACATACTCCAAGAGAGATGCATCCCTCCTCTCAAGGACATACTGCTGGTAGGTTTTCTTTGCTTCCTCGCTTCCGAGCAGAGTTCCCTCAAGGGTTTTCCCATCAACTATAAGCTTGACATCCCGTATACCGCCTCCCGGGACTGGGAACATATATACGCCTTCCAAATCCCTGTAACCATCATTCCTGAACTCCTGTTCCACTCTTGTGCGCGCGTAGGTGTCATTTATTGTGACTGTTACGTAGTGGTTTAGAATAAGTGGGTAAGGGTCCTCGTGATGTACGGGTATGATTACTCCATCTGAACTGACGAAGCCTAGTAGCAAGAGAAGCACCAGAATTGCAAACTTTGTTTTCATAATACCACCAAAATAGTTAGGTAAGGAGGATATTTATAGCCTATTCGTTTTTGTTAGGCGCCTGCCGAACAATGTGTATTTTACCTCTATATTAGCCAAAAAAAGCTGCCTGGAAAATTGATACCGCTAATGTTAAATAGAATGCGGGGCAATGTTTTCCACAAGAGGAGGTTGAAGTGGAAGGCGGTTATTTCAGGTATGACAAGCTGCAGCCTAGGGAATACCAGCTCAGGATAGCTGAGAATGTTCTCAAGAAAGGCAATTCGCTAGTCATACTGCCAACGGGCTTGGGGAAAACTGCAATAGCGTTGCTCGTTGCTGACAGTTATCTCCAGCAGGGGAAAAGAGTGCTCTTTCTTGCCCCAACAAGACCCCTCTGCGAGCAGCACAGGAAGAGCTTTGAGGAGCTTATGAAGCTTCAGAGCGAGGATATTCTTCTCATAACTGGGAAGTTTGGAGCCGAGGATAGGAAATATTTGTGGAATACTGCAAAGGTGATTGTCGCAACACCGCAGTGCGTGAAGAACGACTTGAAAAAAGACAGGATGAACTTGGATTTCGGACTTGTTGTGCTTGACGAAGTTCACAGGGCTGTTGGCAACTATGCCTACACTTTTGTTGCTGAAGAGTGCAGGAAACTTGGGCTTCACCTGCTCGGTCTTACGGCATCCCCCGGAAGCTCCAAAGAGAAGATTGAGGAGATGAGCAGTCTTCTTGGGGTGAAAAACATAGAGATAAGGGACGAGGCTGATGAGGATGTCAAGGAGTATGTCCAGCCTCTTGACATTCACTGGGAGACTGTTGATTTCCCAGCTGAGATGGATGAAGTGAGGAAGCTTCTGGAGGCTGCAATGGAAGATAGGTTGGAAGTGATGAGGAAGTTCGGGTGGATAAACGCCAAGAGCTTCCGCTCCCTGGGCAAGAAGGTGCTCCTGCTGGCAAGAGGTAAAATTGAGAGAAGCTCGGGGGGAGTCAAATACATGGGACTGTCGCAGTATGCCGCGCTCATGAATCTCACGCATGCGCACGAGCTGTTTGAGACTGAGGGAGCTTCGACTTTCCTGGAGTTCTTCAAGAGAATGGAAGCCCGCGAGAAGAAGAGCAGGGCTGTTGTCAGGATACTGAGGGATTATAGGGTAGTGCAGGCTTTGGAGAAGGCCAGACAGCTGAAGGTTGACCACCCCAAGCTGGAGAAGCTGCGCCAGCTCATAGAGGAGAGGAAGGACAGAATATACATTGTTTTCGTGCAATTCAGGGATCAGGTGAAGAAGATTGTTGAGGAACTCAACAAAATACCTGGGGTGAAGGCTGAGAGATTTGTCGGGAAGCGTGAGGGCGTAACCCAGGAGGACCAGAAGGATACCATAGAGAGGTTCAGGAATAAAGAGTTCAGCATACTTGTTGCAAGCTCAATTGGAGAGGAAGGATTGGATATACCTGTTGTGGATTGTGTGATTTTCTACGAGCCCATACCAAGCGAGATAAGAAACATCCAGAGGAGAGGAAGGACTGCAAGGACAAGGGCTGGGGAAGTTATAATACTGATAACAAAGGATACAAGGGATGAAGCGTATTACTGGGTTTCGAGGAGCAGGGAGAGAAAGATGAAGAGGATAGTGAAGGGGATGCAAAACAGGTTCGGAGGAGAGGTTAAAAAAGTAAAAGGGCAGAGCAGGCTATCTGACTTCGGCTGAGTTCAACTACTAAAAGCTGATTTTCACTCCTAAGAGCATTATGAGGAGTATAGTCGCCAGTCCCGGAAGGCCAAATAACGCTACAGGCACGATGGTGGGCCATATGGGGATAGCTTGTAGGGATTGGATGTGCAAAGACGTACCAATTACATTGAGTAGGAACAGGCATACGATCCCCACTATGGAGTTGAGTATTATTGTTAAGAGCCACTTGAATCCCACTCTTGCAAGCTTGAAGAAGAGCACTATCCCTATTACTAGAACAAATATGAACACCAGAGAAGTGCAGATTAATGCGATGTCAAATTCCATAATACCACCTAGGAGTTATCTCAAGGGGGGTTTAAAAGTTTGACGCATCTCTACTCAGTTGTTCGGCCGTCAAACTCCTCCGGGCTTGCAATTGCCTCTGCCTTTGTCTTCCTCACTACTTTGTCCTGGTGCTCGGGAGGCGAGTAGATTGTGTAGAGCTTGAGCTCAGAAGTTTTGGATGTGTTGATTACATTGTGCCTAGCGCCCGCAGGGACAATTACTCCGTCCCCATCCTTGACAGGATATTCATTTCCGTCAATAACCACCTTTCCCTCTCCTGTTTCAAATCTGAAGAACTGGTCTATGTGCGGGTGCACTTCCATGCCTATTTCTTCCAGGGGTTTGAGGCTCATCAAAACTAACTGGCTGTTCTTCCCAGTATACAAGACTCTGCGGAAGTCCGAGTTTTTCCTGGTCTCTTTTTCAAGAGCTGTTGCATACCCCTTCATATCTGTCACCTCAGTGATGATTTCGGTTTTAGGGTATATTAAGATTGACTATAGTCGGATAAAGCTACCTTGAATGTTTAAAAAGGCAAAAATGCATAATTTCAGTATGCAGAAGACAACAGGCAAGCGCATACAGGAAGAGCTGGTGAAGCTGCACTCCTCCAGCATACAAGGCGCCTTTAAAGACTTTTCACTTGATGAGAAGAAAGCAGAGCCGGCAAAGGAAGCTGCCGCGCAGAGTTACATTTTAGTTGACAACAGACTCCTTGCGATATATATAAAGAATATTGGCGAGATTAGACCTGAAAAGGGAAGGGCATTGAGGGAGATAGAGAAAATAATCAAGAAAGGCGCAATAAGCAGGAGCAAAGTGGAGGAAATTTACAAATCCCATGGAGCCAGTGGATGGAAAACTGATATTGAATACCTTGTGAGGAATGATATGATAAGGGGAATCGAGGCTCCTAAAGCAGAAATCCACAACACGAAGGAAAGGCAAACACCACAGGAGCAGAAGAAAAAAGACACTAAGGCCTTTTGCAGCAGGGGAGGCATGGATACTAAGCACAACCCAATAAGAGGAATCGAGGCTCCTAAAGCAGAAATCCACAACACGAAGGAAAGGCACGCAAGACAGGAGCGAGTTGAGCAGAGGAGAAAGGACATAAAGGCCTTTTGCGAGAAGGAGGGCATAGATATTGAGCACCACCCAGACCTCTACAAAAGCAACTCCTTGGTAGATTTGGGAAAGATGGTTGAAAAAGCTGATGAGAGGCATATAAAATGCAGGCCATACGCTAGGTTCCTTACTAACAGTTTCACTAGTGTCAACGGAGTTATAACAGCTCTTGATTCTCATAACCAGCAAATTATAGGAATGCCTGAACAGTCAAAAATTGACCCAGCTGAGCACCCTTTTCTTCTGATATTCTCACCTCCGAGGCTCTCAGAGAACCTAAAAATCTGCAGAGAAGAGCGAAGGGACCCAGTAAAATTTGGCTGGTTGGACCACCTGAACATGGAACCTACGAAGTTTAGGGAATATATTAAGAGTAGAGTAGAACTGTATATGACACCCGAAGATAAAGAAAGAAAGGTTATTGAAATAATGGCGAGTCACCATGTGAAGGAGGAGGATATAAGCCCAAATGTGAGAAAGCTCCCTCCATTAACTGTGGAGAACATAATAACCACGTGCGATAAGTATCATTTCGATTGGAGAACCTACAAAACTGTTTTTAAAGCTCGTTATGTGGTGCTTGACTTCAAACTTGGCTTGTGCGCATACAACAACGCTGATCCGGTGCAGCTCGAACTAATCAAATATCTTGAGGAGTCTAATTTAAGGTTTAAGGAAGCCCTTAGGGAACGGATGGCTCAGAGAGGGCTTGAGTTCAAGGAACTCCCGCAATCAAGCTATGTTAGCAGTGGGAGGGGGACGAAACCCCTAACTCAGGAGCAGATTGCTGAAAGACAAAAAAGGCTATCGCAGATATTTGAAAGATTTGGGGTGGATGAGAAAGATGTGAAGAGCTATGTTAAGGAAATTCCACCTGAGAAGGTAGAAAAAATCTTAGAGGTGTGCAAAAAGCATGGTTTCCCTTGGGTGGAGTACCAGTACGCAACAAGTTACAACGCTGAAAAGCTGGACAAAAACCTGGCCCTCTGCGAGTTCAACAATACGACCGTTATGCAGTTGGACATGGTTTCGAGACTCTACCTTCCTTACAACGATTTCAGTGAACTGGTAAAAAAAGCAATGCAAGAGAGGGGACTTGAGTTCAAGGAGCCTCCGCAGGAAGCTCAGAAACAGGCATGATCACTCCGGCTTAGTTCCAAAGCCAAAGCAATCTTAATATATTGAGAAAGGCATAATTTAGGGCATGGATTACAAGATACTTCAGCCATCTGAAGGGTCATCAAAGGATATTGGCATTAAGAACCTGATTAGAATGCATGGTGCAGACAGATCCGATGCCGAATCCGCTTCTTTATCAGGCCAGAAAGGGGTGCTCTCCCAGGATGAGGTAAAAAAAATTGCGAGGCACATCCAAAAACACATGAAAATGAAAGTGAGCGAGAGTTTCATGAAGGGAGAGGAAAACATGAAACCCATCATGGCGCAGGGTTTGGTGAAAATTCTGGAGGCGGATATGAACAGGAAGCTGGAGCGATTCTCTCAATACCTCAATGTAGTGGAGCAGCTGAGGGAGGAACACGCGAAAGGGCTCGAAGCTAGCAAGAATGCACCTGCTTTTTTTGACCCCAAGGACGGCACGGTGTATCTTGTGGTGGACAACTTTGAGAGAATCTACAGGGAAAGGTGCGAAGAAAGGGGGATAGACGCCAACAGCGCTGAGGGCAAGAAGTTCAGAAAATTCCTGACATACCTCTATTTTTGCCATGAGGAGATACACAAGACAACCGCTCAGATAAGCCCTGCAATGAAAGACAGCACTTCGAACAGATGGAAGGAGAGGGAGAACGTCCTCGTGGAATATCTGGAGAACGAGGACAAGAGCCCGGAAAAGGATGACAGGGTTTCCAAAGTTCTGAACTCCATTACGGACAGGTATGACGCCCTGGATGCCTGCATGGAAGGCATCGCCCATTACGTAGGATACAGGGTCATGTGCGAATTCAACTACTCCAGCTGGGCAAGTGTGGAATTCAGGAACTTCAGGGATTACAGCGGGGCCGAGCTTGAGGGTTCCCTGCGTCAGGAAGTCACGGATGCCTTCAGGGGGATAAGGTTCATGGAAGCGGTTCAGATAAGAACTCACGAAAACCCAGTAGCATATGTAATAAAGCATCTGCCTACTTCCGTGATGTATGTAGAGAATGTGAATGAATATCTGAATGCTATAAAGGAGGGGAAGTTTTAGCTTGTTCTGAAGCAATCTTAATATACTGAAAAAGGCATAATTTAGGGCATGCAGAAAGTCTCAACTGCCAAGAAAACAGAGCAGGTTCTTAATGAAGAGATAGAATCCAGCATCAAGGAAGCGCTGAAAGAAGCTCATTTCAAGGAATCAGCCGCAGGGTCAAAATTCGCAGCAGATTCTACAGCAAATAGGATGAAGCGGATTGGACTTGATGAGACTAAGGATATGCTAAAAAAAGAGAGGGTAAAGGACTTCAATCTAATAGGATACGAGGCGGAAGCTTGGGAGGCTTTCCTCAGAAATTTGGAGAGAGAAATGATTAGAGCGATAAGAGAAGATGCCTTGCTGGGCGGTCTCTCTAATAAGGCGAAGGAGAGTGTAGAACATCATAAATATATCGCTGAAACCAACTTCCATTCGTGGTATACCGGAAACTACGACAAGAAGACAGGCAGAATCACCCTATATAGGTATGTGAATGATTTCCCAGATTTTGATAAAGTCGTGAAAGGAAAAGAAGGATTAATTCCTCGAGGCTTGACTGGCAGGAGCGAGGAGCAGCTTTTAGAATCATTAAGGAATCCCTCCGATACGAAGGATGGATTTGGGAACTATCAGAAACAAATGCGCAGAATCTTTGCTGATTACCTTGCAGGAAAGGATGTTTCATTGCATATATTCAAGATTGAGGCCTTTCGTAATTTTGACCTTGATCCCTGTCTCTGTTGGACTAGCTTGGACAAACCTCCTATAACATACTTCAATCCAATGCGCTATAGGATAAGAATCGAAATTAAGCCGAATGAAGCCTTCAGGTCCGGGGGGCTTGACGAGAAAGGGGACTGGACAGGCGACATCAACCGTGAGTGGGAATGGCGTACAATTGGTAAAGTTCCTAAAGAGGCAATAACCGAAATTGTTGATTTGGAAAGCGGCAAGGTCGTATATAGTAAAAAGAAATAGCTGGGGAATACATGTAACCATTGTTACAAATGTCTTTTGACGTGCTACTTATACCCGTATTTCCTTGCAACCAGCTTCGTCGCATCATACGAAACCGTGTAGAGCAGGAAGTTTGGGATGGGGCAGTAGCGTGTTTAAATATCGAAAATGAGCAATTATTTTCTAAGAGACTGTTCCTGCTGTTGTATTAAATTAATTGTTTCTTGATTTACAACGGTGGATACGCCCATCCCTTGTCTTGTTGAAAAAATTTGATTAACTATGCCGACAACTCTTCCTGTTCTAAGTGAGAACACTGGACCGCCACTATTACCTCTGTTAATGGGTCCATTTATTACATAAACTTGTACTATTAGAGGGTTATAATTATAGGGAATTAAACCTGCAACTGTTCCATCAGATGCAATTTTTGGGTACATCCCATTAACTTCTCCTAAAGGGAATCCTATAAATCCAATTGATGAACCTGCAGGGACTGTACCGCTTTCTAACTCTAATTTCGGGAGATTTGTTTTTACATGAAGTATTGATAAATCTAAATTCTCAATAATAGTTCCATTATTTACTACAATCCGAGTCCCATTATCGAATATAACTGCTACTAACTTTTTATTATGTACGCCGTGGGCTGAGGTTATTATATTACCTTCATCATTAAATGAAAACCCCGCACTCAGGTCACATGCACCGAGTTCGTCACTAACATACAGTACGGCTCCCTCACTTATATTTGAAGCTGGACAACCTATTACTTTTACTGTAGATTGCTCTATTTTGTTTATAACATCCAAGAAGTGACCTTCTGACTCAAGTTGAAGCGAATCATTTATAGAATCTATTTTTTTGCTCATATTGCCAAGATTATTATTTATAGAATCTGAGATAATAAGTGAAATAATGATAAGGATACATAAGCCAATGATAGCCCACTCTACCTTTTGCATCAGTTTTAAATACGAATCGTTAGTTATTAAATGTTACTTTTTCATACGAACTTAACTCCACCTCTCTGTACCTAGAGTCTGCTTTAGAGAGGGGTTTAAGTGCAAAGCCCGAAAAACCAGAACCTATTTAGACTACTTCTGGTTTGGGTATAATATACTCTCAGTAAAACCGGTAAATACCGCAGCTGTTTACTTCTGAACCAGTAGAAGTGGCAGACTAGAGTGTCTTCACCGTCACATCTTCATTTTTTAATAGATTAATCACACCATTTTTATGTAGGTACCCGGCATAGAATAGTACATTTCTATAGTTTTTTTCTTTAGTTAGACTAATAATTTTCTTAACCATAATTTTGTTTCTAAAATCCATAGTCCTCCATGCTATGTAGGCAAAATAAAGCAGGAAGGAGAGGAAGAGTAGTATGAGTATAACAGCCCAAAAAGCAAATGAACCTAGATAAAGGGATATGACAGATATGGACCCAGAATACGCCATATAAATGGCAAATCCACAGAAAATTAGTGATAAGAGTATATAATTAAGGGGGGTATGTACAAAATTTATAAGATCATTTAGAGTTGTATCGACAACTTGTACGGATTTTCCACGCTGCTTGGCAAGGTTCTCCAAAGTTTGCATGTCCCCACCAAATATTTTTGAATTGAGTTTCAGTATAGATATCCATAGATAGTAGTATAACATAAATGAAGGCTCACGAAAGATATTACTTAAAGATAGGGAATTTCTGCTATCCACACCTTCATGCATAAGGACATCAAAATTTACATCTTTCAACAACTCAATATTTGGTTTCTTAAAAAGATGAGAACCACCCATTACAAATATTTTTGGTCTATTTTTAGACTCCTTAGACTTTTGTGATTCACGCTTCTGGGAGAAATAGAAGACCCAGAGCATAAATGGGATTATAATCCAAGGTGCTAAACTCACAATTCCTGCCATTGCACTTTTTATTGGCATTCCATTCATTACGTAGTATGTCATTCCCGCAATCATAAACCAGCAAATGACTACAAAGTCGCTTAGTGCTATACACAATCTTGTTACTGAAAATTTTATCCCATCCAATGATATAATCTTCATCAAGTAATCCCGCCAGTCCTTTATCTCGTAGGAATCCAGACCACCAAAAATCCTACTATCAATTTTCTTTATATGATCCTCCCAATATCCCTTCCAAAATCTATTGCTTCGGTTAATCATCGTCCATATTAAAGATGTAACAATTCCAAAAAGCGATACTAAGAATGCCGCACCGTAACTATAACCAAAAAGTTCTGAGTGTTCAAGGCAATATGCATAAGCTGCGAATCCTACTACTGTAAAACCCCAGAAAATTAATGTTCGTTTCCATGAAATTTCTATCTCAAATTGATGCATACGCACTACAAATCTAAATAATTTTTCATCATCTTTAGATATATCTTCAGACTTACCTTTAGGCATGCAATGATGATATAGATTAAGGTTAATAATCCTGCTCCTAGAGTCTTAAATATAATCCTAATTTGTGCATAATATAGCATCCAATAAATGCGGTAAATACCGCACCGTTACCGTCTGAACCCACAGGAAGGCAGGCAGAGCCGGAAAAGCCGGAGATGGCCGCAGGAGAGACTGAAGGCTAGATTGCATGCAATAGCAGTGCAGATAGATAAATCAAAATTCCTGAAACGAAACCAGGTAGATGTTCTGAATTTGTAGTCAGTAAATAAACTTCTACTAAAATGATAAGTAGCGCGGCAAAGTACACTACCCAAAGAGCCTTATTTTTTGGCAGAGGATTTCTCTTTAAAATGAATTCAATCATAAACCACATCAGGAAAAAGCTGGATAAAGCGTATACCAGCAAAGATGCGCCAATTCCTCCGCAAGTTCCACTGCAATCATTCTGCGCGTAAAAAAACTGAATTGGGAATATTAATATCGAGCTTATGAGAATTGAAAAAAATGCGATATATACGAATTTTTTAGATCCAAGTGCAGATTCAATAATACCACCAAAAAATAGGAAAAATAAGATGTTATCAAAAAGGTGGTCATTGCTCACATGAACAAATGCATTAGTCAAAATTCCCCAAGGCTTGCTCCAAAAACCCCATAAAGCTGTTTTACTTGCATTAAAAATGCAGGGGCAGAATCCTAGGTTTTCTCGAATTGTGGTATCATCGTGATAAAAATAAAATGCCAGTTCAGAGACTACGAGTATACACGCAGCTAAGCTTAGTGTTCCCTTAAATGTTTTTAAAAAATTTGAAATCTTATCTGACATATATTTTCCTTATAGTAGCTTTTGGAGTTTAGGTATAATATAGTGTATAGTAAATCCCGTAAATACCGCAGTATTTACTTCAGAAAAAGCAGAAGAAGCCGGAAACGCCAGAACCGGCATCTCCAGAACTAGAAAACTCGGTCTAAATCGGCTTCCCCAGACGTGAAACACTCCGCTTCCTTCAAAATCACCCAAGAAAAAGCGGATTTACCTCTGAGACCTTCCGCAAGTAAATCCGCTCCTGCCATCCCTCCGACGGCAGCACACCTGAAAACCCGACCGGATTTACCGAATTTATCAGACGTGAATTATACACAAGCGATATTAGCGGATTTACCGAGCTGTATGGCGATTTATGCGGTATTTATTTCCGAGATGAAATTGCGGGAGAGGCAACTATTTATATTACGAAAGTTATAACTTATTCCGAGTGATGAGCCGGCAGCTTTCCCGCAAGGGAGGAAGTTCCACCCATCGCGAAGGCTGAGAGAACCTAAGGTTCGGACGGGAACAGAAACGAGACTGGCTGATTCAGATGAGAATGAAGCAATGAGATGGATCAAACCAGGTGAAACGCGCCCGTTGCAAAAGCGAGATGTGCGATGCAAGGCCTTTGAGCCGCTTAGTCCAATGCTGTCTAAAACAAAAGGTGGGCTATGGCTCGTCACTCTTCTGTTTACTCTCTACGGCATCGAAATAATCCTTCGCAACGCTCTGGATTTCACCCATGACCTTCTGAGCGAGCTTCACCGTCTGCTTCTCCTGCAGCTCTATGGCGGCATCGCTCAAGTCCCTCTTTACTGGAGTGAAGCTCCCGTCTTCCTTCTGGACCAGCTTTACATTATATTCTGCCGAGATGCTGCCGAAAGCTGCATTTTTCA
Organism: Microcaldota archaeon; assembly: GCA_013425405.1. Lineage (GTDB taxonomy): Archaea > Micrarchaeota > Micrarchaeia > Burarchaeales > Fermentimicrarchaeaceae > Fermentimicrarchaeum. The sequence goes on along the minus strand of JACCLF010000006.1, from coordinate 1,747 downwards.
TGAAGTGCAGCCTGAGCTGTGGCTCGTCGTATCTGTCAACGAACTGCATACGCAGAGTCTTCTTCGATGCGTTTATCTCTGGAGTAAGCGGTTCGAGCTCCTTCATATCCATGTATTTCTCAACAAGATGCTTTACAAATACCTTGCCGACCAGCTTCTCCGAATCCTGCCTCATCTCATTGGAAATTCTTGAAAGAAACAGCTCGGATTTGGCAAGGTTCGGGTTTTTCGCAACCTGCTCCATTGCCTTGTCGGCAATCCAGCCCATCTTTTTCAGGGCGTTCCTCCCGAATTCCGCTGCGTCGTACTCTCTCTCCAGAACATTGCCCAACTTACCTATGGCAGGAAAAGTAGCTCCCGATACAATCCATTTGTCTTTTTCCTGGCTTATGCCTATGGGATACCTCAGGGTGACGGAAGCAGTCGCAGTTTTTTCATTGAAGTCCAGAGTCATGCCGGGCAGGAATTCCTTCTGCCTCTGGAAGAAGTGCTCCTTCTGCCTTTTCCTGAGAGGAGGGAAACCTATCTCTACGTCTACTGTCTTACCGTCAAACTGAAAAGAAATATCAACTTTCCTGTCTTTTATGCTGTCAAGGTTCTTTATCTCTTCGATGAGTTTGGCCCTGGGAGATTTTTCGGCTGCCTGGAGTTCCATATTCTGTACCAATTAAATTGCTCATTTCGTGTATTTAAGCATGCATTTTCGCGAATAGTTCCACACCGGGGGCTTTTTTCCAGTTATGTAACCATGGTTACATTGCCACTGGTATTAGTTATTCTCCGTAGTATTAACCTTGCCTCTGCCTCTCACACCCAAGCAGTTATCTTCTCGTGTTTTATCTTGTATGAATCAAATAGGGATTCAATCTGCTTTCTCTTGTTCTCCGGTATAAGGATGCACCCACGCCCAAGCTGAAGCCCGCCGGCATCCCCCAGCATGCCGGTATATGTGTATTTCTTTATCTTTGTTCCGTAAAGCGCCGAGTTGAATTTCCTCTTCGTCTGCTGGTTGAGGTTGTTCAGCTTGAAGTTGTAAATCGCCACCGGCTTCTGCTTCAGTATTTTTGAAACGTCCAATTCAAAATTCTTAACATAGAGGATTTTCCCGTCTTTAAGGATATTTGCCAAAAGGCCTGAATCCATTGTGCGCAACTCGGCGGGCGACCTTATCACCGGCTGGACTCTGAAGTCGCCTTTTGAGACTATATCCTCTATCCTCTCCCTGTCCCTTCTCCCTGCAAGGATGAAGAGGTCTATGTCAGATTTTCTTGATGCCTCCTTCTTTGCCCAACTCCCGTATAGGACTATCAACCTTACTGAAGGTATGCCGCTCAGCTCTTCAACAAGGGGCTCAATCTCCTTCATTTCCATCGCTCCTCGAAGAATTTTAGTATCGCATCCACGTAGCCCATTGCCCTTCTGGCCCTCTCGCCGTCCACTCCGTCATAGCCCAAGTCGCCGTATATGAACCAGAGCTTCCTTGCCTTCCGGTAGAGCTCCTCGGAAAGGCTTTTCAGGTATTTCAGCCTCTCCTCATGCTCCCCGAAATGCTTTGGGATTTTGCCCCTTGCGGCATCCGCCTCTATCGCCTGCTCAACCGCCTTTATTGCCAAATCCCCCACGACAGAGTGCTGCTTCTTTTCAAGCGCCTGATGCGCGGCAGCCTGCTTCTCCTTCATGAGTTCAAAATGCTTTTTGAAATCTCCCATAGAACCACTTGTTATAATAACAAAAAATGCCTGTTTTC
>JACCLF010000011.1 GCA_013425405.1 Microcaldota archaeon | reverse complement strand
AGTTGCACTGCCTTGAGATGAATCTCATGGGGTCAAATGCACCGTAGTAGAGCAGGACTGCTATGAGAATTATAACCCCCACAAGCACCCAGCCGTATGTCGTGAGGAACTCAACGGCAACCTGAGCCTTTCTGTTCATAGAAACCACCGCTTAGAGTTTGATTTGAGGCATATAAAAAGTTAACTAACTACGCTTCTGCTGGTATTGAGCGACCATATTCTCCCTCCGGCAACCAGTTTTCTGGTCGCCTGTTTTTCTCCTGAGAGGAAAGAAAAAGAAGCAAGAGAGTAGGTAGATTTAAGGTTTACTTAACAGGGACAGGCTTTGCTAAAAAAGTAGCCGAATGAGCCGACTTTTTGAGCAAGATTCAGACTTTATGAGCAGGACGGACTTTCTTAGCAAAGCCACAGGGACATAAACCTTTATAAATCGAAATTGAGCAATAAATTGAGAGGTGCGCTAAGGATGTATTTGGCGAGAAACAACATTCTAATCGTTCTTCTGCTTCTAGTTTCACTCATTATTTTCGGATGCCTGCAGCTTCCTGCAAAGACATGCACACAGGATAAGGAGTGCGCGAGCTGGCAGACGTGCAACACGAAGAGCGGAAAGTGCGTTGCAGCGCCGGGTTATTGCGCTGCCGATGCGGACTGCACGGACCCCAAGAAAGGCTGCAGCGTCACAACCCATAAGTGCGAGTACAAGGGAGGCTACTGCATTGACAATTATGACTGCAAGGACTGGCAGAGCTGCGACAATTCCACAGAGAAGTGCACCCCGCTGCTGGGAAGATGCGAGGACGATTCTATATGCGAGCGCTGGGAGAACTGTGACATCGCGAGGCACAGGTGCGTTGCAAAGGCGGGCTTCTGTTCTGATGACTATGACTGCTCCAGCTGGCAGAGCTGCGACAAGGACAGTCATCTCTGCTTTGCGAGTGCCGGCTACTGCATGGAGGATGCCGAGTGCGCCAGGTGGCAGACCTGCAATCCAACTACCCACATGTGCGCGCCAAAAACCGGTTTCTGCAACAACGATTTTAACTGCGATGCAAAGTTCGCCTGCAGCGGGAACCACAAATGCATCCTGAGGCCGGAGTACTGCTTAAATGATTCATATTGCCTGAGCTGGCAGATGTGCGACCAGCAGACGCTTCTCTGCAAGGCTAAGAGGGGCTATTGCAAGGACACAACAGACTGCGGAAGCTGGCAGATATGCAACCCTGTCAGCCACACCTGCAAGAACAAGGAGGGAATGTGCGGAGCTGACAGCGATTGCCCACCTTGGCAGAAGTGCGCGGTTACGTCATATGGAGTATACGAGTGCATCAAAAGGGAAGGCATGTGCAGCAGTGACGCAGACTGCCCAGCCACAAAGAGATGCGACCTGGTTCCAGGCGACATTGCCCTTTATACATGTGTGGACAAGAACCAGCTGTGCCAGGGTGACTGGGACTGCCCATCTTCATCCTGCAACCTTGAGACAAGAAGGTGCAGGTAGCTATTCTGACATTATGAGCTTCTTCAGCCTATCGGAGATTTCGTAGAAGGCAGGGTCTCTCTCATGCTCTGTCCTCGGTCTTGGGATATCTATGGGTATATCCCCTATGACTTTGGCAGGCCTTTTCGAAAGAATAATCACCCTGTCGGCCATGAAGACTGCTTCTGTAATCAGGTGGGTTATCATGAGGAAGGTGTTCGTGGGTATTCTGGTGTCCCTCCATATGTCGAGCACATCCTGCCTCAGAGTCTGCGCGGTGAGCGCGTCAAGCGCAGAGAAGGGCTCGTCCATGAGGAGTATCTCCGGCTCTACAGCTAGGGCGCGGGCAATGCCGACCCTCTGCTTCATTCCTCCAGAAAGCTCCGAGGGGTAGGAGCGCTCGAACTTCTCAATGTCATTGAGGTGCAGGTAATGGCTCGCGAGGGCATGCCTCTTTATTTTCGGCATGCCCAGCGCCTCAAGGGCAAGCTCCACGTTTTCGCGCACATTAAGCCAGGGGAAAAGCGCAAAGGTCTGGAATATCATTGTTGCCCTTCTCGGGTCAGGCTCCTCTATTGGTTTGCCTTTGAAGAGCACCTCACCGGAGGTTGGTTTTTCCAGGCCGGCAATTATCCTCAGCAGGGTTGACTTGCCGCAGCCGCTCTGCCCAACTATGCAGATGAACTCGTGCTCCTGAACGTCGAAGGTGATGTTGTTGAGAACCTTTATCTTGTTCCCGTTCTGCGAGAATGTTTTGCTGACGTTGTGTATGCTTAGTATGGGAACCATTGTCTCACTTTGGGTTTAGGTCATCTCAAATTTATATCTTTCTGCCTTGCCGAACAGGTAGCTCCATAGGGTGCGGTTGAGTGTGATTATGGTGAGGGACATTGTGCCTATGGCAATGGTCACAAGCCACGGATCTCCCCACTCTGCAGTTGCTCTGCTTATGAATGCGCCCAGTCCATCCACCGAATAGGGATGAAGCGGGATGCCCGAGCCGTCTGCAGGTTTTGTTATAATCACAGTGCCTGCGGAGAAAGGAATCTGCATAGGCTTCCCTGCAGTTTCATTCTCTCCAATATCGCTCACATTGAAAACGATTGGCACCGTGAGGCTGCCGGATGCCGAGTGAAGCTCAAGGGATGCATTCTGCTCCCCAACGCTCGGCACTTCTATGTCTCCTGCGCATCTGCCTGCAGAACAGGGAATTGTTGAAATTTTGCCGCCGACATCTGCGGTTATGTTCGTGAGCCCTGATGCCGAGTAGGTTGCCTCAAACGGAATGTGGCCGCCGTAGTTGATGTACTCGCTGACTATGCTGGCGTTCCATGCACCTCCCCATGCCTGAATGCTCCCAACAATTATACCAGGAAATATTGCGGGCAGCAGGACGTACACCACGAACTTCCAGTCCTTTATGCCGAAGGAGTTGGCGGCCTCAATTATATCGCCGGGTATATGCTTTATTGCGCCTATGAGGTTGAAGAGGAGGTACCACTGCGTTCCTGTCAGGAGGAGGAGCACTGAAGCAAGCTCAAGACCCATGGGACCTGTCCCTATGTACTTGAAGATTATTATGACTATGAACGGGAAAATTGCCAGAGCGGGTATTGACTGCCCTACATCAAAAATCGGGAGGAAAATTCCCGAAAGCGTCTTGCTCCTTGTGATTATTATTCCTGCAGCAAGCGTCCAGACGAGGGCAATTATGTATGCCGTGAATATCCTCAGTATTGACTTCAGTGTAACTGCAGGGATGGAGTACGCCTCAGGGTGGTCGCGGAAGGACTGCTGAATGTCTGCCAGCGGTGTCTGGAGCGAGGCTGCAACAAAGATTCCAATAAAGTACATAACAACTGTGAAGAGAATGATGAAGAGCGCAAGATTGCGGAACCTCATCCTCCTTGGGTCGATATTCATGGGGGGCAGGAGCGGTCCGAACTTAACCTCAGGGAGCTTAATGGAAGTTTGGAATTTCTGCACAAATGGGATGCTGAAGAAAGACTCCCACACGTCGTCAAAGGAATGGACGGCATAACGCAGGGCGATCACAATATGTGAATGGGGCTGCTTGTATGACTCCTCGTGCTCCAGGGTTTGAACCTTGAACTTCTCTGAGTAGTCCATGAGAGGCGCCCACACAAGCTTGTCAATGGAGAAGATGAGCAGAATGAAGACTATGAGGCCGAAAATTGCAGACACGATGCTGTGCTGCACGTAGACTGCATTTGCGAGGTAATAGCCGACCCCTGGAAGAGTGTAGAGCCTGCCTCCGAAGGTCATGAATTCGCATGCGACAAGGAAGTACCAGCCACCCCCCCATGCGAGTATGCTGCCGGTTATGAACGCCGGGAACATGTAGGGGAGTAGGAGCTTCCTGTAATACCTGAATCCTCTGAGCCCGAATGCTTTGCCAACTGTATTCAAATCTTCAGGGAGGCTCCTGACAGCACCGAAAACCCCGAAAGTTACGGCCCAGGCTTCTCCTGTGAAGATGAGGAGCACTGAAGCAATCTCAACACCCAGCTCCCCTGGGAAGAGGTTTACGAAGAAGAGTATGGCTGCAGGCAGATAGCCAAGCACAGGTATGGACTGGAGGATGTCAAGGAGGGGCATCATCACCTTTCTGGGCCTCTCGTACTTGCCGGCAATTATCCCGTAGGTGATGCCGAAGAGGACAACGAGCAGGTAGGCTGCAATCATCCTCAGCATTGTCCTGAAAATGAAGTAGGGCAGCTTGGATGTTTCGGGGTTTTTGTTTATTTCACCAACCCAGTTTGGAAACTCTCGCTGGGTTACTGTGAAGAAAAGGAATGCTAGGACTACCACTATAACAATAATTTTTATCAGAAGACCGGTGCTAATTCGCATTGAAGTATCTTTCATAAACAGTCTTTATATTAATTACTTATCTGAGAAGCATTGCGAGTTTATTGGGCATTTTACTGGCAAACTTCCTCATAAAAAACCGGGGAAAAAAAGCCGGAGCAGTTGATATGCCTCTCAAACTGAAAATCTTTATATTGTTTCACCTCCAATTACTACTCGTTGGTGATTTTATGGCAGGTAAGGCTATTCTGGTGGTATGCGACGGACTTGGAGACAGGCAGATTAAGGGAAAAACTCCTTTGCAGAGGGCGAGAAGGCCGAACATGAATGCGCTTGCAGCAAAGGGGATAACAGGTCTGATGCACACCATAGGGCCGGGCATAACTCCTGGCAGCGATACTGCGCATCTAGCACTTCTCAGCTATGACCCGTATACATTCTACCAGGGCAGAGGAGTCTACGAGGCTCTTGGAGCCGGCTTGGAGCTTGAGGAGGGCGACATTGCATTCAGGTGCAATTTTTCAACCGTTGATAACAGGATGGTTGTAACAGACAGGAGGGCTGGCAGAATAAGCGGAGTGGGTCCTGTGCTTGCAAAGGAGCTGAACGGCCAGAAGGTGGACAGCACTGAGATTGTTTTCAAGGCAACCACAGAGCACAGAGGAGTCCTTGTGCTGAGAGGGGAAGGTCTCTCCAGGAATGTTTCCGATGTCGACCCCCACGAGACCGGTGTTGCTGTTCTGAAGTCAAAGCCTCTTGACGGGACAATGGAGTCCAAGAGGACTTCTTTCATACTCGACAGGTTCACTGCACTTTCAAACGAGATTCTTAGGGAACATCCAATCAACATTGAGAGGGAGAAGAAAGGAAAGCCGCCTGCCAACATAGTGCTTGCAAGAGGCGCAGGTGCATACTCAAGGCTTGACACCCTGCAGGATAAGTTCGGAATCAATAGCGCCTGCATAGCAGGTGGAGCCTTATACAAGGGGGTCGCAAGGGCAGTTGGGATGGATGTCATTGATGTGAAGGGTGCAACGGGTACGGCCGATACAGACCTGATGGCAAAGGCAAGCGCTGCAAAGAGTGCTCTCGGCAATTATGATATTGTGTTTGTCCACGTGAAGGCAACAGACAACTTCAGCCACGACGGGGATGTAAATGGAAAGGTGAGGATGATTGAGAAGATAGACCAGATGATTGGCTACCTGATGAAAACAGGTGCATACATCATACTCACCGGAGACCACAGCACGCCCTGCGCATTGAAGAACCACTCCGCAGACCCATTGCCCATAGCAATATACGGGGAGGGGGTGAGGGTGGACAGCGTGAAGAAGTTTGACGAGATAGCGTGCATGTCCGGTGGGCTGGGGCACATTTTGGGCTTGGATGTGATGCCCCTCATGCTGAGCTACATAGGCAAAACGCATATATTCGGCTCATAGTGAGTTGATGGGAAAATACCGCTTTCTTGAGCATACTGCAGACGTGCTTTTTGAGGCATACGGGAAGAGCTTTGAGGAGGCGCTGGAGAATGCCGCGGAAGCAATGTTCGTAGTGATGTGCGATACCGGCAGGCTTGAGGAGGATAGAAGCTTCATTGTTGAGGAGCAGGCGGACAGTCTGGAGAACCTCACGGTATTCACCCTTTCTGCAATACTCTCCCAGAGCGAGATAAGCGAGGTCCTTCCAAAGAGGTTCAAGGTTGAGAAGTTTGAGAAGAAAGGCGGAGTTTTCAGCGCAAGGGGAAGGGTTTTTGGCGGGAAGTGGGAAGGCGCGAAGGTTAAAACAAATATAAAGGCGGTCACTCACCACCTCATAAAGGTTGAGGGCAACGGAAAGTTCACAGTAAGGGTTCTGCTGGATATCTGACTTGCCTAGTCTGCAGGCATTTCTGTTCTTGTAGAGTTGGATTCATTTGCAGTTTCAATATACACGCACTGCTGCAGCGGGTCTACTTGGGTGCAGTTGTCCTCGGCAGATATCATTATGGTATAGGTTCCGGGCTTGGAGATATTTGAGAGGTCTCCGGCAACGTTTGCCGTGGTGGTTGCGAAAAGCTCCTTTACTCCTGAGCTTGTGTTGACAGACAGCACTATATACTTACCTATGCCTCCGTGTGGTGTGCCAACCGTTATGTTTCCTGTGCCCTCAGGTATTGACAATTGTACGGTCATTTTTTCTGGGTAGCCCTGGGCGCCGACAATATCTGCATAGTTTGCCAGTTTGTAGGAAACAGTCTGGGCCTGCTGGATGAGATGGTAGTCAGTGGATGACTGCGTTGGAGGGGGCGGGTATAGCTCATCGCGCAGGCTTTTCAGTTCGTCAAAGGTTATTGTTAGGCTGGCAGTAACCTTGTCGCCCTTTGCACCAACATTCATTTTGTTGATAATTGTTTCAAACACACTTCCGCTTGGAGCCAGCCCTTTGAGGGTTGAGAGCCCATCCCCAATGGCGTTAGATGCGTCGTTTGCGGAGGGAGCATCCTCGGCAGCGGCCTGCAGGTTGATGTTGATGTTCCTGCCCTCTTTTGCAAGGGAAAGCCCCACGCAGTCGACGCGGGAAAACGCTTTTGAGTTGGACAGGTTTTCGGCACTCTGGCTTATATCGCTCTTCAACTGAGGCGGGATATCCAGGAGGAAGATGAGCAGGGAGTTCTTATCAAGCGCATCGTATGTCTGGCTGAGCTTCTGTCTGCTTTTCACGCTCTCAGTTTTTCCGCTGCTCGCATCAATTGAATCCTGCACAGCCTCTCTTGTCCCGCCCACAAGAGTATTGCTGTCAAAGAAGTAGAAATATGACTTGTTCTGGGGCGCCTGCTTTGCGCTTACCTCGTAGACAGGTTGATTCCCGTAGCTCATGTTGGCTATGATATTATTCAGCTTCATGCTCTCAAGAATCTTGTTCTTGTCTATTGCTCCGCGGACGATGAACCCGCCGTAGGAGCTTCTTGAAGGTTTTGTGGACTCAAATTTCATGAAAAGCACCATTCTGTTAATCTTCGTCTCGTCTATGCCGGTTGTTGCCTCAACTCTACCTACTTCATCGGTTATGTTAGCCTGAGAGTAGAATGAGGAGATGTCAGAGTCGTTGAAAATTGCTGATGGTCTCAGTATTATCACGGAGTTCGCGGATTTGGGCACAAGCTCAAGCTCATCCTTGCTTCCGCCCCAGGGCCAGATGCAGCCTGGAAGTAGAAGAAGTGCAAAAAGCAGGAGTATTTTCTTCATGAGGTTGATTTATTCGAAACTGTATAAAAGCATATGGAGTATTTTTAAATACTGAAATGCAAAAAACATCTATGAAATTCAACCCATCGGACATGATAACTGGGGCGGGCAAGCCCAGCCAGCAGACCAGCAACATAAGAATGGGCGAGGAGGGGTTCGATATAACTTTCAGGAAAGGTAGCTCGGACCATGTTGTTTCAAGATACCACCTCTTCATGCTCCGCAGCGCGAAGAAAGAGTTCAATGTCCCTGCGATTTTTACAAGGAAATTCAAGGGAGTACCTTTCTCGCTGCTCTATGACTTTGAGGAGGAGAAGGTGTATATGGTGACGCTTGGGGCAAGGAGAAGAGTGGTTGAGAGCATATTCGAGGGCGTTGAAGGACTGAAGTTTGAGTATGTCAACGAGTGTCTGGATGAGGAGATAGACCCCAAAACCCTTTGGAAGTACATCGCATTCCCGCTTCCGGAGCACCTGAGCTACAGGGAAATGTCAGAGCGTTCAGCATCAGCCGAGTACAGGATATATTACGACCCCGAGAGGCTTGCTGATGTGTACAATGCAATGAAAGGGGAAAAAACAAAGATGCTTATCTCCTTTGTTCCCGCACCTGAGGCTGAGCTTGAGAAGGAGAGAGAGTTCTATGAGGAGCAGATCAAGCTGGCAAGGTCTGGCGGGTATGCGAGCAGGGAGAAGAAGGTTTCATTGCTGGCGCTCATAGGCAATGCGCTTAGCAGCCAGTTCACAAGCACCCCTGTCCACGATTTGAGCAAGGGGGCAATCTATGAAGAGACGAAGGTTACCCAGCCGCAGATGAGGATGGATGTTAGGAGGGACTACATAGCTCGGACAATAGTTGATATGTGCAACAACGCGAAGCTCACAAATGATTCAGTATTCAGGGTTACAGTAATAGGCTACGGAGAGAATTCTGACCTGCTTGAGATGCATTTCCGCTCAAAGTTCCCTTGCGTGAAAGAGCCTGTTTCCATGAGCGAGGAGCTTACCTACGGCATACCGCAGGGAGGCGGCGACGTGATGAGCGGGCTTTTCGCATCGAATTTCATCTACTTCCCGAAGGGGTATGAGCTAGAGGAAAAGGAAAAGAGTTTAAAGATCGAATGAACTAAACCTACTCGCAGCCCCGTCATCTAGTGGCCAAGGATGGGAGCCTCTGGAGCTCCACACGTCGGTTCGAATCCGACCGGGGCTATTAACAAGGCATAATCTAGAAACTGGTCTCAAATAAACAGTAGAGGGGGGATGCTGCTTAACCCATCTTTGTGTAAACATAGCTCTTGACAGCTTCCTTTGCCTTCCTTATGTCATCCACCTTAAAGGCAAATATTCCTTCATTTCCTTTCTTCTCAAGGCTGTATACGCTTCTTATGTTAACCCCCTTGAATGCGAGTATTGCCGCAACAGTCCCCATCTCACCTGGCCTGTCCTTGAGTTTCAGGACAAGCACGTCAGACAGTGCTGTGAGGAAACCCGCCTCTTCCAGTATCTTCTTCACCTTCTCCCCATCCTTTACAACAATGTGCATAATAGCAGTGCCACCTATGCTCTCTGCTGAGATGTAGTCTATGTTAATCTTCTTCTCGCTCAGCTTATTGGAGATTTTGGCAAGAAGGCCAACCCTGTCTTCAGCAAAAATTGTTAATTCCTTCATATTATCCCCCCTCAAGTCTATTGGAGTATGAGGTATATTAAATTATTCCTATTTTGGTGATGGTTGCTGCATTCATAATACTAACAGTCTATGACGCAAGGAGGAGGCGGCTCAGCTCTCAACCCATTTGATGAACTCCTGTGAACCTTTTGAAACTTTGAAAGCTATTATGCATGGCACTTTGTACGAATGGAGCTGCTTCACTCTGCGCTCAAGCTTTGCATAGTTACTATCAACCGTCTTTGCAATGAGGATGCACTCCCTCTCGCTCCTCATGCTGCCCTGCCAGATGAAGAGGGATTCCATTCCAGGTATGATGTTCACGCATCTCGCAAGCTCCTCCTCAACAAGTATCTTTCCAACTTTCTCAGCTTCTTTCTGACTTGGGAAGGTGATGTAAATGAAGAGCATCAATCTCCCTCCGAGAATTCATCGAGAGTCATCTGGGAGGCCTTGCTGATTGTTTTTGCGTCATACCCCTTTCTCCTCAGCTCGCTTGCAAGCCTCACAGTCTCGCCGTGGGTGCAGTATATTTTCTTGGGGGAGCTCCTCTCAACGTATTCAAAAAGCTGGTTGAAATCCGCATGGTCGCTCAGCGGGAATGACCTGTCTGCGGAGTATGCATATCTCAGTGCCCAGCCGCTGGCAACAGCGCACACCACCTTTCTGTTGTATATCCCCTCAAGCTTGCTGCAGAAGCTCCTGCTTGCGGATGCAGGAGTGACAATTGAAAGGAATTCGTGCTTCATGATCTCCTCTGCCTCGTCAGTCCTAACCGGTATCCTGTCAAGCTTGACTCCGAACTGCTCATAAACCGCGCACGCCTTCTCAATGTTTGATTCGACAATTGGTGCTACGTCTAGGTATTCATTTGCGAGCTTGACCAGCTCCTGAGCCTTGCCAATGGAGTAGCCGCCAAGTATCACTATGGCTCCTCTTTCAAGGTTGTTCTTAGCCCATTTTGCCATGCAGGAGTAGACGAAATCCCTCTCGGGGAAAACCATCTCAGGTGAGCCGTAGGTGCTCTCAATGAGAAGGACATCGCATTTCTCAATATCTGCGCCCTTTGTAGTGAGCGAATCCTGAAGCTTGAAGTCACCGGTGTAGACAAAGCTCTCCCCGTCCAGCTCTGCCCTGAGCTGCTTTGAGCCAAGTATGTGGCCGGAGTTGAGAAGTTGTATTTTTACGCCATCAAGTTTGAGCGGCGAAATATTATTCGAGTAGCCGGCAAGTGCGAGGGTTTCTTCAGATGCGAGTATGCTCTTCCCTACCGCCCTGAGAGCTGCCACATGGTCGGAGTGCGCATGCGAAACGAAGCAGTTCATTCTGCCGCATCCATCCAAGGCTATGCCAGTTCCTCCAATATCCAGATTCATGGCAGCATCCAGTCGCATGGTTCAATTTCGCGCACGTTAAATAAATATCTGCTCCTGCATGCAAGGTAATTGTTGGCGGCATGCGAAGAGGGGTTGCGGCATCAACGCTTATGAATATGCGAAAAACCAGGCTGCACAGTAAGGTTAATATAGGTTGGAATATAACTACTCTTGGGTGATATGATGCCTGAAGAATACAGATTCCTATCGTGGGGTATAAAGTCGTACTGGATGCAGATATTTTTCGTTTTGTTCCCAGTGGGGACAATAATCTACGTAATGCTGATTGCCAACCCGTTTGTGCTGATAAAACCAGGTATGATGAGCGCGGTTGATATTTCAACTGCGACGCTCTGGACACTTATTTCAATAAACATCGCGCTCATATTCATACTGGTTGAGCTTACTACGTTATATATGATGTGGTTCTCCCAGCAAAAAAGTAGAAAGTGAGGTATACAAGTGAACTGCCTTCTCCGGCATGAACTAAGGTAGTTCATATGATGAAGAAAACACATCTTGATTTGCTTCTTTTGCTCCTACGTTCAGGAGGGGGAACGGGCAAGGTTTTTGCCACTACCAATGATATTGCGAGGGAGCTGGGCATATCGCAGCAGAGCACCTCAAGATGGGTTATACAGCTGGAGAGAGAGGGATTTGTTGAGAGGGGCCATTCAAACATCTGGCTTACCAGCAAGGCGCTGGATGAGCTCATGAGGGTTTATTTCCTGATGAGGAGCTCCTTTGAGGAGGAGTTCCCTGTAAAGCTCTCTGGGATAGTGAGCTCTGGTTTGAAGGACGGCAAGCATTACCTTTCGATCAACAAGTACACAAGGCAGTTCACAAAGAAGCTGGGCTTCGCACCATACCCCGGGACCCTCAACATTGTTATTGAGGACAGGAGAAAGAAGCTCATGCTCAATAGGATGAAGGGGATTGTCGTTGATGGGTTCAGCATCGGCAATCGTGTTTTGGGAAAGGTAAAATGCTTCCCTGTGCTGGTAAACAAGAAAGTAAGGGGTGCTCTTGTTCTGCCTGAAAGGTCGCACTACAGCTCAGACACAATTGAGATTATCTCGCAGCACAACCTTAGGCAAAGGCTCAAACTCAAGGATGGAAGCAGGGTGGAGATAGAGCTGCTGAAACCATCTGATTCCGCTCCCAGGGTCGGCAGATGAGAGGATGCTGTGGTGAACAAATATCCACCTTGAATGGATCCCTCTCCCCTGCAAGCTTCATTCAACCCCATAGGCTTGGCAATGTGCCATCCAGCAGCATGAACTTGGCGCAGAGCTCATCATGCAGGCCCTTCTGGGTTCTGCAG
>JACCLF010000007.1 GCA_013425405.1 Microcaldota archaeon | reverse complement strand
CGAAAGGCTTCAGCGAAGAGGTCTGTCTTGAGAATCCTACGTGCGCCAGGTATATCAGCCCATCTTGATATTAAACCAAGGTGAACCTTCTTCCAGTGCTCAGCAAGCAACTCATTGGAGTAGCCCTTCAGAGGCCATTCTCTAGCGACATGGTCCCAATGCTCAGCCATGTTTCCTAATTTACTCAACTCTCACCTGTTCAGACTAGGATGCTATTGCCTTAATAGAGGGCACTTGCAAACTTCTTTTCAACCCACCCTTGCAGTTCCTCGATACCCCAATTGCTAAACGGGCGTCCCCCCTCCTATCTTCTTTCTCTCGCTTTCCTCCCTCCTTCTTATCATATACCGGGGGTAGAGTTCTCTTAGGCCGTATTGTCTTATTTCATGCAAACGCAAGAGTATGCGTAGAAATTTGTAGCGTAGAACAGGACAGATACCTTTCTTTATCGCTGTGACCTGCGTGTATCTTCTGACTGATTTAGTCCAGTGAAATTTATGAGGCTCTTCCCCCCTTAGAAGATCGACCTCTTGTAGGTGTTTACCGATCGCATCCTTTATTAAAAACATATGATGTATGTGTCCCACGCTATACTTCGCATATCGATCATCGCGGGCTATAATGTCGCAATATAACTTCCGATTATAGACGAAACAATATGTTGCTGACACCACTTCATTGTCTACCGTTAAGCAGGAAAAATGTAGCCATCCTTTCTTGAGAAACTGCGTTGCTACGTCTCTATAGAATTCCTTCATTTTGGGATCAGAGAAAACTCCACTAACATTCGCTGATTTCCAACGACTCTGGTGAAGCTCGAAGAACTTGTTCAATTCTTCCTCTAGAGTATCCACAGTACATTCCCGGTAATCCACGTTGTGCGCCTTTTCCAGGGATCTCAAGTTTCGACGGAGCATCTGCCGCCTATTCTGGCTTAGTGAGCGAAAATATTCGTCCCAAGTCGCAGGCAGCGATATGTATGGCGCCGAAGTTGTTACCGCCTCCTGAACAAAGAGATTCTTGGAAACAAGAGAAGCATACCTTCGCAGCAATTCAAGAAACTTACTACCTTCAGGAACATAGCTCAGCCTCAATACAAGCTTGCCCTTAGCCATTTCCTCTTCAAGATAGACTAGAAGCGCAGTTATCGCCTCATCCCTACTATCAGAAGGTATCAGGACTTCATAGTCACAAGCTTCTGAAGCTATCGTCTCCAGGAGACGAATCTTGAACAATCCTATCCGACACTCCGTTCTCATGAAAGGGAAAATCCCAATAACTTGCTGTTCCTTTTCAATCAATAATATATTCAGTCTCTTGCCTTCCCCAAAGTGTTTCCACCAAGTTGATAACCACTCATGCGTTTGAAATATCGAATGGCCCTCTCCTTTGCTTTGCAAGAGGCTATCCCAAACCGTTGATAGCGGTTCAAACTCTTCCGATTCTGTTATTACTCTTATCGCTATGTTACTCATCTCATGAAAGGAACCAAACAAAGAATCAGCGGAAAACAATGGACGAAGAGCAAATCTGAAATACTAGCTACGATGTTCAGCCTGTGAGATTGGTTTTTCTTCCCAGAACTTCCACCAAAGCAACTTAAAATAGCGGGCTTCGGCATAAATCTTCGGGCCGAACTTAGAGTGAGCTTTTTGAGATGCAAGATTGCTCTTAGTCACCGCATTTCGTGATACTGTAAACCCCTTCTCCCTAAGAAATTGGAATCTCTTAAAATAACCATACACCATAAGACCATTTCCCCTGTATTCCAGGGCCGTCCCAGTACCCCCTGTGCAAGCTTCTCCGTTCGAAAAGTCTATTTTGTATGGGAGGTCATCAACAGTTCTCCTCGCCTCTTCACTCAGAGCCACCCACCCTACATGAGCGATTTCCCCGTCAACGAAAACGCAGAAGGCTATTGCTCCCTTCTCCAACCTCTGCCTAGAATCGACAAAGCGTTTGCGAAAATCAACACCTATAGTCTTTGCTAATTCATCAGCTTCTTCATTATTGTGAACTATTTTGAAGGTGAAATCCTTGATTTTGGGCATGAAGTCGGCCTCATTTCGCTCCTGAAGCTTGTGCTCGTAGAGATAGAAGTTATCGTATTGAAAGAACTGAGATGCCACAAGAGCGAAACCGCGTCTGAGTACTGGTATTAATCCCTCCTTCTGTAAGACGTCTTTCGCTCTCCCTAACAATACACTTATATTACTTAGCATCTCAGAGTTGCCCTCCTCATATCCGGTAGGTCCCTCAGCCATGTTATGCAAACTACAACCTCAAGCCATCGCCCTCTAAGCACTTCTCTTAATGATTGAACACGTTCCTCAATCCCGACTAGAAAGAGGGTATAGAAATCACATAGCATCAAAGCCCTCACGCCTCACCACACGTCGCCACGCAGCTTGTCGGCGATAACCTTCAACCTCCAGGGGATATTACGCTTGACTACGAAGCTAGCTCTAATAAGCACATATCGGACTAACACCGAAGTTGTTATCCTCTGATATAAACTCACCAGGTGGGGCTCAATATTCCTGGCTTCATTTGCGCTCTTGTAATGGCTAACATGAAGAAAGAATCCTCTCTTGATCCTGCTTCTCAGCTTGAATGAATCGAGTTCGAGTAGATTGTCCTCGAACATGACATCACCATTCTTAAATTCGACACATCTGAATCTAATCTTCTCCAAGACACTTCTATTAATCATGACGCATCCCGCGCCCGCCAGTCCTATCCCGTAATCGCGAAGCGGACATCCGCTGAATACAATGTCGTAGCCCTGGATCTCCCTCTCCATTATCTCTATAATATCGGCATCACAAATCAAATCTGCGTCCAGAGACAGAAGGTATCTCACTTCGGGTTGCGATAGTGTGTAGCGCCTTATAGCCTCTCTGCCGCATGCTATATTCCACACCTTGCTTCGTGCGTATTCCGGCTTTATAGTCTCATAAAGAATGACCCTACCCCTCAACCCCCAATGGCTAAGAAGCCGCTCCAACTCCTGAACAAAATCAGCTTCATTGACAGCAAAAATCAACTCGGATCTGGGGTATTCCTGCTGAATCTCTTTTTGATTAGCCAGAAGCTTATCTATGATATAAGAGCCCTGGCGGTAAATTACGGTGCCTATTACAACATCAACTCTATTATCCATATCAATAGTACTCATGCCATCATTTCTTCTCAGTGTGCATCTTCAGCAATTGGCTGTTATCCATCCTTATTACTCTATTGGATAGCGCACTTACCCTGCGAAACACCCTCTCCAACCTTTCCCAATCATTATTTTCATCAACTTCCCAGGAATGCCCCCAGAGATGCCA
>JACCLF010000004.1 GCA_013425405.1 Microcaldota archaeon | reverse complement strand
CTTGAGAAAAAAAGCCTGCTCATCCACGCTGGTGATATAAAGCACAGGTACCCCCACTGCTGGAGGTGCAAATCCCAGCTTATTTTCATAACCACAGACCAGTGGTTTATACGGATAACCAAGATAAAGGAGAAAATGCTGGCAGAGCTCGATAATGTGAGGTGGGAGCCCGAGTTTGCGAGAGTGTGGTTCAAGGACTTCATTACATGCGCACCGGACTGGTGCATCTCAAGGCAGAGATACTGGGGCATACCGCTGCCGATCTGGGAGTGCGAGAAGTGCAGCAAGATAAAAATCATCTCCTCACGGACAGAGCTGGAAATTGCAAGCGGGAAGAGGCTGGATGACCTGCACAAGCCTGAGATTGATGAAGTGTTTCTCAACTGCGAGTGCGGCGGAAAGATGAAGAGAGTTCCTGATGTGCTCGATGTTTGGTTTGACTCTGGCAACGCAATATGGGCTCCGCTCTCAAAGGATGAATTGAAATACTGGTATCCGTGCGATTTCATTGTGGAGGGCAAGGACCAGATAAGGGGCTGGTTCTATTCATTGCTAGGATGCGGCGTCATAACCCACGATGAGGTGCCCTACAGGAATCTGCTCATGCACGGATTCTTTGTGGATGAGAAAGGCGAGAAGATGAGCAAGTCGCTCGGAAACTTTGTCCCAATAGAGGAGATACTCAACAAATACGGCGCAGACACATTCAGGCTGTGGAGCATGAGCAGCACAGTGTGGGACGACTTGAAGTTCAACTGGGAGGAGATAAAGGAGGCTAACAAATCCCTCTCCATACTCTGGAATTTGTACCTGTTCATGGAAAGATTCTCAAAGCTCGGCAAGTTCAACCCAAAGAAAGAGGTGAAAGAATATGAGCCTGAGGACTTGTGGCTGCTCTCAAGACTCAACGGGATAATAAAGCAGACAACCGAGCAGTTTGACAAGTATGACATTCACGAGGCAGTGAGGATTTACAGGAATTTCATGGTGGAAGACATAAGCAGGTTCTACCTGAAACTTGGAAAGAAAAGAATATCTGATGGCAGGAATCCAAATGCATTCTACAAGACGCTTCACACATCGCTGCTTGCACTCTCAGAGATGCTCTCCCCCATAACGCCTTTCATAGCAGAGGATGGATACCAGCTGCTCTTCAAGGAGGAGAAGAAGAAGGAGAGCATAAGCATGCTGCCCTGGCCGCAGCACGACCATAATGCGCTCAACCCGCTCATTGAGGGGCAGATGGGAGTGTGCAGGGAGATATCCAGTGTAATAGCCCAGCTGCGCCAGACGGCAAACATAAAGCTAAGATGGCCCCTTGAGGAGGTTGTGGTTGTCACAGATTCAACAGAGTGCGTGAATGCTGTTGAGCATCTCTCCTACATAATTGAGATGATTGGCAATGTCAAGAAGACCAGGCTGCAGAGCGATATGCCCAGCATGGTTGAGGCGAAGCCTAAGTTAAATGTCATGGGTCCTGCTTTCAAGGATTACTCCGTGGCAGTTGGAGAAGCCGTGAAGAACAGCGATGCAAAGTTTGTCAGGAAAGAGCTCGAGGAAAAGAAGTACTTTGAGGTGCTCATAGACGACAGGCCTTACAAGGTGACTCCAGACATGGTTGAATTCCTGGAGACTCCTCCAAAAGGATATGCAGAGGCTCCTTTCAGCAGTGGAAGGGTGTATCTGAAAATTGAGATTACCCCCGCACTCTACGAGGAGGCAATTGCAAGAGAAGTGGGGAGGAGAATACAGATGATGAGGAAGGAGCTTCAGCTTGTTGAAACTGACATGATTGATGTTAACGTTGTTGGCGATGCAGAGCTCATCTCCCTGCTCAAGAAAGGCGAGCAGAGCCTGGCAAAAGAAGTGAAGGCGAAGGATCTCATTCTCTCAGAGAAGCAGAAGCTGAAGGGAACTGCAAAGGAATGGGAGATAGAGGATAAGACAGTAACCATAATCATAACGAAGTAGGCTACTCTGCCTTGAACTTTTTCCTCTTCCCCATCTCGGACCAGCAGTCCTTGCATATTACTATTCTTCTTATCCTGCTGGTTTTCTTGGATGATTTCTCGCAGGCGACGCACACTTTCCTGTTGCAGTACTCGCATGGTTCCAGCATATGTGTCTCCTTCCCGCATCTTTCGCAAATCATTTCATCACCTTTAATAAAATTGGATTCTATTATTATGTAGGCAGGGTTTATGAAGGTTTTTGTTGAGACATACGGCTGCAC
>JACCLF010000003.1 GCA_013425405.1 Microcaldota archaeon | reverse complement strand
AGGCATGCGTGGGAAGCTGGAGGCCTATCTGCTCGAACTCCAGGCGCTGGAGTTTATCTACGAGAGGAGCATGTTCCCGGAGCTGGAATATATCTTCAAACACGCCCTCACGCAGCAGGTAGCCTACAGCAGCCTGCTGCTAAAGAAGAGGAAAGAGGTTCACGAAAGCATAGGGCAGGCAATTGAGGCGCTCTATCCCAACAGGCTGGATGAGTTTTATGAAGCCCTGGCCTTCCATTACAAAAACGGCGCATCTACAGACAAAGCCATTTATTATCTAACGAAGGCGGCTGAGAAGAGCTTCGACAGATATGCTGTGGAAGAATCCCACCGTCACTACGTAGAGGCGTATGAGCTGTTGTATCCCAGGGTTGGAGAGGTGAAGGGGGCCGAGGTCCAGCTTATAGACCTGTTGATAAAATGGGCCTACGTCTTCTATTTCAGAGGTGATTTCAAAAGACTGACTGATGTGCTGGAAGCTCACAAAGAACTGGCTGAATCGCTTGATGATAAGGCCAGGCTGGGAATGTACTACGCATGGCTTGGCTTTTCTATTTATAACAGTGGTTCGCTTAGAGATTCATATCAGTACCTGCACAAGGCCCTACACATTGGAGAGGAGATTAAGAGCGACCTGGTAATCGGTTACTCATATTGCTGGCTTACTTGGACATGTTCTTACATGGGCCTTCTGGAAGAAGCAGTCGCATCTGGAGAAAAAGCACTGGAAATTTGCAGGTGCTTTGAAGAGGACCAGTACCTGTACTACAAATCCTTGGGCGGCTTAGGAACTGCATATTACAAGGGGCAGAGACGAAAGGTCACTGAAGCCGGGGAGGCCCTTCTTGAGTATGCCCGCACCAGGGGCAGCATCCGCTGCGGGGTCATGGGTCACTATACCATGGCATTGAGCTTCTCCATGGATGGCGACTTCTCATCGGCAGTTCAACACTCACGGCAGGGAATCGAAATTTCCGCGGATCCTTTATATAATCTCCTTCCAAAACCTATGCTGGGCGTTTACTATGTCTATAATGGCCAACTCCAGGAGGCAGAAGACACAATGCAGGAAGTCCTGGCCTTTGGCCGTGAATTTAGCGGCGAATTCATGGAAGATATTGCCCAGGGAGTGCTAAGCTTAGTTTCCTTTCTAAAAGGTGATCTCCAGTCGTTGGCCACTGCTGAAGATGTGGCACGGAAAATCCTAGCAGATGGGGGAAAATTTATTTGTGTCCAGTTCTATAATGCTATCGGGATGAGCTTTTCGCTTCTAATAGGAAGCATCCCCGATGCCGTCCAGAAGGCTAAGGATTACCGGAACAAGGCCATTGAGCTTGCCAGGGAGATCGGCGCCAAAGGGGAGCTCGGTATTGCTTACCTTGGTCTGAGTCAGCTTCATAGTGCAGAGGGCGACAAAGACAAAGCAAGACATTGTATCTCTGAGGCTCTGTCCCTGTTTGAACAATGCGAGCTGGAAAACTACCTGAGCCAAGCAAAGCAAGCCCTAGAGTCCTTGAAATAATTTGATGCCGGTATTTATAGGTTGATTCGTTCCACTCTATTTCAATCGAGAATAACTCACTCCTTCAAACATATTGTCCAGTACATTTTCATTTGCTTCACTGCAACATCCATATCCATGACAGGCTTGATATCGATATCCACATATTCCCGCCCGGGCATTTGCAGAATTAGCTCTGCGGCTTCTTCATTGGTGTTGAAATCCCAAACTGAAAAGCTTCCTTTCAAGTCAGCATCGAAATATACAACCTTGCATCTGCCTTTGTGAAGATTCTGTTCGATGAGCATAACTCTCTTCTCAAAGAAGGGCATCCTCTCCTTCAGCGGAAGTGCGTAGTGGCTATCCTTGTTGCGCATGGTAAGTAAGAATTTCATGATGCATCTCCTACTCTCTGAAATTATTTTTAAGAATGACGATGGGTACTAGAATCAGCTATGTTGCTGGATTCATCACACCATTAATTTCCTCCTCTCTAGAATTATTGCTGAGAATGACTTCAGGGTACCGCCATTACTAATGTTGCCCAACTCGTTGTGTCGATATCCTGATAGTAAGGTCTGCCCACCACAAGGAGCAGACCAACAATATGGGCCCAAAACTCTCA
>JACCLF010000002.1 GCA_013425405.1 Microcaldota archaeon | reverse complement strand
GTCAGCGTCCCATTTTTATCTGATGTAATATAATTGCTGCTTTTCCAACCAGTTCATTTGTGGTGCCAAGGTCCTCTTTTCGGCGAAGTTCTATCTCACTGATAAGGCTGCCAAGCTCGTCTCTTATATGCTCATTAGCATAGTGCTTCAAATCCTCCGCATATTTCAAAGCTTCAGTCAAATCCCCCCTAGTTATATGGACGAAACATAACTTAGAAAGGTAATAGCAAGAACGTGACATGTCTCCTTTAGTCTTATTAAGTGAGTCCTTGTATTCTATTTTGAAATAGTCGGCAAGCTCCTTTTGCATGTCACTTATACTTTGATAGCGGTCTTGCATTTTTTTCTCAAGGCATTTCATTATCATAGGATCTACCACCCTTGCCTTCGGTTTTATCAGCGAGGGCTTAGTCGGCTGCGTATCTAATATCTTCGCCATAACTTCAACCTCTGTGCCACCATCGAACGGGAGTTTACCAGTGGTTAGCTCGTAGAATACAACACCTAACTGGTAGATGTCCGTCCTATAATCAGGACTGCCGAACTTACCCAGTGATAGCTGCTCAGGGGCGGCGTATGCGAGCGACAAGATGTGATCTGCCGAACTCTTGTTTTCTGAAGATAGCTTACTTAAGCCCCAGTCCCCGATCTTGGGCACTTCATCCTTAAGAAAAATATTTTGAGGCTTTATATCCCGATGCTGCCTCCCCCTTTCGTGGGCATACTTCAGTCCTTCGGCAATCTGGAAAACCAGGTATGCAGCTCGTTCCACCGCCAAAGGTGTAGGAAGTTTATCGAAGCTCTCTTGACAATACTCCATCTCCAGATATGGGATGGGAAGAATATTACATTTGTATAATTTAACAATATTGGGATGCTCAAAATTCTCATAGAATGTTTTGATCTCGGTCATAAATCGTCTACCTGTGGATTCATCCATACTTATAGGCACTTTGACCGCAACTTCTTTGTTATCCTCTTTTCTCTTTGCTCTGTAAACCCGAGCAAAATTACCACTTCCGATGAATGTTGCATCATAGTAATTCATTGCCAGACTGGATGGTAAACCTGGCTCAGTAGAAGCTATCCGTCTTTTGAGGTCAGCTAGCTCTCGTTCGACTTCATCAACCTTATTCGGTTGCTTTAGCTTAGCTCTTATCGAGTCGATTTGGGTTCCATACATTTCAGCAGATGGTTCCAGTTCAATCAACTCCTTTTCCGCTGTCTGCAGCCTTTTGATTGCGTTATCCAGTTCCCGTAACTCCTTTTTCATTGTCTTCAGGTCTTTCATCGAAACCTCCTTACATGCTTTATTCTGGTCTCTTGGCTTTTGGTTTATTTGAACCATTTATTCTCAAAAGGGGCAACGTCGTAACCGTCCTTCTTCCATTGTTCTATTCGCCGCTTATACTCTCCTATCTCCATTGCTTCTCTGCGCCTGCGCCAGAGATAACCCGTAGAACCTCCTATGACCACCACTCCCACCACAGCTCCTATGATGTAAAAAATGAAGTTACCAGATTCTCTAATAGGGAAGGGGTTGGGTAGAGGTGTGGGGGTGGCAGTTGCACTGGGGCCGGGTGATATTGGAAGTGGCGCC
>JACCLF010000044.1 GCA_013425405.1 Microcaldota archaeon | reverse complement strand
AAATAGGCAACTCAGGAAGAACAACCGAACCGCATCTGCACATTCATGCAGAAAATAGGTTGGGAGAAGGAATTCCAATTGCTTTCAATGGAAAAACTTTTGTAAGAAATGACATTTTTAACGCAGAACAAAAATGATATCCTTTTCTTTCTTGCCAAGAAAGAAAGGCGGGTATGGAATTTGGACGTTTGATGAGGATGAGAAGGAGAAACCTAGACTCTGGCTTGAGCTGAGCAAGGATAATCCGCATATTGTGCCAGTTAGCGTGCAGAACAGGGAGTACGCAGATGAATTCACGACATCAATCCCCAAGGGGTTAGGGGAATGGCTCAAAGTGGGGGATGGAATCATCTTGGAATCGAAAGAAGGGGAGCTTTACATAAGGAAAGAAGTTTGATGTAACCATGGTTACGAAGATCTGCCGGACGGATTAACACCTCTCTCTATAAATTAACCAAACATATACTTTTTTATATGTTACGTTCATTAATATAAACATGGAAATACCGCTCTCGAAAAGGCTCAGGAAGAGAACCCACCGGGAGGTTGCGCTCCTTCAGGACGAGCTGGTGGAGATGCTGTACGGCGCATTCCAGCAGGAAAAGCCGGTGCTTCATGGCGGAACCGCAATCTGGAGGTGCTACCAGGGGAACAGGTTCTCAGAGGATTTGGATTTCTATGCAAGCACAGGGAAGGGTTTCAGGGAGCTGTTCTTCAGGGAAGCAGCAGCAAGAAGCCTTGAGGTGACAAAATACAAGCAGACTGCAAACCTGGTCTTCGCAAAGGTTTCAAACGGCTCGGTTGAGGTCAGGCTTGAGATAAACACCAGAAAGACAGTTGAAAAAGTTGTTGACGAGTACGAGAAGGTCGACGGGAGCAGAATGGATATTTACACGCTCTCCCCTGAAGCCCTCATTGAAGAGAAGATGGCAGCCTACGGGGGGAGGAGGCTTATCAGGGACATTTATGACATATATCACCTGAGCAGGCATGCTGCAAATGTGCGGGGCATGAGGGAATTCCTGCAGGGAATAGCGCCGCCTCTTGACGAGAAGAACCTCCGGGCGGTGGTATACAGCGGGGTTGCGCCCTCATTCAGGCAGATGGTCGAAGTTCTTTCCTCGAGGTTTTCCACATGAAATACATGAAACATTTCATTGAACATTTCTCCTCCTTTCCGGTATTCACGATTTCCGACGCGAGGCTTTTCCTGACAGCGCGCGGCGCCAGCCAGGGATATGTCTACATGCTCATAACGAACCTGCTCAGGGGCGGGAGAATAAAGAAATTGAAGAGAGGAGTCTACACCTTCATGGAGGACCCGATGCTCGCCGGCTTTGCATTTTCTCCCTCCTATCACGGGCTGCAGGATGCGCTTTCCCTGCATAACCTGTGGGAGCAGGAGACGAACACCATAATCATAACTCCTCGGAGGGTGCGGAGCGGGATGAGGACAATTCTTGGCGGCAATGTTCTTGTCAGGAGGATAGGAAGAAGCATGTTCTTCGGGTTTGAGAGCATCAGGTATCATGATGTATGGATATCGATTTCCGATGTCGAGAAGACGCTGGTGGATTTCGCGTATTTCAGGGAGCCACTTGACGAATCGACCCTCAGGGAGATGAGGAGGAGGATGGATGAGGAGAAGATGGGCCGATATCTGAAAAGATGCCCCGAGTGGGTGAGGAGGAAAGCATCAAAGCTCCTGGGGAAGTAGCTCTCACGCCAAAGTAATCTTAATTTATTCCATTTTTACGTCGTAAAATCAGCAAGGCCTCGGACGCTGTAGACCTTATCCGGTTGATGACCTCAGTCACGGAATTCTGTACACACTTTCCTAGGGTATTGTTCGAGTTCGGTGTATAAAAGGTTATTCCAACAGGTGCGTTGTAGCACAACTCTCTCGGAGAGCTTATTTTTTGCTTTTTTTATTTACCTCGTAATTTTTGAATTACGCTACAACGCACCAAACAGGCTTAAATAGCAAAAGTATTTTTAATGGGGTTTATATTAATACCCTTCATGAGATACTGCGCAGAATGCGGGAAAAGGCTTCTCGAACCGGACGAGAAGTTCTGCCCTGAATGCGGGGCTGCTCTTTCCAAGGAGACTCCTCCTGCTGTTGGTGCAAAGCAGCCATCGGCTGCTGCGCCTTCAGCTAAAGCCGGAAAGGGAAAGCCGGCTGCGGAGGAGCCTGCAAAAAGGAAGGGAGGAGTCAGGGTGCTGCTGTTTGCCATTGGTGTGGTTTTGATTTTGGGGATGCTGCTTTTGGCTTTGCTTGTGGTTGTGCCGATTTTGGCCTTTTACCTTACCGAAGGCTCGCATGATGGAGTCCAGGATGCTTGCGCTAATGTGACATGCAGTGATTACTGTAATGGCAGTATCCGGTATTATAACGGCTTCTGTGTGATTGGTCAATGTGAATATTATCCCGAAGTTTGTCAAAATGGTTGCAGCAATGGCTCGTGCAATTCTCCTAAAGCTAACCTATCACAAATTTATATCTCTACAAGTTATGAGAATAAAGAACCGTATTATAGCACTTACTGTGATAGAATCAATCCATATGACCTGAGCGTTCGTGAAGCTGCTTCAGAGGCGATTAAAAAGCATCCCGGAGCTTACAGCACTAATCAGCTTTTTGACATATACGACTGGGTGAAGGCAAATATAGAATACCAGAATGTCCCACTGGGGGGAATTCCTTATCCGGCATCAGAAACCTTGGCAACAAAATCCGGAGATTGCAAAAATCAGGCAGTTTTGATAGTCTCCATGATTAGAGCGATAGGCGGAACAGCCAAAGTTGTAGCAGATGCAGAATGTAAACACGCCTATGCGATAGTATATTTTAGTTCATCAGAAACAGATTTGAGTAATTTTGCCCAAGCAGTCGCTAACCACTATGGTTCTAATGCTCAGGTAAATTACCTTACATACAATAATAGTATTTGGGTAATCTTCGACCCAGCTGGCGGATATTATCCAGGCAATACATTAAAGAACTGTTCAGGAAATAGAACGGTTAATATTGTGACAAGTTGTTTAGATTGTGTCAATACGCATCCAGACATGCCTTATACGTTTAATGATAAATGTTATTCCCAATGCCCTTCTGGGACAGTTACGGGCAATCAATACATATGTAAACCTTGCCCGGAAGGTTCCCAGAGCTATAATAATAAATGTGTAACATGTCAAGCAGGCTATATTCTGGGTACGGATGGATTATGCCATCAAACGTGTGGGAGTACTAATATCTATTGTCAATCTGGTTCTTATTGTTATAATAATAAATGTGTAACATGTCAAGCAGGCTATATTCTGGGTACGGATGGATTATGCCACCAACCCTGTGGAAGTCCCAGCACATATTGTCCATCTGGCGATTATTGCTCTAATGGACGTTGCTATAGATAGGAACTACCACGTGGAACAGGCTCGGCTTCTTACAAATTTTACTTCGTAAAAGTCGTTTCGCCTCGGACGCTGTAGACCTTATCGCGTTGATAACCTCAGTCACAGGGGCACACTTTCCTATGATTATTTTGTGTTCGAGTATATAAAAAGTGTTGCACGAGCAAGCTTAAATATTGGAAATGAGCAATTCATCTGGATTTTTATGCCTAATGCAGAAGCAAAAAAGCCGGCTGAAGCTACCGGCATGCGAAAGAACGTGGAGGAGCAGTCTGTGGCCTGGTCTATTAAAACCAGCAAAGGAGAGGAGCATCCTGGAAAAGGAGGAGTTGAAACACTTGCCGGAATTGTAAGGCTCGTAAGGGAGGAACACCCTGTCAGAGACATCATAAGAAAATCTTGGGGAAAGGATGAGACGTATAACGTTTATCTGGAACAGCCAGGCTTGCAAGAAAAAAGAATAGGATATGTTGTGTTTGCTTACAGGAAAGTTGGGAATATCAGCATCGAGAACGGGAGCATGTATACTGCATTGATTGAAAACAAGCTAAATGAGGAGGACAGTGTTGTGCACCTAGAGACATTCCGCCCCTTTTATTATGTCTCGGAGCGAGAAGCAGGAGATCTTGGGAGAAAGGGCATAGGAACCGCTGTCCTGGCCCAGGTGCTTGAGAAGTCCGAATCAAGAGGAGTTGTTGGCGCTTCATGTTTTACCAAGGAAGAAAAAATGCAAAATTTACTTGAAAAATCTGGCTTTCAAAAAATAGGGGAGAATGCTTATTACAACGCTTTAGTTCCCGAGCCAAAACAATCTTAAAATTAATCCATTTTCACGTCGTAAAATCAGGAAGGCCTCGGACGCTGTAGACCTCATCCGCTTGTTAAGGTCAGTCACAGGGGCACACTTTCCTGAAGCATTATTTGGCATATCAGATATCAAGAAATGCAATTGAATTACATCGGCTCGTCCCCACGAGTTGGGGTTTCGCCGAGCGCTTTGCGCTTTAAAATTTTCAGCCTTTTCTCCTCCTCAGCTGCTTCTTTTGTACCGGGTATATAGACCTGCACTTCAGGGCGTTTTAAAAATTTCTTTACATCTGCTTTCAACCCTTCTGTATCGCAGTCAATATTCGTGATACCACCTTCGGCTTCTGTTTTTACCTTCAGCCACTCTGCGACGTTTGAGAATACTTCTGAAGTTGTTCCTAGTTTTACAAGCTTTCCGGTCAGATTGAATTCTGCATGCACATCAGTTCGTTTGTCGTCTTTCCAATGCGTTAGGCTGGCGGTAAGTTTCTCTTCCTTTTTGTCAATATGGAGGTATACTCTTGTACTTCCTTTAGCTCCCTCTCCAAACTCGCGAGCCCCCTCCCAAACAGCATACACCGGATTGCGATCTGTTTGTTTAAGTTCGGTACCATCAATTTTCAATTTTTCTGCCACTGTCACTCCGCCTGGCATAAACATCACCTTCTAAAATTGCTCATTTTGAATATTTAAAGTGATGTGTAAAGAAGCCAAAACAATCTTAAAATTAATCCATTTTCACGTCGTAAAATCAGGAAGGCCTCGGACGCTGTTGACCTCATCATGTTGTATCAGTGGTTGTTCATGTCGTCATCGGCAGTAATATTATGAATCGCCTGCTTAAATAAGCTGCGCAGTTCAGCTCCTTTCAGGTAACATACCCGCCTATGTAGCCCAGTTTCTTCATCCCATCTACAAACCTGTCAACTCTCCTCTCAAAAATTTCCTCAACCTGCGGGTGTTTCCTCAGCTTGCCCACCTCTCCGGAGAGCGATGCGGCCTGCCTCATCTCCTGTTCGTAATCGGCAAATTTCTCGAACATTGACAGCACCCTCTCGTCAAGCTGAAGCTTGCCCTCCTTGGCTAGCGCTATTACTTTTTTCAGCTCATCGAAAGTCAGAGCCCCGGAGTCACTGACATTAACTCCTGCAGTTTTGAATTTCTCAATGAACTGGTCAGGCACTGCCGGGAATTCCAAATCTGGATATTTTAGGGAAATTCTGAGCGGTATTTCTATCTCTGCAATGACAAAGCCGAAGCTTCCATGGGCATAGTCCATTGCAGCCCAGTCTGAAATCCTCCTGCCGGGTTTCTTCTCGCCAACCCCGCTCACAGAAACCTGCATCCTGTCATTCATGGATCCTCTCAAGGGGCCTGCCTCGAAAAACACAGCCACCTTATCCTCCTCCTCGTCCTGGCTCACGCCAAGAACCTTGAGCGGGTGGCTTCCCAGCGTGAACTCCTGAATGTTGGTGGTTTCCCTCTTAATTGGGATGCCGTCCTTCTTCTTAATATATAAGTCAACGAAATTGAACGCTGATTTATTATCGAGCGGCCTCAGCTCTTTGAACAGCTCCCTGCATTCCTCATAGCTTCTGAGCTTGTTTGCCATCTTTGTGGCTTCATGTTTAATACTGATGAATTCTCTTTCGCTGCCGCCCATTCCCATTGATATGACCATCCAGGCTACGTGGCGTGCAGCTATTAACCTGTCTCTCTCCCCGCCAGAATTTTTCCCACGCGAGTAAAACCTTTCAAGCTCGCTCAGAGGAGTAAAGACCTCGGCAACTCCTTTGCCAAAAACTTTCTCGGCTTCCTCCTCTCTTAGCGGCGTGTAGGTTATTCTCACGTTTTCCATGCCGGAAAGCTCATTTTTGAGGAGTTGCGCCTTGCGTGAACCCATTACTGAAGCCTCTATGAAGATTGTGCCGCTCCACTCGCCATTCTTTATTTTCTCCGCAACTTCTTTCATGGCGAGCTCGTCGCCTTCCCTGTGCGGTTTCATGTTGAGCTCTGTGTACTTCATAGTGGCATCAACCGCGCCGTCAAAATCGTACCCCTCCATGCACGAAACTATCCTCTCTCGAGCATCCTTCCTTGCCTTCCTTACATCTGTGGCATACTCGTTCGGGAATTCTGACCTTAGCTCTATGATAACATCGCGGTTGTTTGCATGAAATTCTTTCAGAAATTTTAGCACCTCCCCTCTGGCAGGAGACAGGTACTTTCTTTCCCTGAGGTACTCGTTCAAATCCTTTATCCCATCCAGCATGGGTTTGAAGTTATCGTTCTTCCCCTCATCAAGCAAAATGACGTTGGGCCTTTTTTTCTCAATGCTTTTTTTGAGTTCATGTGGATAGAATAATACTACCTCAACTCCCCTGTTGACTTTCATATCTGGAGGAATATGCTCCAGTTCTTCCCTTTTTTGTGCGAGCGCCATGCCTAAATTATGCCTTTTTGCCTTTTTAAACCTTCAAGAGAGGAACCTCGCGGTTCCCTTTAACCCCCCTTTCAGGTGAAAGTTTTATATAGCTGCAGTATAATAACTTATATGGTGGTATATAACTGCTGGTGGTTCTATGGCTGAGCTTACAACAATCCAGATTCAGAAGGAGACTCGGGAGAAGCTTCTCTCCCTGAAGGAGTACACGCGAGAGACATACGATGAGATATTGAATAAGCTTATGAAGGTGTTCGAAATGGCTGAGAAGGAGCAGCTGAGCGAGGAGGCAATGAAAGGGATAGAGGAGGGCAGGAAAGACGTGAAAGAGGGCAGGGTGCTCTCCACAAAGGAGCTGCTGAGGAAACTGGGTGCTGAGTGATGCCCTACGAGGTTGTCTGGACAAGGAGGGCAGAGAAATCCCTCTCTTCCCTTGACAAAATTGCAGTTTCAAGAATTATAAGGAAAGTTGAGGAGATAAGGGATTCGCCTCACCTCTTCCTCGACAGGCTTGTTTCTGCGAAGATATGGAAGCTGAGGGTTGGCGACTACCGGGTTTTCATAGATTTGGGTGAGGCGGGAAAGAAGCTCTACGTGATTGATTTAGGGCACAGGAAGAAAGTTTACAAGTGAATCTGCTTCGGATTCGCCAAAAGAAGCCCTAGCTGCTTCAAGATTGCCTGGAAACGCCCCAGACGCCTTTTGATTTTTCAAATTCCGCCCCTCAGATAGAGAATCTATTTTTTGTACGCCTTTACTTTAACACTTGTAATTTTTCCACGCAGTATGCCGTTTGGCTCAGGCTCATATGTATTTTGGGAAACAATTTTTACATCTCTGAATCCTGCTTTTCTTATCGTCTCTATGTATCTCCTTTTCTCTAGTGCTCCGGCAATGCACCCTGCCCAGGCAGCAGAGCTTCTCCTGATTTTTTCAGGCAGTTCTCCCTCTGTAACCAGATCGGAAATTAAAACCCTTCCGCCTGGTTTTAAAACCCTGTACGCTTCCTTGTATGTCCGTAATTTGTCTGGAGAAAGATTAATGACGCAATTACTGATGATTACATCAACAGAATTATCTTCAACAGGCAAATTTTCAATTTCCCCGACTCTAAATTCGACATTTTTGTATCTGTATTTTTTTGCTGTTTTATTAGCTTTTTTTATCATCTCTTCGGTCATATCAACTCCAATGACATAACCCCCTGGCCCTACTTTATTTGCAGCCAAAAATACATCAATTCCTGCACCTGCTCCCAAATCCAAAACAGTTTCTCCTTCCCTTAAATCTGCTAGCGCTGTTGGGTTTCCGCAACCCAAACCCATAACTGCTTCTTTCGGTATTTTTCCTATTTCTTCTTCAGAATATCCTATTCTCTTTGCTTGTTCAGTTGCATTATGGCCGCATGGGCCACAAGTCGGACAACAGCTAGTGCCCTCCTTAGCAATCTGAGAATATCTCTTCTTTACAATTTCTTTTATTTTTTCCATGATTTATCCTTTATTCTAAAAATATATTAAGTTTGCTACCTCGCAAGCCTGATATCCTCAGTCGTTACGGTTTTCCTCCCGGCAGGGTTGGCAAATTTCCTGCTTAAATAAGCATATGCAGACTTCATTGCTTTTCTTGCATGGAGTTCTCTTCAAACTCCCGCCTGCTTCTCTTCCTGAAGTCATTGAGTATGCGAATCAGCACATCAAGCTGCGGCGTCTTCTCAATGTATGCGCGCCTTAACTCCAGCTCAGTGACGACATCTTCGGTAACTCCTCTCTCCCTCGCCTTGTTGAACACCGGAAGCAGCAACAGCGGGTTCTTTTTCACATCGGACCTTTCAGAAATCCGCTCTGCCTCGTCTGCAAGCTCGGAAACGAATTTCTCAAGCGCTTCCTGGCTGCTCATCTCTGCCTTGAAGGCGGGAGACAGCCTGCTGTCGAACTGCAGGGCCCAGGTAAGTTTTTTCTTGAATGACCGCACATCATCATCGACATTCTGGATGAATCTGTCGCTGAAAGATACGTTGCCTTTCTCATCCTCCAGCCAGGAGACTTGGTCTGCGGTGGAAATCATCCCTTCAATGCTGTGCTTTTTTTCACCCAGACGGAAATCCGCGTGAATCCTCTCGTTACTAAAAAAGATGTCCGGAGGCAGAGGTATTAATCCAAATGCCAGCTTCACCTCAACCTCTTTTACTACCTCCTTCTTCTCAGAAGTTCTGCCGCCTTCCTCGTGCATTACCGCAATTCCGACGTTGCTGTAGCTCCTCCTCGCCTCCACCTGGCCGTCCTTCTTGAAATGCACATCGAATCCACCGACTTTTCCGAACATGTGGTCAGGAAGAACCCGCAGTTCCTCCAGTGGCGTTTCAACCTGGGAAGGCCCTGCTTTTTTGCAAGCAGCTGTCATGCTTAAATTATGCCTTTTCTTCTATTTAAACCATTAAGAAGCAGCAATCACTTCACAAGAGGAACCCCTTCGGTTTCCTTTTAATCTCCTGCTTAGGCTTCTCACACATTCCTGTAAACTTCGCTTCTTTTCCTGAAGAAGAGCAGCGTTATGACTTCCCCCTCAACTTTGTAGACAAGCCTGAAATTCTCAATTCTCAGCGAGAAGAAGTTGTGATGGTGGTGCAGCCTCTTGAACCTTGCCGGCTCCGCCTTGATTTTCTCAATTGCCCTTTCCAAACGAAGCTTCAGCGCCCTGTCCGCATTCCGGACGTCATCTGCGAAGGTTTTGGTGAATTCCAGCCTGTAAGGCACTGCATCATCTCAGGAGGGTTTTCAGCTTGCTTTCCGGATAGGTTTTCTCCTTGCCGGCCTTTATCCTCTCGTCAATCCTGATTGCCAGGCTCAAATCCTCCTCATCCCCGCTAAGATTCTGCGAGATAAGGTGGTACTTCTCGTTCAGCTGCAGCACGCCAAGCCTGAGGGCTTCCGCCTTGGTCTTCACAATTCCCTTCTTCACGGCCTCATCGATAATCTGCTCGACATAGCCGTCGAAACGCATTGTTATGTTCATAAAATCACTATTAAATTTATAGTATTCTACTATAAAAGGCTTTTCATAACCTCGCGGTTCCTTCTACCCGTGCCGCCTGCTTATTTGTCATATTTAAACCCATAAGAAGCTTACTTTTGGTAGGTTGGGTGGTGGAATTATAACAAATCCCCGCCTACCGCCTGGACTATGCTCAAATGCGCATTACAGCATCGTGCCTTGGCGGCACTTTTTTCAGGATTATCTTTTCCTCATTCTCCCTGAACGTCACATCAAAATTCTCAAAGAAGTCCCTTCTCCCCAGCAATATTCCAAATTCAATTTTCTCATCCAGCACTACCATGACATTCAATGTGAACGTATACCTCTCATGGGCATTCCTTATGCTTGCATCTATTCTGGTCCTCACAGAGGGAACCTTGCCGCCTATGCCCACAACTTCCTCCTGCTTTCCTGCCAAGTCAACTCCAAGGATATCTGCCAAATCCTTCGAAATCGCCGAGACGTCAGCGCCGGAATCCACCAGGGCTATGACATCCAGTTTCTCCTTCCTTCCGATAAGAGTTATGGGAATCGCAGGCGCATGGATTGGCTCTAGTGGGGCGGGTCTGTTGATTTTCTTGTATCTGAAGGTTATGGGCATAAAAATCAGAGTATCATTTCTTCCTTATCTGGCACTCTGGTCAGGAGGATGTTTTTTGTCGTTTTTTTCTTAGCCTCTTCGTAAGTCTCCTTCAGGCTTTTCCTGTGAGAAAGTATCCTGTTATCGGCTATCGCAATCCATTCCCCTATGAAAGGGCTTAAGTCTGCCTTCAGGAAGAAATTGTAGCTTTCCGCCATATTACCACTCCGAGTACTATTATGCTTCTGCCGTTTATAAACCTTCTTTTGTAATCTCCTGAGCTAAATTCACGAACCTACCAGCCCTTTAGACTAGGGCGAATAGCATTGGGGGAAGGGAATATATTAAACTTGCTCAAGAAACCGAGTCTGCGGACCAGTGCTCATTTGTAGATTTTCTTCCTGTGCCCCAGCGTTTCCACAACAAGCTTCCTCTCCCTGTCATCGATGAAGCATATCACCCGGTAGTCCCCGACGCGCATCCTCCAGGAATCGGCATCGGCCAGCTTTATGAAGAAATGGTGCGGGAACTCCTTTGCCCTCTCGAGTTTCTCCGCAATCCGGAGGGCGGTTTTCCTGTCGAACTCCCTCAGCCTCTGGAGTGATTTTGGCGTCCAGACAAGTTCGTAAGTCATCTAGACACCGAGCTTCTCCAGCACTTCCTTGGTTGAGAATGTTTTCCCGCCGGCATACTGCTTCTTTGCTTCCGCGATGTCCTGAAGTGTTTCATCGCTGAGCTTTCCCTCATCCCTTGCGAGTTCTGCGATGGACATGAGCTTGTTCAGCACTTCGTCATATGTTTCGCGGGTGTACTCCCTGAACTTGCCCAGCTTTGCCCTGGTTTCCGGAGAAATCTGAATGCTTGTATAGTTCATCTATAACCACCTATAGAATTATCTATAATTAGGTATATAAGCCTTTCTGCCTCAAGAGGAACCTCACGATTCCTTATAAACTCCCCCCTTCCGATTTCATACCCCGCAGCGTTTAGGAACTCGTCAAGCTTCTTCCTGTGCTCCCCAATATTGCCTTACGGGTATGGGCAGTCATCCCCCACAGTTATTCCACGCCCGTTCCAGTTTGTGATTCTTTTGCATGTGCTGCAGTTATCGGCATTGCGGGTTATTATGTCACCATTGAAATCAGCAGTTGCATTGAAGAGAGGAGCTCCAACATCAGGAACGCAGTAAACTCCAGCTCCAGTATTGAACTGTATTACATTTAATGCCAGATTTGCGTAGCATTGTGGGTCCACCATAACTCCTACGGAGTTGTACATAAGCGCATTTGAGGATATCAGGTTGTTTGGCTGGTATTGATGGACCTCGATCTTTATCCCGACATTGTTGTTGTGTATGTAATTATTCCCAATGGTAAAATTTGAACTAATATCTTCTATCCGAATACCACTGCCAAGGATTCCAAACATTTCGTTGCCAACTATATTGTTCTTTCCGGTACTGACCCCAACGTTTCCATAACACGCTGTCCATTTCCATGTTGGAAAAGTTATTCCGCCTGGCCAGATGTCAATTCCATAGAGGCTGGTGTTATAAATAGTATTATTGATTATCTGGTTACCTGACCCCATGAGTTCAATGCATGCTTGGCGGCAGTGCGTGAGTTTCATGTTACGTACAACTGCGTTATTCCCGGATAGGAATACTCCGTCATCCCCGCTGGGGGTGCATATACCACCACCAACATGGTCTATTACGCTGTTGTACATTGTTACCTGGGATTCCGGTTCAGCCTCAAAGTTAAAATGGGGAAGTGCATCAAGGCATCTTTCACTGCAGTGAGGTGCGCAGTCTACAATCTTCCATGTCGGTTCGTCAATCCCCCTTGATATGTTGTCCCAAAGTTCTCCACACGTTGCATCTCCAGGGCAGCAGTCAAACGGGGTTGTGTTCACAGTCAGCCTTGATGGCTTCCCAGTCCAGTCGTCGAACATGTTGAACGTGCCGAACACATACATTCCAAAATGTCTCATTGAGCCGTTTACCATATTCTGACAGCCAAACTCTGATAAACATGAGAAGTTCACAGTTGCACCTCTCAGTGTGAGGCTGCCGCCTGGCATTATGATTATGGAACCAGTTATGGGGACAACAACATTGACGCAGAGTATGTCTCCGCTGATTACCCAGTTGCCGTTGCTGTCATAGGTTGGCACGCATGCACCTTGGCTGGAGCAGTCCATTGTCAGCAGCGGTTTAGTTATGGAGTTCAGAAGCTGCCCGGTGTTGTCTGACACGTTTGCCTGTATGCCCAGGCTCTCAACACTCGTGTCATCCTCAAAGTACGACAACACCATTCCACTGGAATCGGTAGTTCCCGAGGTTGGAACAAGTGTGGAGTTGACATTCGATGAGTTGTGGCCTAGTGT
>JACCLF010000035.1 GCA_013425405.1 Microcaldota archaeon | reverse complement strand
AGATTCTCATACTGCTAAAAGAAGTTAAAGAAATAGAATGGAATAACTACTTCTTCACTGGAAGCGGCTTTGCGTGCGATGCAAGCAGCTTTATTGCCTGCTCTATGGCATTCTTGACCTCTCTCTCGCTCTTTGAGCCTGTGCATATTATCTTGCCGTTCTTGAAGAGCAGCAACGATGCCCTTGGATCTTTGAGCTTCAGAATTGCGCCTGGGAACTGCTCTGGCTCGTACTCAACATTTCGGACTTTCTGTGCAATTGTGTAAAGGTCAAGCTCCACTCCCAGGTTCGCGGAAGCAACGATGTTCTCTATCTTGAATGTCGGATCAATGTTGAGTTTTTTAGCCACGGATGACCACCAGTTTATTTATAAACGCAAGTATTTAAAAACCGACCGACGGGCCGGCACCCTGCAGAATGGGCTTGGCGCAACCACACAGCATTTATATACCTTTTTAGGCATATACTATTGACCTACAGGAGTTGGCAAGCTGGCTTGGAGGGAAGTCAATGAGAAGATCGTTGGGAAAGTTTTCAAAAAGGACTAGATGCCTTAGGAAAAGGGCAGGGGAGAAAAGCATCCCCATGAGAAGGCTTTTGTGCAGCTTCAGCATCGGAGATAAAGTATGCATAAACTTTGCTCCTTCCCAGGAAGGCCTGCCGCACCCGCGCTACAGGGGAAGGCACGGAGTGATTGTTGGCATGAGGGGCAAATCATACATTGTTGATGTAAAGGTTGGAAACGCCCACAAGAGCATTATACTGCCCGGAATGCACCTGGAGAGATGATGATATGATTGAGAAGGAGAGTGTTTCAAACAGGCCTGCAACTCTTGCGGAGGTAAAGGAAGTGCTTGAGGAGAGGAAGAAGGAAGGTGAATTGGGCTTCGAGCAGCAGACCGCGTTGGCATATGCCACCAAGTATGCGAAGCTGAGCAAGAAGAAGGCGGCCGAGCTTATGGAGGAGCTGCAGAAAATCAACAAGGTGAAGCCGACAGTTGCCGCCAAGATAGCCGACATACTCCCGAAGAACTCAGACCAGATAAGACTGATATTCGCGAATGAGAGGTATTCACTCAGTGCGGAAGAGATTAAGGAAGTGCTTAAAATTGTTGAGAAATACTCGAAATAGAGGTTCGGAAGATGAAACTAGGAATGGAGGAATATTCAGTAGTATTAGATTCGCTACCCTACGGGAAATCGACAGATGTGAGGAGGGAGCCCATAGCTCAAGTCGTAGGAGAAGATTACTTCACGCTATTGGAAATTACGCCGAAGCCCGGGACGGAAATAACTGTCGGGGAGAGGACATACATAGGAAAGGGTCCGCGGGATAAGGTCGACCACATAAAGAGCAGGATAACCTACTTCGATTTGACTTCTTCAGCAAGGGCAGAGCTTGACAGGACGCTGAGGAGGATAATAAAGGAGAAGGAGCCATACTTCGTGAGCTTCTTCAACAAGTGCGGGCCGATAAATATAAGATTGCACCAGCTGGAGCTCCTGCCGGGAGTAGGGAAGAAGCACATGAGAGACATACTTGATGAGAGGGAGAGGAAGCCTTTCGAGAGCCTGGAGGATATGAACAAGAGAGTTGTTTTGCTTCCCGATGCTTCTAAAATAATAGTGGACAGGATAATCGAGGAGATGACGGGCAAGTCAAAGTACTACATACTCACCAGGCCGCCTTTCCAGAAGGAAGGGGTTTAATTGTGCTGAGGGAAGAGCTGCTGTCAATTTTTGAAAGGTATGCACTAAAACCAAGAAAGAAGCTGAGCCAGAGCTTCCTAGTTGATGAAAGGGTTATAGAAAAAGAGGTTGAGTATGCTGATGTTGAAGGGAAGGAAGTTCTTGAGATAGGTGCGGGAGTCGGCTTTCTAACAAGGGCATTGGCAGAGAAGGCGAAAAGAGTTGTTGCAGTTGAGAAGGATGCGCGCCTTGTGAAAATACTGAGGAGCTCCCTCCCAGATGTTGAGGTTGTCGAGGCTGATTTCCTCAAGTATGATGCTGGGAAAACACAGGTGATTGTATCAAATGTTCCTTACTCCATATCATCGCCTTTGACATTCAAAATAGCTGAGATGGAGTTTGAGCGTGCAGTCCTCTGCTACCAGGAGGAGTTTGCCAGGAGGATGCTTGCGAAGTCTGGCACAGAAGATTATTCACGCCTCTCAGTGATGAGCCAGCTGAGCTTTGAGATGAAGTTCCTGCAGAGAGTCCCCAGAAACTACTTCCTCCCAGTCCCGAAAGTGAATTCTGCTTTGATTGCATTAACGCCGAGAAAGGAGAAGGTTGATGAAATTTCAAAGGAGCTGATAAACCTTATTTTCCAGCACAAGAACAAGACTTTGAGAAGCTCTCTGCTGAGCTCATCCCGGAATCTTGGGGTAAGCAGAAAAGAGCTCATGCAGCTGGCTGAGAGGATGCCATTCAAGGAAAGAAGAGTTGTCTCCCTCACCCAGAAAGAGATTCTTGAAGTTGTCGGAGATGAGGGGCTGAAGGGGTATATAAGAAAAATAAGAAATTAGAATTCTTCCTCCGAGCGCTCCATCTCCATTATTACTTCCTCAAGCTCGGCTCTCTGCTTCATAAGAAGCTGTTTTATCCTTGCAAAGCGTTTTACCTGCAAATCAACATACCTGTATTTCTTTGAGGCCTTGTTGAAATGCTCTATGGACAGGGTGTAAAACTCTTCATTATCCATAGCTTTTGCAATATCCTCAAGAATCTTGCCTATGAGCTCATTCGCAGCGATCTTCACATCCCTTCTTATCTGGTGCTCCTTCTGGAAGTTCTTCTTAAGAATCCTCACAACCCTGGCGTTTGGGAACGGAAGCGCTAGCTGCTCAAGCTCTTCCTCATCTTTCTCTTCATCAACAGTGCCGGCAACTGGTTCTCCCTCTCCCACACTATCACCCCATT
>JACCLF010000055.1 GCA_013425405.1 Microcaldota archaeon | reverse complement strand
TTCTTTTCCTGAGTTCCTTTTCATACTTCTTCCAGTCCCTTTTCTTCTCCATGGAGGCACCTCTTTTGCACCTCCAAGGGAAGAGTTTATAGTCTAGAGTAGAAAAAGATTCCTACAGAGGAGAATTAGTCACCACAGCAGATGAGAGGACAACCTGCAGATACGTTTATAAATTGAGCAATCTATATAATAGGCTACAACGGAAGGAAAGCCGTACTGTCTGACTGCTGGATGCAGAAAGGAAGGAAAGCTCTTTCTGACGTTTAAAAGAAGAGGTGTAAAGTATGGAATTTGGAAGAGGACCCGATTTTGGCCCTAAACCTGTTCAGGTTGGGGAAGAGAGGGAAGTGACAATAGAGGCAGTTGCATCCAAAGGGGATGGAATTGCGAAGGTTGAGGGATTTGTTATATTTGTCCCGAACGCCAAGGTTGGAGAGAAAATAAAGGTGAAAATAACCGACGTGAAGAGAACATGCGCAATTGCAGAGAAAATCGGTGAAGCCGGCGAAGCTCCAACTGTTTAGAGGAAAACTGAAAACTTTCTTTTTTTCTTATTTTTTCTTTTTCTGATATTTTAATTTCTTAGCAGAAGCGAGCGGGAAACCCCACATTCTTCAGAGGTGGGAGCATGTCACAGCATTCCCTTTGTTAGTTTCTCGATTACAGGTGACGCTATTGTTTTCTTTGCGCCAACCGCTTTCTCAAAGGAAGCCCTTATTGCGGGATAGCCCTCTGTAAGGCTCTGCCATGAGCTGACAATCTTTCCTGAAGGAGTTTTCAGTTCTATGCCGAAGTCAACCCATTCCTGCAGGTTTGTGTTCTTGTCCAGCAGCATTTTCAGGGATACTTCTGCCTGTGAGTTCATCCTGTCTGTTGCTCTGACAGATGACCAGTAGGCCACACTCTCTATGTTCTCGGCTGTCTTTTCCAGGTTTGCCTTGAGCTCGGATAACTCGGAGCGCCTGTCCCTGATTTCAAATGAGGATTTGAGCATCCACTCGTCCTCTTTTGGGCTCACCTTCCTGAAAAGCTTGGCTATTCGGGCTATTATGTCCCTCAGTATTTCAAGCTCATCGGATGATTTTTTCAGAAGCTCATCACAGCTCTTTATTCTCGGCTCGACAACATCTCTTGAGTAGTTTTTGAGAGAGCTTCCGAGGGAGTGGAGCTTCTGGGAAGCAGCCTTCCAGAAGTTAGCCTCGCAACTCTCCCTTGTTTTTTTCTCAATAACGGCAGCCTCGAATGTCTTAACCGCTTCCATGAGTATGTATCAAGCGGCGGGGTATAAAAATTTACTGTGATTGCGCTGTGGGAGGTTCCCTGAGTTCAGCACCCTTTTCAGCAACTAGCGTTCTGATGAAGTTCCGGAACGTGTCTTTTGACTGGATTAAGTGGACAGGCTCTATTTCCGTTACAGCTATATCATTGCATTCGCAAAGCTCAAACTTCCAATTCAGAGATGCGGCACCCTGCGAGAAAATGCTCAGGTATTTTTTCCAGTCGAAATTGTGCATTTTGCACGTTTCTAGTATCCTTCGGACTGAGACAGGGCCTGCTCTTTTAATATCCAGCGTTATCTTCTCTTTCTCTAAACCCTCTCCAATCATTATCTTAATCACTTCCTTCTCCGCTTCCTGAGGTGTTATAAATAACTTTGCTGGGACATGACTTTTGAGAAATTCTTTGAACTCGCCATTCGGAAGGCATAGTTTGGATACTATGCCAGACTGCTCGGGATCTCTCCCTTCTTGTCTGCAGAAATCAAGATTTAAATCCAGAACATTTGCGCCCCAGGAGAAGACATACTGACGAGTCTTCCAGTCAAATTCATGCTTGTCGCATACCTGTATTATGTGCTCTATGGCTACGGGGTACATCTTCTTAACAGAAGAAATGATATCCTCTTCTTTAACGCCATTCTTTGCCATTATCTCGACTATTCTCTTTTCCTTTTCTTCTGCTGAAAGACGGAGTTTTACCGGCTCACGGTTCTTGAGGAATTCTTTGAAACTTTCGGGGTTCATGTTTAGTTTTGGAATGAGGAGGTCTCTTACAGGATCTTTACCTTGCTCCTTGCAGATTTTCAGGTTATCTGAGAGATTTTGCGCAGGGTACGTCAAAGCATATGAAAACTTCACTGGGTCGATACCATGCTCTTCTAGTTCCTTAAGATTGCTGCTGAAGCTGGTGTAAGGATAGCGAAGGAAGCTACGGTAAGGCGTGAATGGTATGTGCTTCTCTTCGCATGTTGCAACTATTTTTTTAAGGTTTTTCAGAGAGAGATGATGGAGGGATGGATGATTCTCTGCGTCTATGCCATTCTCCTTGCAGAAAGCGTCTATCTCTGCATTTCTTATCCTAATCTGCTCCGGCGTGAATAAGGGTCTGCCTATCTTGCCGGCAAAATGCCTGACCGGCTTTGTTACTTCCTGCTGGGAGGGGGATATGAGAATTTCAGTCTTTATTGCATGCGGCTGGAATGCCTGTTTCGGGGGTCCCGGTAGAGTAGGCTTTTGAATTGAGCGGGCGTATACGATGAGGGTATTGAGCCTTTGCTCGTAAACCTTTGCAGTTTCGGTGGCTTCCGGGTGCTTCAGAAGCCAGTCATCCATCACAAGCTTTCCGGAACGGTCATACCTTGCAGTTATTGATTTAGCCCTGTCGACTATTCTTGCCTCCTTCAGGGTTTTATCCGCATTGAACATAAGCTCGACGGAAAGCGCAGGGGCTTTTCCCTTGGGTACTGGTGAGATTTGTCCCTTAAATGGAAAGTGCATGGGGAATACTGGTGAGATGCGGTCAACCGTCCTGAGGCTCTCCCACACAATCTTCTCCTTCCCGAGGCTTTCGAGATGCTCCTTCAGCCGGAGCTGCTCACCACCGACACCGAAAGAGCAGAATCTCCTTTCCTGTTTATGCATGCCTTATTTTATGCAGTTGAAAATTTAAAAGGAGTTACTTTTGCATAAGGACTGCATTCACCACTCCATGCTGACCAGGCCTGCTTGTCACTTTTGCCTTTCCCAGCTCAGTCTCTATCACTGCTCCCTTTGTGATTATGTTCATTCTGGCGTGGTGCCTGTTGTCCGGAGATTCTGCAACCGACTTTATCTTCGCCTTCTTCATTCCCTCGGGAGTTGAAATGTTTGCAAATGCAGCCCGCATGAGCTTAACCTTGAGGTTGCTGCCCCTTGTCCGGTCAAGCTTTACCTCGTTTTTCTCATCAACCTTCGTGCTGGCAAATGGCCCGCCCATCTCATGCAGGCGCTTGTCCCTGAACTTCCTCTGCTTCCTGCCGCTCCCGCTTGTCTTTCTCATTGGCTTTCCGTGAAACTGCTCCATATGAAACCTCCTTTTTTATATAAGTTTGTTAAATATTTCTACATGGAATTCAGAGTTGTGCCGGCAAGGACGAAGTTCAAGGATGTTGAGGAGCTTCTCTCCAGAATGAAGCAAGTCTCTGAGAGGAGAAGAGCCGTCATCCAGGCATTCGACCCCGACATGGTTCTCTCCGAAAACCACCTAATATTTTCCGCTCACCATGCTTTTAAGGCTTTTGCTGAGAAAAGGGCGATTGCCAAGAAGATTGAGAGCGAGCTCCTGCTCTGGGCTGCCGGGACAAGGAGGATTGGGGAGGCTGTGAAAAAAGTCGGGGTGAAGGATGCTGGGAAAGTTGTGTTCCTCGTCCAGAAAGGCAAGGAGGAGGCGCTCAAGGATTTGGGGGCTGAGCCTGATGAGAAGCTTATGAGGATGAACAGGGAAAAAGCCAGCAGGATTGTACACAGCTTCGGGATAAGCGAAGCGGCATGCCGGTGCTATCCGCTTGAGGAGCTGCTGCTTGAGAAAATTGCAATGCTGAGGCTTGAGAAGTTCTACTAAGCTACTCGCAGAACTCCTCGCTGAGAGCCTTCTTTATGAATTTCGCCTTCTTCTTTCCTATCTTTTCCACTTCTGTCAGTTCCTTTTCATTTGCCCTTGCAATGC
Source organism: Microcaldota archaeon (assembly GCA_013425405.1). Classification (GTDB taxonomy): domain Archaea; phylum Micrarchaeota; class Micrarchaeia; order Burarchaeales; family Fermentimicrarchaeaceae; genus Fermentimicrarchaeum. Next base: position 8,559 of record JACCLF010000055.1, on the reverse strand, counting down.
TCTCAATTGTCTTGAATTTCTTGAGAAGAGCAACAGCAAGCTTCGGCCCAACCCCAGGCAGGCACTCTACAATCATCCTCTGCTGCTGCGCCATTGTGTGCACGTGCTTGTTGCCCTTAAGCCTCACAACTGCCTCCTTACCCAGCTGCTCCCTCTTAGCAAGCGCGAATATCATTTCAGCAGTTCCCTCCAAGTCCCGGGTGAAGAAAACTGAAATCCCATAATCAAGTATTAGCGCGGAAACTGCTCCAAGCAGTGCATTTCTGTGGACCCTTTCCTCAAATTCCTTGCCCTCAATTATCACAATTCCCTTCTCAAAGTTGTCAGTCATATTTTCCGCCTGCTTGAAGAGCCTGCCGTCAATTATGGAGCTTTCAAAATCGCTCCGTGTTTTCCTCTCAATAACAATCCTCTCCGATATTATGAAGTCACCGACAGGGAGGGTTTTCACCCTGACAACCGTCCCAAGCTCCTTCAGCAAATCGGCTATGGCGCCCCTGCTCTCCTTCTCATCAACGAGTATCTCCACAAAATTTCTCTTCTCCTTCTCGGAGAATTGGTTGAGGGAGCTCTGTTCCGTATAATCACCTGTTCAAATAGACATGCAGTACTCTTCAATCTCGCTGAAGCTTATGCTGCACCCAGAGAACTTCAACCCATATAGCGCAGCCTCTATGGCGCGCTTCTCAATCTCCCCATAGTCCTTGAACAGTCCTTTCTCATACCCAGTTATGGCAAGCTCCGTACTTCTGAATAGGTTGAGCTTTCCAGTCATGTAAAGGAACCGGTCAAGATTCTTCTGGTTTACCTCTATTTTTTTCTGAAACTCATCCTCCAGGTGGGCCTTCATATCGAAAGGCGCTTCTACGAGCATTCTGGTTGTTCTTTCGTCGATGAGCACATTGCGCAGCTTGAGGTCTATTGCAACCGCAAGGGTTTCAGTCTCTCCCTCGTGGATGAGCTTAAGTGGCTTTCCACCTATGTGGAAAATGCTATTGCCAAGGGATGACAGCTCAGATGTGATAGCTTTGGAGTTTGGAGTTTCAACGACTTTTATCACATCATCAAGCAGCATCTTCTTCACTCTCACAGCGCCAAGGGTGTGGGATTTCATTTCAAGCGGACGCGTCACTGACTCATATTCCACGGCCTTTGTTATCACGAAGTAGCCCTTGAAACTCCCGACAAGATTGGAGAGCAGCCAGAGGAGGCAGGAATCGGATAGGGAGATAAGTGAGCTGGAGTCGCATATGATGGAATCCTCCGGGATGTTATTTGAATAGTTTCCTGACATTTTTAAGCCTCTCCAAAATCGGTTTTGTTTTTCCCATCCTGTCGTGCATGAGGGTCTGCCCGGAGTAGTTGAGCACATCGCTTTTGCTTGTGCCTGTGAGCGCAATGGCATTGCTTAGAGAAAATCCCTGCGCGTATAGATAGGAGGCAAACCTGAGCCTTGCCTTGTGGAAAAGGCTGCCGACATACCTCCTGTCCTCGGTGTCGAAAGCCTTCAAATCCTCGCTGATTGATTTTAGGTACTCCCTCATATCCTCAAGCCTGTTCTCATCAAGTGATGCAACTGCATTATGCAGGCTCTCCTGGACTTTCTCAACAAACTCCTTCTTTATCTTCCTGTTCCAGTAGCGCGGCTTCTCAAGAACCTTTGCAAGCACGTAGGAGACTATTGCAACATCAAGCAGGTCACTCTTCTCTCCCAGGGCGAATTCACTTATGCACCTGTCGCTTATCTTCTTCAGCTGGGAGATCTCGCCTGTCATAAGAGCTGCGAGCATCTCCTTCAATGCCTCTGTGACAGTATAGCTCATGCTTTTGAATTTGGCGGAGGTGATTTAAATATCTCCCTTCGTGTAAAATTCTACTCGGTAAATTTTGAAAATTGAATTTCTGAATCTGATTTTTCGACACAACGAAATGCTTATATACCCCTTCCCGTATAATCATGACACAATCATGATTTAAACCAGGTTTAGTCATGATACTCTCTGGAGGGAGTTGCAAATGTCAGACGTGGAGGAAAGGGAGCTTGACAAAAAGAGCGTGGAGATAACCACAATACTCACGAAAGTGAAGGAAACGACTGAGATGGAGCTCCTGAGGGCGATTGCTGGGAGATTAGAGAACATTGAGAAGAGGCTGGATGGAATTGAGAAGGGGCTCGGGAAGGAGGTTTCAGATGATATTCTTGGCGATGTTGACGGTAAGATAATTGAGTTTGTGAAGAAGAACGGAAAGGCATGCGCTGAGGATTTGCAGAGAGCCTTCAACTACAGGGGGAAGAATGCTGCAAGCGCAAGGCTCAACAAACTGCATTCCCAGGGACTGCTGGAGAAGAAGCAGGCTGGGAGGAGGGTTTATTACTTTGCGAAGTGATGCTGGCAAGACGACCATAAATCTCTTTGTATAAAGGGGTGGTTCGGCCATAAGTTCACCTCCAACATGTGGGGTTTTGCCCCACATGTTGCCATCACCCCAAATCTAATTCTATGAAATTAACAAACTGCTTACTAAATTTTATAATTAGTTAAGTGTTGAACTGCACTCCCACGATCTTTGAGCCTTCCTTTGTTCTTGTCACCCCAATTGCAGTATCCGCGGAAGTCAGCACCGCATCGTTATGTGTGACAACTATGAACTGCGTGTTCTTTGAAAGTTCTTTCAGCAACTGGGAGAGCTTGAGGCTGTTCTCCTTGTCAAGGGATGCATCTGCCTCATCCAGAAGATAGAATGGTGCAGGCTTGTACATCTGGATTGAGAATATGAACATCAGAGTTAGTAGGGACTTCTCCCCTCCTGACTTGGACTCAATGAACTGCAGCTCCCCCTTCTCTGTCTTCAGCTGAATCTGCAGACCGCTCTCAAGAGGCGCTTCCGGGTTCTGCAGAACAAGGTCGCCCTCTCCAGTCGTGAATGCATAGCCATACAACTTCACAAAGTTCTTCCTCACAACTTCGAATGTTTCCATGAATATTGCGGATTTCTTTGTCTCTATCTCATCAATCATGCTCTGCACAGCCTTCCTCTCCGCTGCAAGCTTCTCTGTTTTTTCCTTGACATCCTTCATCTCCTTGACTCTCTCTTCATACTCTTTAGGAGCCTTGAGGTTGACATCCCCAAGGGCAGCAAGCTGCTGCTCCCCCTCTACTATCTTTGCCTCAATATCCTCCTTTGCGCCCTCAACCTGCTCTATATCCTGGTAGGAAGCAGACTCTGTCTTCAGGTCTGTAAGCCTTGTCTCAAGGTTTGCCTTCATAATTTCGTACCTTGTCAAATCCTTGAAGAATTTCTCGTAGTTGAACCCGCTCTTGCCCTTCTCAAGAGCAAGCGCCTCGATCTGCCTCTCAATTCCATTCCTGTTTTCATACAATTTTTCCAAATCGCTGCTGACATTCTTTATCTTAGCACTTTTTTCTTCATACAGCTTGTTGTTTGAAGCCAGAGATGATTCCAGCTCCTTCAAATCGCTCTTCAGCACATTCAAATCTCTCCTGAGCGGCTCGCACTCCTCGTCAATGCTCTGGGCCCTCTTCTTCATCATGTCAAGCTCTGCGGTGCATTTTGCCAGCTCGCCCTCGTAAGATGTCTTGGTTGAGTTGAAGTCGTTGAGCTGCTTCTCAAACTCCTGCATCTTCCTGTTGAACTGCTCCTCCTTCTCTGCATCTATCTGCTTCAAAGAATTCTCATTTGCTTTCTGAAGCTCTGCAATCTCTGCATTCAGCTTCTCACTGTCAGCCTGTCTTTCCGAGAGCTCCTTTGAGCTCAGGTTTATCTCATGCTTGAGGGAAGCAATATTCGCATCGTATGTCTCCCTCCCCCTTCTCTCCTTGCTTTTTGTATCTGCAATGTGCGCGAGCTCCAGCTCAAACCCCTTGAGCTTTACCTCAAGCTCGCTCTTCTCCCTTCTCTTCTTGCTCATATCCTCCCTCAAAGAGTAAAGTGAGTTGACAATCCCGTCCCTCTCAGCCTTGAGGGCTTCAAGCTCTGAGTTGAGCCTCTCAGCCTCTGCCCTCTCCTTGGCATGGGAGGAGACCCTTTTTACAATTCCGCCTGTTATTGTGCCCGAAGACTCAAGCAAATCCCCTTCGAGCGTGACCATCCTGGCCTTTCCGATTCCAACCTTCTTTGCACTCTCTATGCTGTCAATGAGAAGCGTGTCGCCGAAAACAAACTGGAAGACATTCGAATATTTGGAATCGAAGCTCACAACTTCAAGCAAAAACCCTCTGGAGCCTTCACTCTTGCTCAAGGTCCTCTGCTCATCGGTTATGAAGTGAGCACGTATGTCAAGAGGTATGAAGGTGCATCTGCCAGCCCTCGTCTTCTTCAGGTATTCAATCGCCTTTGCCGCAGTGTTTACATCCTCAACAACCAGGTAGTTCATCCTGTTGCCAGCGGCAACTTCTATGGCAGTCGAGTATTCGTCATCAAACTTGCACAGCTCCCCGACAGTGCCGTATATGCCGGGGAGCATGCCATTCTTCTTGAGGTCGAGCAGGGCTCTGACACCCTGGTTCTCGGGCAGTTCCTTGAGGAACTGCATCTTGCTCGCTATGCCAACATACTTCTCCTTCACCTCAAGCAGCATCTTCTCGGTTGTGGGGAGCTTCTGGTTGAGCTCCTTCTCCTTTTCGAAAAGGGAGCTGAGCTGCGAGTCTATTTCCTTGCTGTCTTTCCTCAGCTCCTCAGCATCCTGCGATATCTCGCTCGCCCTCTCTGTTTTTTCAGAGGGAGCTTGGGATTCCAGCCTCTTGAGCTCCATCTCGGCAAAACTCCTCCTGCTGGTGAGCTTCTCGACATCAAGCTCAAGCTTCCTTATCCTTTCCTTCCTCTCCTCAAGCTGCTTGAGCAGGTTTGTTGATTTCATCTTGGCTTCATAGAATTTGCTTCCGAGAGCAGTCTCCTTTGAAGCCTTGTCCCTCTCATTCAGGAATGCAAGAATCTGTCCCTCAACATCAGCTATCTTCTCCTTCATGCCTGCAGAATCCTGGGCGAGCTGAATCATCTTTGCATTCAGGGATATTTTCTCGTTCTCCAGGCTGCTCACCCTCTGCTTTATCCTATCAACCTCCCTCTCCTTCTGCTCCCTGCTTCCAATGGCAAGGTTTATTGAAGTCTTGAGCTGCTCCACCTCTCTGAAAAGGGAGTTCTTCTCCCTTTCTGCTTTCTCGTTTATCTGCTGGGTTATGCCGTTCTTCTGGCTCTCAAGCTCCTTTATCTTGGAGTCAATTTCCGCAACCCGCTTGTTTACTTCCTCTTCCTGGTTCTTCAGCTCTAGGTATTTGTTGGTTGAGCGTGTAAACTCCTTCTCAACCTTCTTCAACTCAATGAACAACAGCGAGCCCCTGTACTTCCTCAGGCCGGCGTTTATCTCATTGTATTTCAATGCGTCATTCTTGTCCTTCTCAAGCTCAGTGAGGAAGCCCTCCCTCTCCTTCAAAACAATTGTAGCGTCATTTATCTTCTGCTCCACCTTGGCAAGCTCTGCCAGCGCCTCCTTCTTCTTATCCTCGAACTCGGAGATGCCCGCAACCCCGTCTATTATCTCCCTCCTCTCCTTGGGGTTGATATTCACAATTCTCTCCACTTCCCCTTGGGCTATCACATTGTGGTTGCCTGCGCTTATACCCATGCGGGAGAGCTCGTCAAGAACATCTGTCCGAGTCATCCTCTTCCCGTCAAGCTTGTAAAGGGTTTTGCCGTCATTCCTTATTGCCCTCTTCAGCTCGTGCTTCTTGTCTCCGTCAAACTGCAAGTATATCTCAGCCTTCTCAGAGCCGCGGGTTATCAAATCGGCAACCTTTTTCGCTCTGAGGGATTTGAAGCTGTTCTCGCCTAAAGCGAATCGTATCCCGTCGCAGATATTGCTTTTGCCGGAGCCGTTTGGACCTGCTAGGCACACAAAACCCTTTGAGAGAGGTATGTCTGCGTATTTGAAGGACTTGAATCTCTTCAGCTTGATTCTCTCAATGTAAACCATGGACTCCCCGGAATGCACATTTTGCTATTTTTTCATCCTCTGCCTGATCGCCACGATTTTTTTGCTTCCAATATTTATAAAGCTTGAGGGGGGGTGGGTGGGTTTCCGTTAATTCTAAGGCTTTATGCCGAGCTGCCTGTACAGCAGTTCGGTGTCTATTGGTATGTCAAGTCCCAGCACCTTATGGATGTAGGAGAATATCTCGACCGCAATCCTTGGCTCTATGCCGCTCATCTTAACTATGTCCTTCAGGCTTGATTTCTTGTCTATGAACTCGTAGAGCAGGATGCCATCCCTTCCGTACCGGTTGTATATTGAGAATCCCTCATCCCCGTACAGCTCCCTCACGTTTTCAGGTGTGAGGCATTGCATCTTGATAGCGTTACTATCAAGTAGGAAGGAGGTGATTTCGTCAAACTTGAGCGGGGTCATTCTCAGCTCCTTCATAATTTTAACATTGACCTTCTTCCCATTCATGAGCGAAAGCACCTTGGAGCCTTCATTCCTATACCTTCTTAGCAGCTCTGCCTCAACCCTTAGTTTGTTGACAAGCTTCAAGGGCAGAGCTGTTGGCACGCATATCTCCTGCTTGCTGAACTGAGGCGGTTTCATTACTCTTGGTGCGGGTTTCTCAATTGTTGGAGACGGGGGTGGGGCTGTTACCGGCTTTGGCGGTGCAGAGACAGCAGCAGGCTTTGGCTGCAGAGGAATTGTAACAGGCGGAGCGCGGTAAGGAGTGACTGGTTTTTGAGGCTGGGCTGTGGGTTTTACCAGCTTGGGCTTCTCTTCAGGAGCAGGCTCGGCAGGAGCAATTAGGGGCCTCTCAAGCTTTATTATGCCCTCCACCTTCATGAACTCTATTATCCCTCTGAGCCTTTCCTCGCTCATGCCAGTCTGATTCAATATCTCCCGCGGAGTTTTGAATTCGTCTATCATGGAATAAGCGTAAAGCCCGTCATCCCCAAACTTGTTATAAAGTTTCTTCTCAAGAGGAGTTTTGGGGGTGCGGAGTTTTGCATATGCCTTTGGCTTAGGCGCTGGGGCGGGTAATGGCTCTTCCGGAGGCTTTCCGCTGGCAACAAGAGCTTTCAGCGCCGAGCTCTTCTCCCCTGCCTCGACAATACCTTCTGTTTTTAACATTGAAATTGACGGCTGCTCTTCCCTTGGTTTCTCAGGAGGAAGCTCTTCCTTCTTGGGAGCTGTCTCAAACTCCTCTACTTTGAGGAGAGGGATTGGTGGGGGCTCTTCCTTACGAGGTGCCATCTCAAACTCCTCTACTTTGAGGAGAGGGATTGGTGAGGGTTCTTCCCTTGGTTTCTCAGGAGGAAGCTCTTCCTTGGGCTTAGCTGGCAGAATTTCCTCCTGCTTGGCAGGCGGAGCCTCAAACTCTGCCGGCTTGGGAACAGCCTCTCCAGCGCCCACCAGGTCACTTTCCTCCATATAGCTGATGAGCTCTACGAATTTGCCCTCATCCATGCCGACTTTTTTCATTATGTCCTCTGCACTTGTCTCTCCGTCAACAAGAAGGTATATCTTAATTCCTTCAGTCCCGTACTTCTCTGATATATCTTTTTCATGCATGTACCTATCGATTGGTCCTTGGGACTTCTTTTCCAATACCTTTTTTAGAGAATTCCTATCCATCGTGAACCACTTCGGGGAGGTGAATTAGCGCTTTTCGAATCTGTTACTGACCTCTATTTCAAAAATTGTTTTAAGCTGGATTGCCTTCGTCTTTTCCATGAAGTTCAGTATCTCCAGGAACTTCCCTTCAGGAAGGTCCGTTTCCGCTTGTATCTCCTCTGCATTCTTCTTCGAGTCTATTGAAAGATAGACTCGTATGGCATCGTCCTTGAACTTTTCGTAGAGAGTCTTCTCAATTCTGAACCTCTCAACCACTCCGAGCTCTTCTCTTACAGGTATGATTCCCAATAGTTCTTCACCCATCCTTCCACCTATTAATTTCTGTGACATGCTCCCACCCCTAAAGGATGTGGGCTTCCTGCTTCATTGACGTTGCCAATGCAACATCTCTTTCCTTCTGCAAGGAATTGCAGGCGTTACTTCCGGCTTGCCCAGCCGTAGCCCTTATGAGTATATTGCGTGCAGCATTTAAATCCCTGTCGATATTCAAACCGCAGTAGGGACAGTTATGCATCCTGTCCGAGAGTGTCTTCTCAGTTATTGCTCCACAATTGCTGCACTCCTGAGTCGTATTCCTTGGGTCCACAAACACCACTCTGCATCCAGCACCTTCCGCCTTGTATGCAAGCATGTTTGCAAACATATCCCATCCTGCATCATTTATCTGCTTGCCGTAATCCTGTTCTCTCATTTCCTTTTCTTGCTTCTTTGATGGATATGTCCTGAATTTGTATGCTCGCATAGACGTTATTTACGTCTCTTTCTCTCCTTATAAACCTCTGGAAGGGGGGTAACTTTCCAGTAATAGCTTGATATATTTTTCTGTTTGCATATCTGCTTTTTTACTCGCCATGCTAAGCTTTATAAACTGCGGAAGAAATAGATATTTGTTGTTTTTTAGAGGTGAACTATGACAGAAAAAA
>JACCLF010000014.1 GCA_013425405.1 Microcaldota archaeon | reverse complement strand
AGTATATCAGGGGCCATATCCTTAAGGCCGAACCAGATTAAGGCAAATATGAAGAGAGTCATGATTATTATAACGCCGCCTACGATGATTGTAAGAAGCATTGTCTGGAATCCCAGTTGGGTCAGGGCTATTGTTATCGATATGAGGTATACGAGGTACTTGAAAACAAACGAGATGAAGTAGGATGGCGCGAATTCCCTCCCAGCCTCGTTGAAGAGTTCGTCGAAATGAGAGCTGCTCAGGGAGAATCTTATCATACTGCTGAATATTTCCGCCACCATCGCACCTATAATTAGAATCAGTAATGCAGCCGTAATGTTGTTCATGTAGTTAAATACGCTAAGCAGCATGTCTCTTGCGATTGCAATTCCCAGAAAGTCAAAGATCAGTATAATCGCAAGCAGGAATACCGAGTATTTTATTGATTTTCCGATTATTTCGCCGACCCCTATCTCGATGCCGCTGAATATCGCAGCTTTCTTCACCCCGGCAGACTTGGAAAACCCTAATCGGACGGTTTTGCTTATTGTTTGTCTGGCGATCCTCTCTAAAAACATCCCTCCAAAGTAACCCATCAAAGCTACGACTATTATTTTTACTATAAGCAAGATATCCACACTTACGTTTTGTAAAATAGCGCTCATCTCAAACACCGAAGTTATTATATGGCACAAGCATATTAATTTTTAGGTGATGCCCTGCGGGTTAGCGTTATACTCCCAGCTCTTAATGAGGAGAAAACAGTCGGCAAGATAGTGAGGGAAGTCAAGAAATCCAAGCTAGTTGATGAAGTGCTGGTTGTTGATGCCTGTTCCAGGGACAGGACCGCGGAGGTCGCTCTGCGCGCAGGAGCCAGGGTAGTGAAACAGGATAAACATCTTCCTTCTGGAAAGGGCACCACGATGCAGGTGGGAATCGAAAACGCTAGAGGAGATGTGCTGGTTTTTTTCGACGCGGATATAAACAACTTCAAAACAGAGTTTGTTGACAGGATGGTTTCGCCGATTCTCAAAGGAGAGGCGGACTTCGTAAAAGGCAGCTTCACAAGAACGGCGGGCCGAGTTACCGAGATGGTCGCAAAACCGCTCATAACAGTGTTCTTTCCGGAAGTTAAGATGAAGCAACCTCTCAGCGGGCAGATTGCAGGCAGGAGGGAGTTATTCGAAAGAATAAGACTTGAGAGGGACTGGGGAGTGGATGTCGGAATATTGCTGGATCTGCCCACGGGAGTTAGGATACGGGAGGTGGATCTGGGTTATATCTCGCATAGGATGAAGCGGGAGGGTGAGCTATCAGATATGTCACAGGAGGTTGCTGGAACTATCATGACAAGGAGCGTTGGACAGGGGAGACTTTTCTTCGGGGGAATGGGAAATCTTTTTGGCAGGCTGAAAAGCTGGCTGAGCATCACTCCTCCAGAAACAAAGAAAAGCAGAGTAGTCATATTCGATATGGATGGCGTTCTGCTGAAAGGGAGAGTCATTGACGCACTTGCAAGAGAATATGGCTTCGCAAAGGAACTCCGCAAGGCTAGAGAGAGATGCGCCGGCGGCGAGATAAGCGAGAGGGAGTTGAGCGAATTTCTAGCCCGTTTTCTCAAAGGATTGAGAGTTGATGATATAGAGAAAACAGTGTCCAAACTCAGTCTCAACAAGGGAGTTAAAGAAACTGTAAAAAAACTTAAACAGAGAGGATTTAAGATTGCAATCCTGAGCGATAGCTACCAGATTGCGTGCAATGTTACCGGAAAGAGAATAAAGGCCGATTATTCCATCGGGAATATCCTAGAGGTGAAAAATGGGAGACTGACTGGTGTGATTATCAAGAATCAACCAAATTGCTCAGAATGCGATTTCTCATTATGCAAAAAAGTGGGAGTAGAAAGAATAGCGAGAAAGTTCGGCGTCTCCCCGCGAGAATGCATCATAGTCGGAGATGGAGAAAACGACGCCCATGCTATGGACGTTGCAGGGCTCGGCGTTGCATTCAATGCAGCAAGCAAGGTAAAAGAAAAAGCGCGTATACTGATTGACAAGGATATGAGAGATCTGTTGGAGTATCTGAGTTGACTGATTTTACGAAGTAAAAATTTTTTGAGTTTTGTGCTCAGCTGATTATTCACTAAAATTTTACCCTATTTTCTATGGAGTAGAAAACAACTCCTGCAAGCAGCACCAATGATGCCATCATCCATACATCAGGCAGAAGAAAGAGCGTCAGGGCTGCGCAACTTACCATCCCGAGAAGGGGCGGAATGGGGCAGAACGGTATTTTGAAGCTGCACCTGTCCCTCACCTTCAATGCAGCATAGTTGACGAGCACATGCGTTGATATCACGGCGAAGCTGGCAAGCGAGACAACCTGCTTCAAATTCCCAAAGAAAGCAAGAGCAGCCATCAGAAATCCAGCGAGCAGTATTGAAACGTAAGGAGTCATGAATTTTGGGTGAATTGCATTTATGAATTCTGGAATCTGCTTATTTCTTGCCATTGAGAAGGACACCCTTGAAACACCGAGCACTGTTGTGAGAAGCACGCTCGCCGTTGCCAGAATCCCACCAATGGATACAACCAGCACTGCCAGCCCGTTTCCAGTTGCTCCAATTGCAACGGCAAGGGGCGAGCCTGAGGAAGAAAGCGCATTGGACCCAACAATGCCAACCGCAGTGAAACTCACAAGAAGGTAAAGAATGCTGGATATGCCGAGTGCGAGCAGGATTGAGAGCGGCATCACCCTCTCGGGATTTTTTACCTCCTCGGAAATTGTGGTTATTCTTCCATAACCGAGGAATGCGAAGAATATCAGGGCAGCTCCGCTCACCACTCCGGAAAACCCATTCGGCATGAGCGGAGTGAAATTCGAGAATTTTATATACGAAGCTCCAACTGCCACAAAGATGCAGAGCACCAGTATCTTTGATGCAACCAGTGCATCATTCACGAGACTGGACTGCTTAATGCCAATTAGATTGAGAAACATGAAAAGCAGGCAACCGCCCGCTGCAACAAACTTCACTGGCAGCGGGATTAACACCGCCATGTATGTCGCAAACCCAAGGCTCACGGCTGCTCCTGCAACAATCTGCCCGAAAACCCAAAACCAGCCAGTGAAAAAAGCCAGGGAAGGCGAAATCAATTCATATACATACTCATATGCCCCTCCCCCTTTCGTTATTGTGGAACTGAGCGCTGCGAAGCTCAGAGCAGTGAACAAAGCAATGATGCCAGCGAGGATGACAGAGAGCATCACTCCCGGCCCTGCAGCCCCGGCGGCTATACCCACGACAACGTATATTCCTGCTCCAATAATTGCGCCTAAGCCTATTGACACCGCATCAAACAAGTTGAGAGTCCTCTTGAGTTTTATCTGCTTTCTCGCCATGATATGCCTATATTCGGTTAAAAATATATACTAACCTCAGACTCAAGCTTCACCCTTGCCTTGCTCCCTTAATATCTACCCTTACATTAAACAGATAAATGCATATATTTATAAATATGTAAGGGTAAAGAATGACCATGGCAACAATAAGGAAGAAGCTTGTTGGAACGAAAGAAT
>JACCLF010000049.1 GCA_013425405.1 Microcaldota archaeon | reverse complement strand
TTTTATGAAGGAAGTCTGCTCTAGTATTTGTTATTTTCTCATGAATCAGGGAAACTTTATGTTTTGCCCTTTTCCTGTTTTTGCTTCCTTTCTTTTTCTTTGAGATTTTCTTTGAGAACTTCCTTTGTATGAATGCAAGCTTTTCCTCATTCTTTACTAGTTCTGGTCTTGGATAAGGGTTGTTCAGGTATTGAACAATGTCGTCTTTTGTAGCTTGCTTGTAGCTGGTATACTGCTTATCCACAAGATACCTGCCAAACCAGTATAGGTGGTTAATGTAGTTGAACCGTGTCTTTACCTTTATGCTCTTGTTGTTTTCCTGCTCCAAATCAAACCTTTTCAGGTCTTGTCGCATACCTTCTGGAAGCTTTTCATCTTCCAGCCTGTCCTTCATTAACTCCGCTACATCTTTCATATAAATTTTTTTCCTCCCAGCCGTTCTTATCCTCCTTACTTTCCTTAAAGAAAAAAGTTTCGCCACAGACGAAAGCCTTATTAACAATTAGCAGCGAAAAGTCATACATGGTCCTAGACGACTCGCTCATAAGCACTGGCGTTGACAAGCTTATAAAACTGGTGAGAGACCGGGGGAGAATGGAGCTCAGGGACGCTGCTGTTGAGCTGGGGATATCGCAAGGCATTTTGGAGGAGTGGGCAAGGGTGCTGGAGAAGGAAGGCGTAATCAAGATAGAGTATCTGTTCACCAAGGTGTACCTCACGACTCCGAGCGCAGAGAAAAGCGAAGCGCAGAAGAGATCCAAGGACGTATCGGATGCGCAGGTGACTCTTTCAAGAGAGGTTGAAACCCAGGTGAAGAGGCTGGAGAGGGTTGGGAAGGAATTGGACGAAATGAGGGATGAATTTGTGGGCATATCCAAACTTTTTGAGGATAAGATGGCAGCCGCTAGGATGAGAGTAAGGGAGCTGGATGCACTCGAGAAGCAGTACGAGGAGATGTGCTTCAGGTGCAGGTGCAGCAACGAGAAGTTTGTCTCCGATATTGAGACTCTTAAAAAAGGAGTTGACGAGAGCGAACAGAAACTCCAGAGTCTGCAGAAGATGGGCGAGGAGCTGCAGAACAGCATAAAAGTTTGCTCTGAAATCCAGAAGACGGAAGTTCCAAAGAGTGGAAAGAAATGACCAGGAAGAAGTTGAGCAAGAAGGAGGAGACTGCTCAGAAAGACCCTATTAAGAAAGAGGAGATTCAAAAAATCCAGAGCAGGAAAGAGGATGCTTCTCAGAAAAAAATGGCAAAGAAGGAAGGACTTATTCAAAAAATAATTAGCAAAAAAGATGAGTTTATCGGCAGGCCTTCTTTGAAAAAGGAGGAGAAAGCTGTTAAGCTGGAGCTTACCGTTGAGGAGGAGATTATAGAGAAAGAATTCGTAAACCGGGAGGAGGTCAAACCTGACGTTAGCAAGGAGGAAAAGGTTATAGAGAAGGGCTTTGTCAGGGTGGAGGCTGAGGAGAAAGCTCCGAGCAAAAAGGAGGAGAAGAAAGTAATAGCTGAGAAGGAAGTTCCGCAGAAGGAATTTGCTAAGGAGGCTGCAGGGGGGCCCAAGAAGAAGGAAAGGGTGGATGTCAGTAAACTGTTGGCAGGCTTCGCGCAGTTGCTTGGAAAGATAAAGGTAGGGCTTCCGAAACCGCCAAGCAGGAAGGAAGAGAAAATTGAGAAGGCGGTTGAGAAGGAACCAGTAACTCAGGAGAAAACAGCTGAGAGCAAGGGAGTGGAGGTTGTATTGCCGAAAGTCATTATTGAGAAAGAGGAGGCCAAGGAGGTTCCCAAGGAGCCTGTTAAGCAGATCGGCGCCGAGGACATGAGGAAGAAATGCTCGGAAATTAATAGACTCTGGGGGGATTTCACGCGCTCAACAGAGAGGGGCTTGAAGGAGCTGGAAATGGTAAAGAAAGAAAAATGCGTTGACAGTGCTGTCAAGTCCGAGAGTACGGAGAGAGAGTTTTTTAACAAATTTGAGGAGAGGAGAAATGGGGTGAGGGCGGAGCTTGATGAGCTGCACGGTATACTCGGCAAGTACGAGGAAAGAGTCAAGTACAAGGATGAGGCTGAGGGCGCGCTGCAGGCTCTTGAAGAAGTGAAGGTTATGCTGGGTGAAAAGTTAAGGAACATTTCAAGAAGGATTGGGAGGCTGAGAGTGAGGCAGCGTTCTGATCTGGCAAAGCTGCTGGTTGAAGCTAAGGAGTGCGAAGAGGAAGTTAAGAGAAGCGAGGAGGACATACTTGATTTTGAGAGGGAATACACCAAGTTCCTCAGCATGATGGGAAAGATCAGTGGATAAGTTTATATTCACCTCCAAAGATTATTATGTGGTGATTAGTTGAGCGACCAGGAAGCTAGCGAGGGGTTAATTGAGGAGTATAGCTTTTTGGCAGGGGATATACCAGTTAGTGTTAAAATAAGCCAGACCAAGAAGGATTTTGTCCCGATGTATAACATCTGGGTGAGAGGCCTGGGCGAGGGTACAAAGATAGTGCTCAACACCCTGAGGGGTGAGCTTATAACTGATGTGAAGCTTGATGCAGACGAGCTCATGAACCCGAAGCTTGTAGATCAGGTGAGGAAGAAGTTCGAAGAGAAAGCCATGAAGCTGCTGGACAAGCATTTCCTGACAATTTCTGAAGATGCAAAAAAGCTGCTTGCTGCATACCTTGTCCAGAATATGCTGGGTTTGGGGGATTTGGAAACTCCGATTCATGATGAGAATCTTGAGGAGGTGGTTGTCAACGGGGCGGCGGAGCCTGTGTGGGTTTTCCACAAGAAGCACGGGTGGTGCAAGACAAACCTCATCCTCAAGGATGAGGAGACGGTATATGAATACGCGGCAGGCATAGGCAGGAGGATAGGCAAGCAAATAACTGTGCTCAATCCCCTTATGGATGCAACTCTCATGGATGGGTCAAGGGTCAATGCAACGCTGCGCCCCATATCTGTCTGCGGCAATACCATAACAATAAGGAAGTTCTCAAAGAACCCCTGGACGATTACTGCGGTGCTTGAGAGGAATTCCCTGAGCCCCGAATCTGCTTCACTCATATGGCTGTGCATGCAGAATGAGCTTTCGCTGCTCATCTCAGGAGGAACGGCTTCCGGAAAGACGTCTTTCCTGAACTCCATCTCATGCTTCTTCCCGCCCAACCACAGGATAATAACCATAGAGGATACATCGGAGCTGACCCTGCCCAAGCACATGCAGTGGGTGCCCATGCTCACAAGGCAGCCCAACGCTGAGGGGAAGGGAGAGGTGACAATGCTGGATTTGCTCGTCAACGCACTGAGGCAGAGGCCTGACAGGCTGCTTGTGGGAGAGATAAGGAGGCAGAAGGAGGCTGAGGTGCTGTTCGAGGCAATGCACACGGGCCACTCTGTTTACGCGACACTGCACGCAGATAACGCAGGCGACACTGTCACAAGGCTGACAAACCCGCCAATCAACATTCCCAAGAGCATGCTGGATGCGCTTTCAGGGATAGTTGTCCTGTTCAGGCACAGGAGGCTCGGGATAAGGAGGATGCTGGAGTTTGCCGAGATACTGAAGGGAGGGGACATCAACGTTATAGCGAGGTGGGATTTGAAGACTGATTCAATAAAGGAGATAAACGAGCTGAGCGTGCTTGCGGATACGCTCTCCCTCTATGCGGGAATGACAAGGAAGGAGATAGTTGACGATGTTGCAGAGAAAACAAGAGTGGTGAAATGGATTTTGAAGAATCATATAAGAGATGTGGATAATGTGGGTTTGGTGGTATCTAGGTACTACAGGAATGCCGCCGAGATGATGGAGATAGTGAACAAGGATGAACCTTGGAGCGAGGAGCTGGGGTTGTATGGAAAGTGAAACCGGGAGCGGAGCGGTAGAGAGCGTGGATCCGAATTTCCTGAAAGCATCCAGCGAGGCCAGGAGGCTTGAGAGGGAGGCAATGCCGACAGGAAACAAGGTCTTTCCCAGCGGGGCTATTTTTGAGCAGTTTGATGTTGAAAAAATTTCAATAGACTCATATGAAGCTGCACTCAAGAGTGCAGAGGAAATAGAGAGAAGAGGTGTAAAAACCGCAAAGAGGGTTGAGAAGGAAGAGAAGTCTGATAAAGTCTTGGGACCTCGTATTAGCGAGAAGGAGCTGGAGCGCATACCAAAGGAGAAGGTGGAGGTTCTGACAAGGAGCGAACAGGAGATAGCGGATGAGGAGAGGAAGCTGACGAACATGAAGGAGAAGTTTGCCAAGCTCATGTCAGAAATACCAAAGGAGCAGCCTGTGCAAATTGCGCCAAAAGCGGAGCCGGTGCCTGAGGCGCCAGGGGAGAGGCAGCCCATATTGGGGACTCCAAAAAATGAGCCTGCGAAGGCAATGGAATCGATGCTTGGGGCGGTGAAAGCTGAAGAGAAACCTGCGGTTGACGCTGCTAAAGCTGAGGAGATAAAGGAGCTCAGCGAAAATTTCAAGAGGATAACAATGAAGAAGGAGGAGAGGGAGAAGCAGGAGAGGATAAGGAAGATGAAGAAGGAAATTGAGGACATGCTTGAAAGCGGGTGAGTTGGGAATGGGAGAAGCGGAGAAAAAAATGGTTGATGCGGAGAAGAAGGAGGAGGTTAAGCAGGCTCTGGAAAAAATAACTCCGCAGAAAATGGAGCCTCGGTCCGTGCTGGAAGCTGGAGGGCGCAGAACCAGCGTGGGATGGGACAAAAGAATCATTGGGGTTGTAGTCAAGCAGTTCCCGGATTTGTCTAGGAAGCTTGAGATGGCGGATATGGAAATTGACCCCAGGGATTTCGCAGCCAGAACGCTCATAAACGCACTTGCCATGATGATAATATTCACCCTAGTCCTGGCAATGCTCGCAAGCTTCTTCCAGTTCCCCCTGCTGCTGATTGCCCTCATAGCGCCTGTGCTGTTCTTCGTGTTCTTCATAATGGGTATGGGCGCAGTTGATGTCAAGATAAGCCAGAAATCAAGAGAAGTTGACAGGGATGCCCTCTTTGCAGGAAGGGATATACTGATAGCGCTGAGATCAGGAGCTCCTCTCTTCAATGCGCTTGTGGGAGTCAGAAAGGATTACGGGGCTACCAGCAAGGAGTTCAAGAAAATATTGGAGAGGATAGACAGTGGTATTCCTGCGGAGATTGCACTGCAGCAGGCTTACGAAGCGAACAAGGCGCCGTCTTTCAGGAGGATAATACTGCAGATACTCATGTCAATGAGGTCCGGCTCCGATGTGGGAAATGGGCTGGAGACTACGCTGAACCAAATTTCCCAGGAGCAGGTGATAGAGATAAAGAGGTACGGGCAGAAGCTCAACCCCATTGCCATGTTCTACATGCTGTTTGCCATAATCCTGCCTTCCCTGGGAGTTGCAATAGGGGTAATACTGAGTTCATTCGTAAGCGTTGATGTTGATTTCACAACACTCAGTATTGTGCTGGTGTTCCTTGCATTGGCGCAGTACACGTTCCTGACAATAGTGAGGTCGTCAAGACCGAACTTCGATATATGAGGTAAGAGGCATGGCTGAAGTATACGGTGTGTTGGGCAGACTGCTGAGCAGGGAATGGATACTGAGAGTAGAGGATACCTTGGCAATGGCCGGAGTGGATATATCCCCAGAAACATTCATGGGCATGGTTATACTGGGTGTGCTTGGGCTTCCGATACCCATCTTTATTATCATGGTCAGGGCTTTTCCCGATATTGCGCTGATAGTATCTGCGGGAGTCATGATATCGGCAGCTGTGATGGTTTACGTATGGCTTAGGATGAGGATAGACAACAGGAAGAAGCAGATAGAAGAGGTGCTTCCGGATTTCCTGCAGATATGCGCAGCAAACGTGAGGGCGGGCATGTCAATTGAGAGGGCACTCTGGTTCTCCGCAAGGCCTGAGTTCGGCCTGCTTTCCGAGGAGATTGCAAATACCACAAGGAGGACGTTCGGAGGGGAGCCGTTCACCCAGGCCCTGAAGAAGCTTGCCAAGAAGTTCGACTCCAGGCAGCTCAACAGGACGGTCAACCTTATTGTTGAAGAGAGCTCTAGCGGGGGGGAGATTGCAACGCTCCTCGACAAGTGCTCCTGGGATGCGAGGCAGATTCAGATATTGCACAAGGAGATATCCGAAATGATGCTCATGTACGTCATATTCATAGTTTTTGCAGCCTGCATTGGAGCCCCTATGCTCTACGGGCTTTCCTATCAGCTTATAAGCTCCACAAACAAGATATGGGCGGACATAACGGCGCAGAACCCCGAGGGATTCCCGAAAGTTGGGATGATGTCCTCATTGCTCCAGCCAAAACCGCCAAAGGTTGGTACAGAAGACTTTTACAAGTTCGCCATCATAGCGACAATACTGGTCACATTCTCGGCGTCTATGATAGTTGCAGTTATTAACACCGGCTCTTGGATAAACGGGTTCAAGTATGCCCCGTTCTTCGTGGGACTGGGACTAGTGGTGTTTTTCGCAATAACGCTCATATTCAGCCTTCTGTTTGCCTCAATATTTGCAGGCACCGGGTAGTAGGAGTTAGTAGTTAACTTTTTATATGCCTCAAATCAAACTCTAAGCGGTGGTTCCTATGAACAGAAAGGCTCAGGTTGCCGTTGAGTTCCTCACGACATACGGCTGGGTGCTTGTGGGGGTTATAATTCTCATAGCAGTCCTGCTCTACTACGGTGCATTTGACCCCATGAGATTCATCTCAAGGCAGTGCAACT
>JACCLF010000016.1 GCA_013425405.1 Microcaldota archaeon | reverse complement strand
TCCATTAATGGTATTTACTGCTTTGCATATTTATAAATATGTTTCCTCGTCGTCTGTCATGTTTACGAGGCGAGATTTGTGACATGTTCTCACCTAGAATAGGTGTTGGCTTCTTCTTTCATAGACGTTATTTACGTCTATTTTTCTCTTTATAAACCTCTGGGAGGGGTAGCTTTCCAGTGAAGTTGAGATAACATATATTCTTTGTATAGCTCGCTTTCATCCCACGTCTGAAGAGTGCGGGGTTCCCTGCTCATACTTGTTAAAAACATTGACTCATTTCACCTTGCTGATGAAATACTCGTGAAACTTAAAATTTCCGCTCAGCTCAGGGTGGAAAGCAGTTGCCAGGAGATTCCCCTGCTCCGCCGCAACAATCCATTTCCCAAACTTTGCAAGAGCCCTGCATTTTCCGTAAACCTTCTCAACTGCAGGTGCCCTTATGAAAATGCAGTGGTATCTGCCAATTCCCGCTATATTCAGCTCCTCCTCAAAGGACTCCCTCTGCCTCCCAAAGGCATTCCTCTTAACCCTCATGTCCATGAGGCCAAGAAGCTCCCCAGTCCTTTCCACCTGCTCATCACCTTCTTTTGCCAGCATAATCATCCCTGCGCATGTCCCCCATATCGGAAAATCACTCTCGCCAAGTTGCTTCAGCTTTCTGAAAACCCCGGAATTCCGCATCAGCTTCCCTATGGTTGTCGACTCCCCCCCAGGTATTATCACCGCAGAAACCTTCTCAAGCTCTTTTTCACTTCTCACAGCAACAGAACTTCCCTCCCCAAGAATGGAATCAATGATATGCATGTGCTCGCTAACAGCACCCTGGAATGCGATAACCCCGACTTTCATTTAAACACCTTCAGAGAAATAGTTCAGTGGCTGCGCAGCTGCATCTTCTGGGAGTCAGGCATTTTCTTGCTGTCAATTCCAGACATTGCCTCCCCAAGCCCCTTTGAAACTTTCAGCAGCACTGCCGGCTTGTCATAGCTCCGGGCAGCCTCAACGATGGCTCTTGCATACTTCTCCGGGCTTGAGGATTTGAATATTCCCGAGCCTACGAATATGCCGTCAACTCCGAACTGCATCATGAGGGATGCATCCGCAGGAGTCGCTATGCCTCCGGCTGCAAAGTTTACAACAGGAAGCCTGCCGAGTTTTGCGGTCTCCTGAACAAGCTCGAAGGGCACCATATACTCTTCTGCCTTGCTCCTCAGCATGCCCCTGTGCTTTCTGAACGACACCAGTTCTTCTACTTCCCTATTCACATGCCTCACGTGCCTCACTGCCTCCACAACATCTCCTGTTCCCGGCTCGCCTTTCGTCCTCATCATCGCAGCGCCTTCGTTTATCCTTCTCAGCGCCTCCCCAAGGTTTCTAGCGCCGCACACAAACGGAATATTGAATTTCTTTTTGTCTATGTGAAACTCCTCATCAGCAGGAGTGAGAACTTCTGACTCGTCAATCATGTCCACCCCGAGCTCCTCCAGAATCTGCGCCTCTGCAAAATGCCCTATCCTCACTTTGGCCATCACCGGAATTGTGACTGCCTTCATTATCTTCTCAACAACCGCAGGGTCTGCCATTCTTGCGACTCCTCCCTTTGCTCTTATGTCTGCAGGCACGGCATGCAATGCCATAACTGCAACCGCTCCTGCCTTCTCGGCAATTTTTGCCTGCTGAGGAGTGACCACATCCATTATCACCCCTCCCTTCTGCATCTTCGCAAACCCTTCCTTTAGAGTTTTTGTTCCAACTTTCACAGAATCACTTCCAGTAATATTAAACATGGGATTAATAAAATAATAACTCAGTCCACAGTTATAGTTTTGCTCAAATTCCTCGGGAAGTCCGGGTTTATTCCCCTCCCCGTGCTCATGTAGTATGCAATAAGCTGGGCGGGAATTGTAGCCAGAATTGGTGCTATGTAATCGTTTGAGTGCGGGAGCTGAATCAGCTCGCTTGCGTTTTTCAAAATACTCTCGCTCTGCTCGGCTATGACTATTGCTCTACCGCCCCTGCATGTTACCTCATTTATATGACTCACCATCACATCAACATCTTTCGGAGAACTTATGAACAGCACCGGATAGCCTCTCCTGACAGCTGAGAGCGGCCCATGCTTGAACTCAGAGCTGTACATTCCCTCGCAGTGCGAGTATGTTATCTCCTTTATTTTCAGAGCCGCCTCTTTTGCTATTCCATGGGTTGAGCCGTATCCAAGCGAGTATAACTCATCCCATTTTTTAAGATAGGCTGCAATTTTCCTGCATGCTCCGTCTGTGGAGTTCACCGTCTTCTTTATCAGATTAGAAACCTTCCTCATATCCTCGCAGGATTCTCCTCTCATCTTCTTTGCGAGGTAGAGGAACATGATGCACTGGTTCAGGAACGTCTTTGTTGCAGGCACGCTGACCTCATAGCCTGCTGCGAGAGGCAGGTAAACCTTGCTGGAGTTCATGAGAGTTGAGCCGATTACATTCATGACTCCGAGGATCTTGTCTGTCTTGCCTTTCGCATAATTCAGAGCATTTAGGACATCTTTAGTCTCCCCGCTCTGGCTCACCAGCACAACGCATGTTTTGTCATCAACAGTATGCCCATACTGGCTTATGAACTGGGGCGCAACAACAGGTATGACTGTTTTCTTGGCTATATTGCCGAAATAGTATGAGCCAACTAAGCAGGCGTGGTAACTGGAGCCGCACCCGACAAGGAAAACCTTGTCAGAGCCTCTCATCACATCCAGGAATTTGTCAACGTATTTTGAATCGTCAAGCAGCTCAACCAGATCCTCTGCAACTACTGGCTGTTCATGTATTTCCTTGAGCATGAAGTGCTCATAGCCGCCTTTCTTCGCATACTCCGGGCTTTCTCTATACTTAACAATCTTTGCCTCAATCTCCCTCCCATCGCTGATTCTGAACAGCTTCACCTCTTTGTAGGATAGTGATGCAATTTCGCCGTCCTTTATGAACACAATCTTCTTAGTCAAGGGAAGTATTGACGGCAGGTCGGATGAACAGTACATCTCATCCTTCCCGATGCCTATGACAAGGCCCGAGCCCTTCTTGACTGCGTAGAGCCTCTTCTCCCTGTTGCTGAATATGATGAATGCATAATCGCCTTTCAAATCGTCATAGGCTTTTCTTATGCTCTCCACCATACCATGCCCTTTGTCGTAGTATTTCTCAACTGCGTGGATGCAAAGCTCGCCGTCGTTGGTGCTCCTAATAGTGTGGCCTTCCCTGATGAACTGCTCCATGAGCTGGGGGGTGTTCACTATATTCCCGTTGTGGGCTCCAACCATATCCCCGTTGCAGTCCAGATGCGGCTGTGCGTTTCTCTTGGAAGGAGCTCCGAAGGTTGCCCATCTGAGCTGCATCACCCCCATGTCGCCATGCATCTCCGAAAAGTTGAGCGTCTTGCTTACCTCGTCAATCTTCCCAACGTCCTTTCTCAAATCGATATTGCCATTGGAAATCACAGCGCATCCTACGGAATCATACCCTCTGTAGCTTAGCCTCTTCCCTCCAGCAACTAGGTCTCTGCCAATGGCTCTCGGCTTGAGAGTTATTATCCCGAAAATTCCGCACATTGTTTTTTCTTTTGCTAATATCAGTTAATAATTATATCTGCCAGACCGAGATTCGTTAAGATATTCAAACCCACTCCTTCTGCATTGTCCTTGTGACCAAGAAAAGCTTAAATATTCAGGAGCCTTAAGTCTTCCATGAAACTGCGGCGCCACTTGCACCAGCACCTTTCTAAGCATCGTCCGCCAGTGACGCATCACGAAATTATTGCGGATGCTGTGTTTTTCATTATAGGGGCATTTCTGACCACGCTTGCCGTGTTCATCTTTGACATCCACTGGTCTTTCTATCCAGGAAACACTATTTTCCCTCCGAACAAGCACATCTTCACAAGTCCAGAGCCCTACTATCTTGGCGTGCTGATAGGCGGAGTGCTCGGCATTTTTGTAATCAAGCTTCTTTTGCTTGGAATCCACGAAGAACAAGAAGAAATTTTTGGTCGTAGAAGAAGTTCGTAATAATCTATACTTTTAAAACTCGATGACTTTAAGCCCTTTTTTCGCTTCTGGTTCTCCCTATCACATAAATGCCAATAATAATTAAGACCAACCAGTTATCTGATACACGCTAGGTGCTTCTTGACCGAATCAGAAAGCCCCGAGCGAGGATTAACTTTTGAGTTCAAAGCCCCACTTGGTTTTCCCTGCTTCTGTTTGAGAACTATTTAAGCCTCGTATTTGGCCGTGAAAGTCCCGGTTCTCGTTCTTGTTAAGTTTGTATCCATTTCGGTGTATCTTACATATATCCATCCACTATACTGCGTTCCAATGTTTGTATCTGACGGCAGATTTCCATTTGCATCTGTGCAGCTTATGTTAAGCCATGGTTTTGTTGAGCTTGTTGGGTCTGAAATAATTGCTGTTCTTCCGCTAGTCACTGTTATGTTGTTACCAGAACCGTATGTTATTATACCATCTGAAGCAAAGTCTGGACTGTTGTTCTGTGTGCATGAGACCCCAGTCATCCTAATTGTCTTTCCAGTTTCCTGCCCTATCTGAAGGGTGAGTTTACCAGTATCCGCACTGATCTTGTAGGTAGAACAGGATATTCCTGTTGGGAATATGCACTGCGATGGAATTCGCGGGTTTAGCACTCCCAGGTAGAAAAGCACTGCAATGACTACCATTATGATTAGAATTGCCCACCCATAGGTCATAAGGTGCTCCATGGCTGTTTGACCCTTTCTCATTCAAAATCACATCTTACTCTAGGCTGTAAATATGCCTACTGTTCTTTTTTATACTTTGTTTTTAAAGTTTTGTGAATACGAAGGTTGCAGATGAGGTAAGGCAAACGCTAGGGGTTAGGAAAAATAAAAAAATAAATTTAAAAAAAAGACTAGAGCTCATACCTTTTTGAGAAGGTACCCATTATGACTCTGGTTATTAGGGTATCTTGTTCAGTGTATCGTATGTATATCTTACCGTTGAAGGCAGAGCCTACGGCAACTCCTGAAATTGCGCTGTTATCTGTATTCTTGCATGTCACGGAGCCAAGGCCTCCTGCAATGCCTACCTGAGCAACATTCGCCTGACCCCCGGATGTGATGTTAACTGGGACATTGAGTGTATTTGGAAGGTAGACGAGGGTAGCTTGGTTATCAGCCGCCCACGAAGCTGAGCTGTTCATTGTGCAGTTAACTCCTGTCACCATTATTGGATGTCCTGTTCCCTGTCCTATA
>JACCLF010000005.1 GCA_013425405.1 Microcaldota archaeon | reverse complement strand
CTTATCTCTTCGCCGGGCGGCTCTGTTGATCACGGTTTAAGCGCATATAACTATTTGAAGGGGTTGCCTGCGTCCATAACTACGCACAATTTCGGCAGCGTGGACTCAATAGGCATCGTCCTGTACTGTGCCGGTTCGAAGAGGCTGTCAGTACCCCAGGCGAGATTCCTATTTCACGGCGTCAGCGCGCAGTTTAGAGGGGAACAGAATTTAGATGAGAAACTGCTGGAGGAAAGGTTAAAGGGGTTGAGGATTGATATGGAGAACATTGCTAAGGTAATTGCAGCCAATACGGGTAAAAGTGCCAAAGATGTTACTGATGCCATGCTCGAGAGGATAACTTTGAATCCAGAGGAAGCGCAGTCCTGGGGCCTGGTGCACGAAATCAAGTCAGAGCTATTCGGAGAAGGAAGCGAAGTAATTGCCATACAGGCTCAACAACAACCACCACCACAACTGCCGAAGCTGTGACATTAGCCGGGAAGCGTGCGCCCGTTACTCCCTGTTTCAAACAACATGATTCGTAGTCTATTGCCTTCGGATTTCGAGGTTATACTCAAGGTCATAAACAATTCGTCATTGCCCAGCAATCTATTCTTTGTCTCCTTATATGTTTGTAACATTGGGTAATAACCTTCTGTGTCATTGTGAGCCCCGACTTGTCGTGGCGTGGCAATGGCATTGTGAAGCTGGAGCCTGCTATAGTTAGACTGAGGAACCTCGCTTAGAGATTGCTTCGTCGCTATTGCTCCTCGCAATGACAAAAAAGAAGTGACACTAAGGTACTGAACTAAGACAAGGGCTTTACGGTATACCTTTTATTACGATATACTTTTTATAAGGTTTTCCGGAGGCTGAGATGAATATTAGACAGACCTTGGAAGATACTGCCAGCGAAATCCCACACAAAGAAGCCATTGTTCTTGGTGCTCAGAGGATTACTTATGGGGAGCTGGATGAAGCTTCTAACAGAGTAGCCAATGCCCTCCTGGAGCTAGGGATGGAAAAGGGTACGCATGTGGCTATCTTGATGTCCCATAGCCCTGAGTGGGTCATCAATTATTTCGGGGTCATTAAAGGTGGAGGTGTAGCTGTGCTACTCAACACTGCGCTTAAAGCGCCTGAACTTGATTCTTTGCTGCTAGACTCCGACTCGGAAATCTTGATAACGGAGAAGGAATTTTCTCGGATGATTTCCTCAGTTTTGCCTCACATTCCTTTGCTGAAGCACGTAATTGAGGTTGATGCAGATTCTTATACCAGGATGATAGCTAAGAGCTCTGCCGTATCACCAGCTATCGATATAAGAGATGAGGATGAAGGTACTATAATCTATACCTCAGGCGTTCTGGGTAGGCAGAAGGGGGTGGTACATACACATGCTTCTCTTATGGGGACTCCTCCCATAGTCTCCGCAGCTATACAACGAGGTAAAAAAGATACCATCATAGACCCTGCTCGTTTCTCCCATCTTTTTGGCTTATGCGAGGTTCTTCTTGGTTCGTTTATCAAAGGCTCTACCATCGTGCTTATCCCTAATTTCACTCCTAGAGCTGTTCTGGAAGCCGTGGAAAAAGAGAAAGGAAGTATTATCTTCGGCGTTCCTGCCATGTACAACGCCCTGGCGATGATGCGAGATGAAGTTTTGAGAGAATATAACCTGAATTCGCTGCGAATAGCAGTTACCGCTGGGGCCAAGTCCTTTCCCAAGCTAATGGAAAATTTGGAGGACAAGTTCGGGTTATCCCTTTATGAGGTATACGGTCTTACGGAAGTTTCAGCCGTTTCCATAAGCACCTTTAACAGTCGTAAACTGGGTACCGTGGGCAAGCCGATTTGCCGCCTTAAGATACTGGATGACGGCGGCAAGAAAGTTCCTAGGGGCGAGATAGGGGAAGCTGTGTTCAATGCTCCCTGGGCGATGAAAGGATACTATAAAGCACCTAAACTCACAGCTCAAGTCCTTAAGGATGGCTGGTTTTATACCGGAGATTTAGTCAGGATGGATGAAGAAGGGTACCTGGAATACGTAGAGAAGAAATCGTTCATAATAGTCACGTCTTCTGGACTTAAGGTTGGTCCGTCAGAAGTTGAATTCGTGCTGCTGAGCCACCCTAGCATAGCTGAGGCGGTCTATGTAGGTATTGATGATGGTTATGGAGGACAGATACCCACAGCCTTTGTGGTACTCAAAGAAGGGCAAAGCGCTACTTCAGAGGAACTAGCCAATCTTTGTTACCACAATCTGGCTGATTTTAAGCTTCCTAAGAGAATTGAATTTATAGACAGCATACCTAAAACTGCCTCGGGGAAGATAGATAGAAAGAAGCTCAAGGAAAGAGAGCTGACCCAGAACTAGCTGAAAGAAGTCCACGCAAAGTATCCGAAGTTGTTCAATAACATCCGCTAATGTCATTCTGAGCCCTTCGCCTCTTGTCATTGCGAGCCCCGACTTGTCGGGGCATGGCAATCCCAGAGGCTAGATTCTAAATCCTAATTTCTAAGCTCTAAACAAATCCAAATACTAAAACTCAAAATTCTAAACGTTTTGAGCATTGGTATTTGGTGCTTGGGATTTAGGATTTCCTCTTCAGAGATTGCTTCGTCGCAAAGCTCCTCGCAATGACGAAAGGGGGGGGTGTCATTCTGAACGTAGCGAAGAATCTAATCTGCTTATCCTAATGTTGACGTGGTTAACACTTATTGGTAACATCATGAATTGAGCCGTGCTAGGCGGGGAACTAGCGGTGCCCTGTACCCGAAAACCGCTATAGCGGGGCTGAATTCCTGTTTGAGGTTGACAGCCGGCTAGACTTGTTTTTGCTGAGCGGCGTTGATAATCGGGTTCTATGCAACTGGAAACTATGAACCCCGTCAGGTCCGGAAGGAAGCAGCGGTAAGTAGCATTTCCAGTGTGATATAGAGGTGCCTGGTTGGAGCTAGTTGGTAGAGGCAGCTTCCCGGTTTGGAAATCGAGAGCAGGTGCACGGCTTACAAAAATTCAGAATAGATAGGAAAAAGTTCATAGATGGATTTCTTAGGGCTTGAAGGTAAAACAGCAATTGTGACTGGAGGTGGCTCCAATATTGGGAGGGGCATAGTTCTGGCTTTTACTGAGCAAGGAGTGAACGTGGCTATAGCTGAACTAGATGAAGCTCAAGGGGCTAAAGTAGCTAAGGAAGCCAATGCTATGGGCAAGGGCAAAGTTGAGAATATAAGGACGGATGTAACCGACTGGAATTCGGTACAAGCGATGGTGAAGCGAACACTGGATAAGTTTGGTCAGGTAGATATACTAGTCAACATTGTTGGTTGGGTCAGGGACGACCTTT
>JACCLF010000001.1 GCA_013425405.1 Microcaldota archaeon | reverse complement strand
TCTCCAGCCCTTTTTTTGCTTTCACAATAAGCTTCTCTGCCTGCTTCCGGGCATACTCGTGCGAGTTGTATTTCTTCAGTATCTCAATTGCATCGCTGATTTTCTGCTGATCCTTTGTCTTCTCAGCGAGAATGGAAGTCAGCCTTTTCTTGTCTTCAATTGATGCTTTTTCAAGAGTATGTAGGACCATGAGGGTTCTCTTTCCCTCGCTTATGTCCCCCCCAATCTCCTTCCCATAGGTCTCCTGTTTTCCAACTATGTTTAAGATATCATCCTGGATTTGGAATGCTATACCAACTGCGTTGCCGAATTCCCTCAGCACTTTTCTCTGCCTCTTCTTGCCTCCCCCGAGGAATGCCCCAACCTCGCAGGATGCGGCTATAAGTGCACCTGTCTTCCCGGCAACCATATCTAAGTAATCCTTCTCAGTGATATCCCATCGGTTGTCTTTGTACCACTCTATCTCCCTGCCCTGCCCCTCGAGCACCCTCCTGAATGCGTCTGAGAGAATCCTCTGCGCTTCAACTATCTTTTTCGGAGGCATTTCAAGAAGAAGAGAAGTTTCCCACACCATTGCGAAAAGACCGTCTCCAGCGTTTATTGCAAGCGGTATTCCGTATATTTTATGCAGGCAGGGCTTGCCCCTCCTCATTTCAGAATTGTCCTCAATGTCGTCATGTGAAAGTGTGAAGTTGTGGAACATCTCCAGAGCGGCGGCAATTGGCAAAAGCTTCTTTGAGTCCCCTCCCACAGCCTCGCAGGAGAGCATGCACATAACTGGTCGGAATCTCTTGCCTTTCCTCTCAAGCAAATCCCATATCACGCCATAGACTGCCTTTGGCTCCTTGTTCCTGGGGATTACTCTTTCCATTTCCCTGCTCACTTCGGAACCGCGCAATGAAATGTATTCCATGATGTCCATTCACATCCCCTGCAGAGTTTCTTTCACTTTATTTACTCCGATAGCTTCTATAAGCTTACCCATGCGGGGGCCTTTCTCCTTGTTCAGCAGAGCCCTGTAGAGCTGGGTGAAGAGGTCCTCGGGCTTCATGCTGTTGTCCCTGGCAAACTCAAAAACCAAGTTGTGTATCTCCAGGGCATTCATCCCTTCCTTAAGCTTGCTGGCAAATCCCTTGAGCAACTCCATATCTGCCTGTTTTGTCGGCTGGAATGAGAAGCTGTACTCCTCTGGCGCAAACTCCTCTGCAATCCACTTCTCGACATAGGGTTTCAGATATATCACGCCTTCAGGGTCGTGGAGCATCTCCCCCACTTTCTCCCAGTCCCCGTAGAGCTGCTTGTACATGAGTATGTCTGCAAAGGATGCTTTCCACCTCATCCTGTCTGCCGAGAGCGAGAATGCAATTGCCTTTTTCCTGTCCGCCCTGCTGAGCTCCTTGCTTGACATGTCAACTGCTGAAGCATGCGCATAGTCATCGAACAGACGCATAAGATTGTAGCCTGTTGGGTCCAAGTCCTTGTTCTCCTGTATGTCCGGCCTGAAGAGTGAATATTTTATCAGCTCTGGCGGGATGAGCCGGAGTATGTCTGTCACCCCGAGCCCTATGCCCTTTGATTTTGAGTATTTCTTTCCTTTAAGAAGGACGAATCCGAATTTGTACCCAATTGGCGGCTCCTTCTCGAAAATATTTTTGTAAACTGCAAGCACCGTGTCCCATGAGCCTCCTCTCGTGTGGTGGTCCACTCCCGCCCCTTCCACAGTTGTGCGGAACACCTCCATCCATGCCGGCCAGTGCAGCCTCCATGTTAATTTGTAGTGGTGCTCTGAAAGCTTGTTTTCTCCCTCGTAGCCGCACCCTTTAGTGTAGCCCACGTCCTTGACATCCTTGTATGAATATCCATTCTCATCAAACTCTGTGACAAGGGTTGTTGCAATCCTCCCGCAGTTCTGGCATACTGGCATCAAAGCATTCCAGTCTGCAGTAAGCTCCTGCTTCAAAGAGGATTCAGAGACTACTCTCTTGGCCTGCTCGTGGTTCTTCAGGAAAAACCTTGCAAGGGAATCAAACTTCCCTTCTGAGTAGAGCAGGTATGCCCTCTCAAGCTTAGGGTGGACATCCAGCATATTCATGACGTCAATTGCCTCTGAGAAGAAATGCTCGCCGTAGGATTCATGGCATCCCATTGGGTCCGGCACGTTGCAGAGCGGCTTGCCCAGATGGGGGGTGAGCTCCTTCTCATATTTCATCAAATTGACAGGCATTGCATCAAATGCATCGAATATGTCTGCAATGAAGTGGAAGTCCGTTTTATACCCTTTGTCATTTAGGTATTTCTCTACTGCGGATGAGAAGAGGAACTCGCAGAGGGTGCCGACATGCAGGCTCCCGCTGGTTGTTATTCCGGAGG
This sequence comes from Microcaldota archaeon, assembly GCA_013425405.1. Classification (GTDB taxonomy): domain Archaea; phylum Micrarchaeota; class Micrarchaeia; order Burarchaeales; family Fermentimicrarchaeaceae; genus Fermentimicrarchaeum. The sequence continues at coordinate 2,308 of JACCLF010000001.1, read as the reverse complement.
TTATCACAAATGGCTCCTCCTTCTCTGCGACTATCCTGTCGCTTAATGTCTCAACCCAGTGCCTAGGCTCCTTTTCCATGCGATCACAATTTTACCTTCATGAATTCTTTTGATGCAAATGTGTTCTTAAAAACTTCCCTGGCGCTCTCCACCATGCGGGAGATTGTCGCATCATCATACTCAGGGTTGAAGTGGAAGAGGAAGAGCCCCTTCGCGCCTGCCTCTTTGGCAATTCTGGCAGCTCCTTTTGGGGAGGAATGGCCAGTGTTTATTTTCACTTTCTTCAAATCCTCATCTGAAAAATACGTCTCGTGGATGAGCACATCGCAATTCCTTGCAAGCTTCACAGTTGCCTCGCAGGGAAGGGTGTCCGTGGCATAAACTAAGCTCCTTCCCCTGTTCTCAATCCTTATGCCAATCACGGGGTCGGCATGGGAAAGATGCGCCGTTCTTACAACAGAGTCGAATATCCTCTGCTCCCTCTTGAGCTCTCCGAACCTTACTTTGAATCTATTAATCGGCGAGTTGAAGTAGAATGGGTATATGGGCTTCCTCATTATCCTGTCTATCGCCTTCTTCACCCCTTTCTGCCCATATATTGTGATTTCTTTTCCCCCAAAAGTTCTTGTGAATGTTGTAACGCCAAGTATGTGGTCAATATGGAAGTGGGAGAGCAGCAGGCATGTTGGCTTTTTGAAATTAACTACCTCGTCCATCCAGTACATACCAGTTCCTGCATCAAGGAGGTAGTTCCCTCCTCTTGTCTCAACAAGCACGCATGAGGTCTGCCCTTTCTTTGGATACCAGCCTCTAGTCCCTAGGAAGGTCACTTCCACAGAATCACCCCCGTATGAAAGCGGGCCCGGCGCGATTTGAACGCGCGACCTATTGGTTAAGAGCCAACCGCTCTGGCCAAGCTGAGCTCCGGGCCCGTGAGCTAATATTTAAGAGCTAAGAGAATATAAAAGTTGTCTATGATTGCTGTTTTGAGGCTTGGGCACAGAGTAGGGCGGGATGTCAGGATAACAACTCACATTTGCCTTGCAGCTCGAGCCTTGGGTGCTGAAAAAGTATTCCTCTCAGGGGAGAAGGATGAGTCAGTAATAAAGAGCATTGAAGGTGTCGTGAAAAGGTGGGGGGGCAGGTTTGAAGTTGAATACAGGAAGGACTGGCGAGCAGTTATGAAAGGCTGGAAGGGCAAAACGGTGCATCTCACCATGTATGGGGAGCCTTTGAATGACAAGCTGGGGATTTTGAGAAAAGAGAAAGATTTGCTTGTCATAGTTGGGGCGGAGAAGGTTCCTTCAGAGGTTTACAGGAATGCGAATTTCAACATATCTGTTTCCGGGCAGCCCCACTCTGAAGTTGCTGCCTTGGCTGTGTTCCTTGACAGGCTTTTTGAGGGAAAAGAGCTTGAAAAGAGGTTTTCTGGAGCAAAACTGAGGATAGTGCCCCAGGCGCATGGCAAGCTTATTGAAGAGAGATAGTTAATTTTGGCGAAAAACAGCGTTAAGGATATATATTCTTTCGTCCATAATAGTAGCATGACGAGTGGGAAGCGCAAAGTGCGCTCCAGAGTCAGGAAGCCAGCTTCAAGGAGAAAGGTGGCAGTTGCAAGGAAACACATGATAAGAGTTGTCAGGAAAGTAGTGAAAACGGCAAGACCAGTTAGAAAGAAAATAAAGGCAAGAAGAAGCGCTATTTCGGTGAAGCTTGCCGGGGAGCATGTCCGAAATCTTATTATGGAGATTGCTGGGGAGAAGGCACTTGCAGTTGCTGTGGCTCTTGAGGAGCCTCTCAGCGATGAGGATTTGGCAAGCACATGCAAGATAAAGGTTAGCGAAGTGAGAGCGGTGCTGAACAAACTGCATTCCTATGGATTGACTTCATATGAGAGAACGAGGGACAAGGAAAGCGGGTGGTATTCCTATATATGGAGGCTCTCGCTTGGGGATATCAACAAGATTCTTGAGAAAAAGAAGGAAGTTGCTGTTATTGGAGGGGAGGAGAGCTTTGATTTCTACGCATGTTCTGCCTGCAAGAAAGGCGAGGGTGTGATGATTCCATTTGAGGTTGCATTTGAGAATAAATTCAAGTGCCTGGACTGCAGTGCTCCTCTGATTTTTGTTGAGAAAAAGGCAATCTCTAAATAGGTTTTGTTCCATAATTACAGCATGAATCTGCTTTTGAAATACAAACTGCCTAAGAATGTAATTGCTCATTCCAAGAAGGTGAGAGGAATTGCTCTCAAGGTTGCTTCGGAGATTATGAAGAACGGCTATGCTGTTGATTTAGAGCTTGTTGAGAG
>JACCLF010000045.1 GCA_013425405.1 Microcaldota archaeon | reverse complement strand
AGATTCTCATACTGCTAAAAGAAGTTAAAGAAATAGAATGGAATAACTACTTCTTCACTGGAAGCGGCTTTGCGTGCGATGCAAGCAGCTTTATTGCCTGCTCTATGGCATTCTTGACCTCTCTCTCGCTCTTTGAGCCTGAGGAAGTTAAGAAAAGCAGGCTGAAGGATTTCGGGAGGATGCTGTTCGGCAGAATAAAAAGAGAGGGAAAAAAGGATAGCTAGCAGTTGTTGACCGGAAGTATCATGCATTTGCCTTTCTCATCTCCTCCAAAACCTCCTCAATCATGGATTTGCCCTCCTTCTTCCCCCCGATCCTCATGAGCTGTTCTAGGCTTGAATAAAGCACCTGTTCGTAGAAATCCACTGCCTCCTGCATGTCGCCTTTTGTCTTTTTCATGGAAACTAGCATGAAAGTCGGGTTCTCTATGTCAATCCCGTACTTCCTCCAAAGAGGTATGACCTTTTCATCAATATCTACTACCTCCAGCTTGGTTATCTTCAGCGGTAGATCCTCGATGTTCTTCTGCATCCTAACCTCAGTCTGCAGCATGTATTTGCCCCCGACCACCATGACACCATCGTCCTTCAGCACCCTTGCTCCTTCAAGCAGGTTGAGCTTGTATTGTGCGTCAATCGCATTCTCAAGCATCTCCAGCATTCCCTTTTTTGTGTCATCCAAACCTCCTTCCTTCAGCAAGTGGTTTTTCACTTCAGAGAGTGGTATTGGAACATTCAGCATAAATACTACATCCTGTGTCTTATTAGCAAGCGGAACATTCTCAACGCTCCCGATTATGCGGCTCTTCCAATCCTCCTTACCGAACTGCCCCTTGTCTATATCAATACAGTGGTAGTTGAACCCAGTACCAGTGACTTTTCTTGTAGCGTCTCCCACTCTTCCAGTTCCGCTAGCAAATTCTGCAACGTTTGCCTGTCCCTTGCCGTTCTCAATTGCCTCCTTGACTCCTGGCATGCGTGGCGCCTTCAGGTAAAGATTATCCACGAACCCGCTTTCGGAGATATCACGAAAATTACCTGGGTAGAACTTCTGAGCCGTCGTGAGTATATCCTCTGGCTGGGCTATTTTGTTAATCACGATTAAATTATACCTTTTCCAGTATTAATCTGTTTCTCCAACTACTGGAAAACAAACTAGGTATTTATATACTTCAACACCATACCAAAACATATGGCGGGCCAGTATAGGATGAAGAGAAGCCTCACCCTATTTGATGCCGTTTCAGTTGGCTTAGGCGTCATCATAGGAGCAGGCATATTTGTTGTAGTGGGCACTGCAGCCGGCGTGGCAGGCCCAGGAGTTATATTCTCAATAATCATTGCCGGAGTAGTCTCTTTATTCACGGCTTTGAGCTTTGCCGAGCTCTGCTCAGCCATTCCCGAAGAAGGAGGAGCCTACGAATATGTGTTCAAGATCGTTTCTCCTTTCCTTGGCTTCATGACCGGGTGGATGCTCATACTCGGAAGCATCGTTGCAGGCGCCGCAGTAAGCCTAAGCCTGGCCGAATACCTGGCTTTTCTTTTCATGTCCTTCCCTGCCAATCTGCTTGCAGTTGGCGCATGCCTGCTGTTCACGTTAATCAACCTAGTAGGCGCGAGACAGTCAAAAATAGTAAACGACGTGCTTGTCATCCTCAAGATTCTGCTGCTTCTGCTTTTTGTCCTGCTCGGGATACCGTACATAAGGCTTTCAAATTTCCAGCCTCTGCTGCCAAACGGCCTGACGGGACTCATTGAAGGAGCGGCAATAATGATGTTCGCATACTTGGGGTACTGTGATGTCACCACAATGTCCGAAGAGGTGGAATGCCCGCAGAAAACGCTTCCAATTTCAATCCTCCTCTCTCTGGGAATATCTGCATTCCTTTATCTGCTCGTCAGCTTTACCGCAGTTGGAGTCATCAACTACACAGCGCTTTCAATATCCGGCTCCCCGCTTGCTGATGTGATGAAAGTGACAGGAAATGATATGGCTGCCTGGGTTGTATCTCTTGGAGCAATTTTTGCAACAGCTACTGTCCTGCATATGCTCATACTCTCTGTCTCAAGGATAATCTACTCAATGTCGAGGAACCACCAGATTCCAAGGTTCATAAACCACATCCACCCGCAATTCCACACTCCATACGTGTCAATACTGCTCACCGGCATACCCATGGCAATACTCGCCCTTTTTGTTAATTTGAAATACGTCGTCTCCCTTGCAACCTTCTTGATTATCCTAAGCCATCTGCTTGTGAACTATGCCGCAATTGCAATAAACCGCAGGACAAAGCCGTCATTCAGGATACCTTTCTACCCCATCCCCCCTATACTGGGCATCATAACATTCGCAGCCCTTTCAGCCTACCTGCTCATTGATGTGTGGCCGGCAGTGATTATCGTCCTGCTTACTGGCATAGTGCTATACTACATTGATAAGAAGCTTTTGGAGAGAACAAGGCGTGAGAGAAAGCGCCGCTAGTCACAGCTTAGGCAGTCTCTGGAGAGAGCATCCAACTCATCAACAACTTTGTTAGGAGTATACGCCCCGAGCTCGTTAACCAACTTCCTGTCAGACAGCATTTCAACTTCAAGCGGTAGCACTTCCGTCTCCCCAAAAGGAGTTAGGACCTCCTTCCCCTTTGCAAGCCCGGAAATGTTCAAGGCATCCTCCCCCTTCTGCACCTTATGCAAACTCCGTTCACCGGGTCGTAGCAGGATATGCCAACGGAAGCGCCGCAGAGGGAGCAAGTGAAGCCTGCAAGCTCCTTCCCGCACAGTGAACATACGCCGCTGCTCCTCATATCAACTAATTTATATTGCATTCCTTAAATAAATTTGTGAAAAAGGAGGAGAAATTAAGCAAAATAATCCAGCTTCTCAAAAAAGAATACGGGGAGCACAACCACAGGGGCAGAGGCGACCCCGTGGACACGCTGGTTGAGACAATACTGTCACAGAACACAACAGACAAGAATTCCTCAAGGGCATTCTCAAACCTCAAGAAAGCATTTCCAAGCTGGGAGTCTATTCTGAAGGCAGACCCGAGAAAAATTCAGAAAGCCATCCACTCCGGAGGGCTTCCCGGGATAAAGGCGAGGAGGATAAAGCACGTGCTGAGGGAGATAAAGAGAAGGAGGGGCAGGCTCTCAATTGACTTCCTCAGGGACATACCAGCGGAAGATGCAATGGATTTCCTGCGCTCAATAAAGGGAATAGGGCCCAAGACTGCTTCTGTTCTGCTCATCTTCCGCTTCAACAAACCCCTAATGCCTCTCGATACGCATAACTTGAGAGTTGCAAAAAGACTTGGAATAATACCTCCGAAAATGAGCTCGGAGAAGGCTCATGAGCTTATGAATAAACTCGTCCCTGATAAAGAGAAGAAGAGCCTGCACATCAACTTCATAATTCACGGAAGAAATATATGCACCGCCAGAAACCCAAGGCATGAGGAGTGCATCCTGAAAAACCTGTGCGATTACTACGGGAATCTAGGCTAGCAATTTCGTCAGCCTTTCCTGCAATTCAGTGTCGGTCATTTTCCTCTGTTTACTAAGCCCGCCTATCTCCGAAAGTGTTTCTCCCACCTTCGCCCCATACTCCTCCTGTTGCTTAACATACTCACCCATCCCCGCTACCCTCTTGCTCTCGTCGCTTATCCTTTTAACGAGCAGGCTCTTTCTCGCTATATCGCTAACCAAGGTCCGCTCCCTTTTCAGCTCATCATCTTTTACTCGTCCGATGAGCTTCCTAGACGCATCTGAAACTGCCTTGGGGTCATCACTTGTTAAGTTTCTTATATCGTTACTTACCGATTGCTTCCTAATAAGCTCCTTCAGAGCGGGGTTGTGCTCCGGCAGTCTTTCAAGGTTTAGAACCTTCATATGTTCACCGCAGGAATTGCTCATCTGCAGTTTATATGCTTCACTGGAAAGCTACCCCTCCCCAAGCTTTATAAACAAGACAAACACTCTCTATTCGGCGACCGATATGCCCATAGAAGAAGAGATAATCCATTGGTGGAAGGATGAGAAAGGGGAGAACCACAGGAATGCCCTGAGGCTAGAGAGCGAAGTGCCGCAACTTGTGAACGGGTTTCCAAGGGATGGAATAATAACGGTGAGAATAATAAACTCGGCAAGCGCCCAGGCAATAAAGCTCTCTCCGGATGAAGCATTGAGAATCAGCACGCAGCTCCTCACAGTTGCAAAAGAGCTGCTCAACGATAAGAGGGCTCTGTGGCAGAAGTTTGAGGAATAGAAGCAACTCCCTCGCACTCAAGCTCCTTCAGGAAATCGAGCATAAACCTATGCCTCTCCTCGGCCATTCTTTTCCCGCCTTCTGTGTTCATTGCATCCTTTAGCTTCAGAAGCTTTTCATCAAAATGCTTCAGCGCCTCCTTCAGAACTTTTCTGTGCTCGCCGCTACAGAGGAAGCATCTCGCAATCCCAACAGCACCGATGGCATCAAGCCTGTCCGCATCCTGCAGAATCTCCGCTTCCAAGCTCAGCGCCTTCCCCCCCTTGCTGAACCTGTGCTCCCTTATGCACTGCAAAACTTTCTCTTTTTTCTCTCTTGGAAAATCCGTCATGTCAATAAGGCTCCTTGCAACCTCAATGCTCTTGCCCTCGTGCTCCTTCTCATCCAAGGAGTAACCAACATCATGGAGAAGCGCAGCCGCTTTCACAACATCTTCATCAGCATGCTCCTCCCTCGCGAGGCGGATTGATATCGCGCAGACTCTCTGAGCGTGCCCAAAGTCGTGAGTTGGGTCCTTCATGAGTTCGCTCGCAATCTTCTCAAAAGTCTCCTGCCAGCCCATTTTTTTACCTCAAAGATTATAAAGTCTCAATAATTTATAATATGGGTGGTAATCGTGAAGAATTTCCCGAAAATCTGGATGAACGGAAAGTTCGTTAACTTCGAGGATGCAAAAATTCATGTGCTCACCCACTCCCTGCACTACGGGAATGCAATATTTGAGGGTGTGAGGTGCTACGAAACTGAGAAGGGGCCTGCAGTCTTCAGGCTGAGGGAGCACCTCAACAGGCTTTTCAACAGCGCAAAGACATACTGCATGAAAATCCCATACTCAAAGGAGGAGTTGAGGCAGGCAACCCTGAGCCTGCTGAGAGTCAACAAAGTTAAGGAGTGCTACATAAGGCCGATTGTTTTCTACGGTGCTGAGCACATAGGGCTTGAGCCTGAGGGATTGAAAGTGAATGTTGCATTGATTGCAATTCCCTGGGGGCACTACTTCGGGGAGAAGATTGAGAAAGGAGTGAGGGCGAAAATATCCTCCTGGTGCAGGATAAACCCGATGATAGTTCCGCCGCAGGCAAAGTCTGCAGGCAATTATGCCAACTCACTCCTCGCAAAGATGGAAGCCACAAGCTCAGGCTATGACGAGGCGATAATGCAGAATATAAGCGGCTACATAGCGGAAGGGCCCGGAGAGAACATATTCATAGTGAGGCAGGGCAAGCTTATTACCCCGCCGGTGCATGCGGGAATTCTCATTGGAGTGACAAGAGATTCCATAATGAGAATTGCCAAGGATATGGATATTGAGACAATAATACGGGACATACCCCGGGAGGAGCTGTACATTGCAGATGAGGCTTTCTTCACTGGCACGGCTGCGGAAGTCACTCCCATAATTGAGGTTGACGACAGGGTTATAGGGAATGGAAGGAGAGGTCAAATAACCGAGAAACTGCAGTCAGAATTCTTCGACATACTGAGAGGAAAGGATGAGAGGTATTACGACTGGCTGGAGTTTGTCTACTAGAGAAGCTTCAAATCTTTCGTGAACTTGTCAACTTCCTCATCCTTCCAGGGTCCTACAACAAGACAGGTAACCGTTCCCGGAGGAATCTGAGTAAAACCCGCATCCTTGATTATCACGCAGGGAATCTCCTTCTTTATTCTTTCATAAAGCTCGAAAAGCTCTCTTTCACCATCAACTTTCACAACTATCTTCTTCTCCCCCTCCCTCTCCCACTCCTCAACAAACTCAGGCTCCTTCTCTTTGATCAGCTTGTAGCCTGCAAGCGACGCATGTGACACATGGGCTGCCAGCTTTCCCTTCCCGAGCTTCAAATCGCTCCTTACAACTATGATTTGCTTCATTTCAATCTGCTTTATAAATTCAATATTGAATTAAATAAACATATGCACGACAGGCTTGCAGAGCTTATAGACCATATAAAAGAGCTGGAGGAGAAAAGGGCAGAGCTTGCCAAGAAGCTCAGAGAAGGGGGGAGAGAATTCTACCCGGAAGCTCTGGAGAAGAATCTTGTCCACAAGGTGGAGCCTATTGAGCTGAACTGCAAGGTTGCTGCAGTTGACGGAGGGCTTGCCGCGCAGGAGTTTCATGGATTTGACCTGGTGCTCACAAGAGCCCTTTCCGTAATATTCGAATACAAGAACTCAAAGAGAGTATCGCACAGCTACTACCCCTCAAGAATACCCGAGGCAGAGACTGATGCCCTGACTTCTCTGGACTCGCATGAGTTCACCTGGCACAAGTCGCTCACAAGGCTCAGGAAGGAAATAGCAGTTGCTTCCGAAACAGTTGAAAAATATGCACCTTACTGCATGCTGCTTGACGGCTCAATAGTTCCGCAGATTTCAGACAAGCCGTCAGAAGACTCGCCTGTGAGGCCGCTCTACAACCAGCTGCTTGAAGGCTACAACAGGCTTTACTCCCTTTGCGAGGAGAAGGAATGCCAGCTCATCGGCGTCATAAAGGACAGCAGGGGAAAAAGATTCATAGAGATTCTTGAGAAGACGCTTCCCGAGCATGAGAAAAAGGTTCTTGCAACATCCCATGACACCTCATTTCTGCACTTCCTCCTGAATGAAGGAGAGAGAACATTTGAGTTCCACTACTCCAGCGCAGAGAGGGAGCACCAGGTCCTCAAGGATTTGGGCGCATGGAGCGCCAAGATGAATGCCGTATACCTCAAGCCCGTGAAGGATGACAGGCCTCTGAGGGTTGAATTCCTGAAAACAAAGAAGAATGCCGGCGAGGTAGCATCATTAATATACTCCCTCAGCACAATAAACCAGAAATATGCATACCCCGCCATATTAATCGAGGCGGACATGAGGGCTGCAATGGACAGAACGGAAATAGACAGGACGTGCAGGAACCTGCTGCTGAGGGCAGGCAGGAGGGTTTCATTCCTTCCGCTGAGGAGGGACAGCAGGCCTTTCAGATGATTGCATGAAGTGCTCAAACCACCCCGACAAGGAGGCTTCTGCCATATGCGAGAGATGCAACCTTTTCTACTGCGGGAACTGCGTGCTCTCGTCAAATGGCAAGTGCCCCAAATGCAGGAATACCCTGTGCTCTCCCCAGAGCGTGATGTCCTATGAGATCCACCAGGACGAGATTTACAAGGGCAGGGGACAGCCGCATCTCATTGAGGCCGTGAACTCGCTCTACATGGAGCCGGAGAGGGCAATGAGAAGGATTAAGGAATACTCCTCGCTTTTAACAAGCACGATTCACCTCACCTTGCTTTATATCATCATGTTCGTCATCTGGGTCCTGCTCCTGATTGTTGTCTCCATGGTTCCAGATACTTTTGGAATCGTCCAACCCAACCTGATGAATGCAAGGAATATCTTCACTTTCGTCTTGGTGAATATACTCTACTTCGGAGTTTTCATAGTTGTCTGGCTTTTCGCATCCTTGTTATACTTCCTGCCTGCTAAGCTGCTTGGCGGGAAGGGGGAGTATATACAGCAGGCAAGCCTGCTCGCGTATATAATGTTTGCAATCTTCCCGCTCGGGACGTTCTCTGTATTACTTGCGGCAATTCCACAGCTTGGGCCTTCTATTGCATTTTTGGCAAGCGCAATAGTCGTTGTCTATTTGCTCTACCTAATTTTCCTGAGCATACGCGAGATTAACCAGTTCAAAACAACCAAAGCACTAATGTCATTAGCCATCTCCATTGCCATATTCGTATTTATCGGACTGCTGATTACACTCATCTCCATGCTCATTTTTTCCCTGCCGATAATCGGAAATCTACCCCAGCCAAGCGTTTAAATATGATGCTAGCCAAAGTGATTTGATGGAGCTTGGAACAGTTATCTCAACCATGGAGGGTCCCTCAACAACCGAATTTTCATTTGTTGTGAGCAACAACAAGGTGAGGAAGGGGCATTATGTCCAATCCGAGACAGAGGAGGGGCTGCTCATAGGGGCCATAACAGACATAACAAGAGCGAACAGGTATTTTGAGAGGGCTGAGAGCGTTGCGGAGTACGAGCGAGGGGGGGAGTCACTCTCCAAGAATTTTCCCACAACAGATTGGGAGTACATAATAGCAAATGTTAGGGCTCTCGGAGTGTACAAGGACGGCATACTGCTTCGCAGCACATTTCCCGCAGCGCCCGGATCAAAGGTAAGCCTTGCAGACGAACGCCTCCTCAACGGCATACTGGGGTTTGATGACAACGGGCTGAAGCTTGGGGAGCTTGAGAACCACAGGCTTGAGGTGAGTCTGAACCTCAACAGGCTTCTGCAGAAGCATTTTGCAATACTTGCAATGAGCGGTGCCGGAAAATCCTACCTCGCCAGCGTTCTCATAGAGGAGCTGCTTGACAGGAAGCCGGAGCAGGGCAGGGTTGCCATAATCATGCTTGACGTCCATGGCGAGTATGCGGGCTTCAAGAGCTCTCCGGAGTATGGGGCGAAGACAACGATTTTTGAGGGAAGAAAGATACGCATAGGGCTGAACAGGATATCACCGCAGATACTTGGCGAGTTCCTGCCGCAGCTCAGCTCCGCCCAGAAGAGGGACATAGACAATTTGCTCATTGCTCTGAGGCAGGAGAAGAAGAGCAAGGGCGAGCTTTTTGATTTGGAGGACCTGATGGAGAGGGTGGAGAAGAGCAGCATGAAGGAGAACAGCAAGGCTCCCCTGCTTGCCACGCTTGCCTCCCTGAAATCTCTGAGGATATTCTCAAAGAGCGACAACCCAAGCGTGTTTGAGCTGGCCCAGCCGGGAAGATTTTCCGTGATTGACTTGAGCGACATAGACAACCTGAGGAAGAAGCAGCTCATAGTTGCATACTTCGCGAGGAAGCTTTTCGCAGCAAGGAAAAAAGAAAGAATACCACCTTTCATACTGCTTATTGAGGAGTCACACAACTTTGCCAAGGAGAAGGCATCGAAGCAGGACATGCTTTCAAAGAGCATTGTGGAGAAGATAGCAAGGGAGGGCAGGAAGTTCGGAGCTTCCATAGGCTTGATAAGCCAGAGACCTGTGCAGCTGAGCACAACAGCCCTGGCGCAGGCTAACACTCATATAATAATGAGGGTGACAAACCCCTATGATATAAAGCACATCGGAGAGGGCTGCGAAGCCCTTGACGAGAATATGCTCAAAAGCATAAGCACCCTAAGGGTTGGCGAAGCCCTCATTGTTGGAGAGGCCGTGAACTTTCCCGTGTTTGTAAAAATAAGGAGCAGGAAATCAAAGAAATCATCAAAGGGCGAGGATATAGATATAATTGCAAGGAAATTTGAGGAGCTGAGTAAAAAGAAGAAGGAGGATGTTGAAGCGTTCATATGAGGTGTTTCCATGAATGAACTGAGGAAGGACTGCCTGCTTGACCGGTGGGTGATTATTGCAGAGAACCGAGGTAAGAGGCCAGTCGATTTCATACAGAAGGAATGCGAGGTAAAAGAAGGAACGTGCGTGTTCTGCCCAGGGAATGAGCACCTCACTCCTAAAGAGATTCTAAGCATAAAAGGCCCTCACGGCTGGACTGTTAGGGGTTTCGAGAATATGTATCCAGCAACTTCTTTGGAATTTCCTCAGGCCTTTGGGAGGCATGAGGTTATAGTCGAGATGAACCAGCACAACAAAAATCTTCAGGACCTTCCAGTGGGTGCCATACGGGAAGTCATAGACATGTACTGCGCCAGGATAGACGATATAAGCAAAATAGATGGAATAGCCTATGTCCTGATTTTCAAAAATCATGGAGAGGAGGCAGGCACATCCATCTCGCACGAGCACAGCCAGCTTATAGCACTGCCGCAGGTTCCCACCCTTGTTGGGGAGGAGCTTTGCGCCTACAAGAAATACTACGACAAGACCAAGAAATGCATCTTCTGCGATATAATGACAATGGAGATGAACTCCGAGAGAAAAATATTTGAGAATGACAAGTTTGTCTGCTTCGCACCCTTTGCCTCGAGGTTCCCATTCGAGTCGTGGCTGCTTCCAAAGAGGCATGCTGGGAACATAACTGATTTGACCGATGAAGAAAAAAATTCATTGGCAGAGAGCCTGAAAAAAGTCCTCACCGCGCTCAGCAAAATGCTCAAAAACCCGCCCTATAACTACTACCTTCACATAGCGCCTGCGTGCGAGGATTTCCACTTCCATATTGAGATATGCCCGAGAGTGACGAAGCTTGCGGGCTTTGAGCTGGGCACTAATATAATAATAAACACCATGCCACCTGAGAGAGCTGCGGCTGAGTTTAGGAATCTACTTTAACTTCTTTCTCCTTCCCGCCTTGTAGGTGACATTCGCCAGCTTTGCCCCGAACTTCCTTATTCCTACGCTGTAGGCGCTTCTTGGCTTGTGCCTCAGGACTGCCCTGCCGTACTCCGAGGACTTTATCACATTGCTGTCGTAGGGAAGGCTGCAAAGCAGAGGCGTTCCGAGCCACTCCTTGGCAATTCTCCTCATCCTCTTCTCATTCTTCCTGACTTTGTTGAGCACAGTCCCAAATATCTCAATTCCGTTCTTGTCTGCAACCATCTTTGTCTTCAGAGTGTTTGAGAACGAGGTTATCTCCGGAGTCGTTATGAGTATCACCCTGTCCGCTATTTTCAGAGTCTCAAGAGTGTTGCTGCCGAGTGTTCCCGGCGCATCAACAAGAACTATGTCCGCAGACTTGCTGAGCTGCGTTCTCACCTTCCAGAGGTTCTGCGGCGGAATCGCCTCCACATCCTCAAGTGCTAGGCTTGAAGCCACCATCTTCACTCCTGCGGGATGGGAGAACACAGCATCTTCAAAACTAATTCCCTCTGAGAATATGTCATGAATTGTGCGCTCCGGGAATGGCGGACCGAGTATGCAAGACAGGTCCCCATTGCTGAGGTTCCCGTCAACTATGAGGGTGTCCACACCGAAATCGCTCAGGCACAACCCCAGGTTGGCCACGAAATTGCTCTTCCCCACCCCACCCTTTCCGGATGCAATTGTTATAATCAACTTCTCACCTTATCCTCTTCTTAAGCTCGCTCCCGAAAACTTCCCTCTTTCTCTTCAAGCCCAGTTCATCAAAATTAACTGTTGCCTCCCTTGCATCTACTATGCTCTCCTGGGCGAAGGCAATTCTTTCTGATTCAAGGACTGCCCCAATTTTATCGGTAGCAATCGTTATACTCTGCTCCCTTATCCTCGTCATCAGCGCCTCCAGTTCGGCTTGATTCCAATTCCCTTTCGTATTGCGCACGAACTCGGAGAGCAGACCGGAACTTTTCAGAATTTCCAGCTGTGCGTTTTCAGCATTCTCTTCCATCGTTTGTCACCAACTGTCGCCAATTGTGATAGATTAATGTATGGCACTATTTAAAACGTTTGCGCTTTCAACTTTCGTAGGTTCATTTTTTTCCTTGTTTCTCCAGAGGTGGTATATCCTAGCACTTGCCTCATCTTTCAAGCTTTCATCATGGGTTATGACAAAAACCTGCTCAACTATTTTCGGCACATACTCGTTCAAAACCTTCCCAAGCGCCTTTCTGCCCTCCTCATCCAGATTGTGGGTGGGCTCATCAAGTATAAGCCAGCTCAAATTTGGAACCAGCACCATGGCAAACGCCATTCTCATCACTATGCTGGCGCTTGACCTCTCGCCCCCGCTTGCAATCCCGTCAACGCTCACCCAGCTTCCGCCTGCGTTGAGCTGTAGCTCGTAATCATCCTCATCCGCGTTCAGCCTCACGCCCTGGTAATCAGCATATGGGTACACAGTGCTCCACATCTCCCCCATTGCTGCATTTATCGCCCCTATGAGTTCCTCCCTCAGCTCAGCTTGCGTCTCTGAAACCGAGTTTTGGAAAAGCGCGAAGTTCTCGTAGAGGGACCCATACTTCTCAGCATCCTTGCCGAGCTTCTCGTACCTCTCAACTTCCTCTTTTTTGCCTTTCACAATCTCCTCCACCCTCTTCATCTCATTGCGTAGCCCTTCAATCTTCTCCGTAAGCCCTCTCTCCTCACTTCTCATTTCGCTTACTTCATTCCTCTTTTCCTCAAAGGCTCCCTTGTCAAACTTGATTTCGCCAAGCTTTTTCTCAACATCCGCACCCTCCTTCCTGAGCTCCTCCATGCGCATCCTGGATTTCTTTATCTCAAGGGCAACTCTCATCCTCTCCCTTTTAGCTTCAATATCCTTCAGAAACTGTTCCTCCTTTTTGAGTTTTTCCTCAACGCTGCCGAGGAGTGAGCTCAACTTCTCAGCCTCCTCCTTCCCTCTAAGTTTTTTCACCCTGTCCTCTACATTCTTTACAGCTTTCAGCTTCTCCTTCATGCTGCTCAGAGACTTTTCATCCTCCCCTATAAGCTTCTCCATGTTTGATATTTTCTCAACTTCAACTGCCCTCTCTCTCTCCCTGTTCCCAAGGAGCTCCTTCCTCCTGTTCTCCTCAAGCGGAGTCTCGCATACCGGGCATTTTGTAATCTCCCTTCTAAGCTCGGAAATCAGCTCATCCAGCTCGGAAATCCTCCTCTTTGAACAGCCTATCTCGCCCCTCGCTTCATTAATCTTCTTCTCCACTTCATTCACTCTGCCTTCAATCTCTGAAGCGGTCTCCTTAAAATCAGAAATCTTCCTCTCAAGCTCCTCCTTTTCTTTAATCTCATCCTGTATGGCCCTTATCCTCTCGTTTGTTGAACCAATCTCCTTTGCATAGTCTGAAACTCTTTTCTTCCCTTCCCTAAGCTTCTCCTCAATCCTCCCAATCTCCGCATCATCTGCCCTCTCTATCTCTTCAGGCGATACCGCAGATATCCTCCATGCCTCCTCCTTCTCCATGTTCTCAATGGTGCGGGCTATTGCGCCTTTCCTTTCGCTGAGCTCGTTGTATACTCTCTCCAACATGCTCATCCGGGAAAGCGCAGCTTCTGCATTTTTCTTCCTGATTCTAATATCACCGACTTTGTTGCCAAGCTCCTGCACTTCTCTCTCAAGCCTTTTCAAATCTGCTGTGGCATTCTCCTCTTCTTTCCTGAGTCGCTCGGCATCCACGCTGCCCAGCAGTGCCCTCTTGTCATCCTGCATCCCCTTTATCCTGTTAAGCACAGTGCTGAGGCTGCTCCTCATGACCTCGAACTTGCTTATCCCGAGCAGCTCGTCAATCTGCTTCTTCCTTTCTCCTCTCCCGATGGTGAGGAAATAGTCAATCCCATTCTGCTCCGAGTATACTGCCCGCGTGAAAAGCTCGTAGTCTATCCCAAGCAGCCTCTCAACCTCTTCATTTACACGCTGGGGCTGTGGCCCCTGCAGCAGCTTGCCCTCCCTGCTTATTCTGGCTTCCGAACTGCCCTCAGAGTTTATCTTTCTCTCAATTTCATACCTGCTGCTCTGCCAAGTGAACTCAACCTTGACCCGGGCCTCACCCTTCTTCACAGGCCGGTTCATTATTATCTCCGACAGCTTCACCCGCTTGTGCTGCAATGCGGGGAAGTTGCCAAAGAGTGCGAAGCACAATGCATCCAGCACGGTGCTCTTCCCGCTCCCCATAGGGCCTACAAGTATGTTGGTTCCCCTGCCGAACTTGAAGTTTGTATCCTCATGTGACTTCCAGTTGTGCAAGGAGATGCCATCTATCACATATTTATTTTAGAAGCAATACTAAAAGAGCATATGTTCGTTGCCGATGCAATGCTGAAGAAACTTGCCCGGT
This sequence comes from Microcaldota archaeon, assembly GCA_013425405.1. GTDB lineage: Archaea > Micrarchaeota > Micrarchaeia > Burarchaeales > Fermentimicrarchaeaceae > Fermentimicrarchaeum. The sequence continues at coordinate 17,811 of JACCLF010000045.1, read as the reverse complement.
GGCTCAGGCTGCTCGGAGTTGAGGCTCTCTACCCGGAGTCCATTGACGACAATGACATACTCGAATTCACAAAGAAGAATAAGAAGATTCTGCTCACAATGGACTCGGAGCTGTGCAGAAGGGCAAGGAAGCAGGGGATGAGCGTCTTCCTTATTCCAAGGAGGAGCACGGAGGAGCAGCTGGTGCTTCTCATAAAAAGATTCAAGCTCGATATTTCGGATGCGCCGTCAAAGGTGCTGTGCCCCCTCTGCAACGGCACCCTCAAGCAGGTTGGAAAGAAGGATGTGAAGACTAAAGTTGCCCCAGAGATTCTCTCCAAGCATGATGTATTCTGGGTGTGCAAGAAATGCAAGAAAATCTTCTGGGAGGGCTCTCACTGGGAGAGGATAAGGAGAAATGTTGAAAAAGTAAAAAGCATGCTTAACGATTAGATTAGGGTTACTTCCTCTACCTGCACTTCGCTTACACCCTCTATCTTCCTCAGTCTTTCCTCAATGTCGCTACCACCGCTTGAATCCTTAACGAGAATGGTCACCTTTAGCGCCTTTATCCCAAAAGCCACTTCCTCTTCCTCAAGCTTGTATGGTTTCATCTCATTCTGAATAGAGCTCTTGACCTTCTCAAACACTTCAGGGCTTTCTGGAAAAACCTTTGTGATCACAGCAGCAGTTCCCATATAATAACCTCCTCAAGGACCCTCCTTGCCGCACTTGCTGCATCCGTATGTGTTTATTGTCTCCCTACAATGCGGGCATCTCACAATGACTCCCTCCCCGCAGCGGGGGCAGGAAAACTCCGCATATACTCTTGTCTGCTTTCCGCATGAGCTACAAATCTTAAGCAATGCATCACCTTTAAGTTATTTTGGAGGATAAAATATAATAACCCTATTCTAAATGCCCCCATAGTCTAGCCTGGATAAAACGCTGGCTTGCGGAGCCGGAGTCCGGGGTCCGAATCCCCGTGGGGGCGTAATACCCGAGGTTTAACTATCCCTTTTTGCATATATACAGCTATGACGAGGGACATATACGGGTTTGAAAGCAGGTTCAACAGCGCCATCAGGAAAATAAAGGAGGGGAGCTCACGAAACGCAATAAGGAACTGGGCATAACAAGCCATACCCCGATCAGGAACAGATTGAAGGTGTTAAACAATACCCCCCCACAAACAACCGACGAAAGACCACTGGAAAGTTAGGGTGTTAAGAAATCACCCTATTGTTTAACGGGGTGTTACTATTCCGAGGTATATTAATGTTCACCTCGATAATGTAACGAGCCCCCATGCCTTTCATGAGTCCTTTTCCTTCTTGCTTGTGTTCTGTATTTCCTTCTCGTCCTGCTTTTTTTTGTTTTCAACAATATGCCACCTATCGGTAATAGTTAGATTCTTCAGTATATTAACCTTGCTTTGGCTTCTTTTTCTTCTCTGCTTTTTTCTTCAATTTATCATAAGTCCAAAGGATGAAGCAAGAAATAGGGCGTAGTTACCTACGTCTCCCACCAAACCTCCTACTTTCCGCTCTTTTCGCTCGTTTCTCCATCCTCCTTTTTCTTTTTTTGGAAAAGCAACTCATTATATCACCACATAGTAACTTGAACGGAGAGTATATTGGACTGAGAGTATATTAAACTTGCTTTGGAAGTGAGAATCTGAACTGAAAAACAACTTCCCGCCCGTGGCACTAACGAAATAGTTAATAATGCCCAAAATATCAAGGGCAATAATTACTTTACAAGAAATATTGTCCCCGACAAGTCATCCCCGTGGGGCGTGAGGAAGTTATACCTACCTTAAGCGCACCACATAAACTTTAATATATTAAGTTCCATTATCTCACCATGCTACAAATATTCGAAACAATATGCGGCGGCATATTCGTCATACTGGTTTTGGCCTTCACTGCTGTGAAGGTCATCTATGAATACCAGCGAGGAGTGGTTTTCACTCTAGGTAAATTCAGCGGAGTCCGGGGGCCGGGCGTAACATTCATAATCCCCATACTGCAGGAAATGAGAATAGTCGATATGAGGATAACCACCACGGATGTGCCAAAGCAGGAGGTAATGACAAAGGATAATGTCCCAGTCATGGCCAACACAGTTGTTTACTTCAAGGTTGAGAAGCCAGATGATGCGGTGATAAAGATAGAGGACTATCACTTTGCCGTTTCGCAATACACCCAAACTGCTCTGAGGGATGTGGTTGGGAATAGCGACTTGGACAGCGTACTCACAGATAGGGAGAAGATAGCAGACAGCATAAAGAAGATTGTTGATGCTGAAACATCCGAGTGGGGAGTTGACATCTCATCCATAAAGATACAGGAGATAGAGCTGCCTGCGGAGATGAAGCGGGCAATGGCAAAGCAGGCAGAAGCCGAGAGAGACAGGAGGGCAACAGTTATAAAATCCGAGGGAGAGCTCCAGGCATCCACGAACCTCATGAAGGCAGCTGCAAATCTTTCAAAGAGCGAGGGGGCTCTGCATTTGAGGACTCTGCAGACGATTGCGGAAATAGCCGCAGACCCGTCTGAGAAGATAGTGATATTCCTGCCAACAGAACTGAAGGGTCTTATAGAGAAACTTAAATAACCGTAGTTGGTTGCATGCTAGACCGACGTAAACGTTATTTGCAGATAGCGTTCAATGACAACATACGTGACGTAAACAGGGTTCTCCCGCAGATTCCTTTTGACGAGCGAATACTCATAGAGGCAGGCACCCCTTTCATAAAAAGGGAAGGGCAGAGAGGCATACAGCATATAGCCAGCATGTGGGGCGGACCCATAATTGCGGATATAAAGACGATGGACGGTGCAATTGAGGAAGTCCAAGAGGCAGCGGCTGCAGGGGCTGGCGGCGCAACTGTCCTCGGAGCTGCAACAAAGGAGACAATAGACTTATTCATCAAGACTTGCAAGCAGTACGACCTCATATCTGTAATTGACATGATTAACGTTGATGACCCGCTGAGAACCCTGCTGCGCCTTAAAGAAAGGCCCGACGTTGTCGAGCTGCACATGGGCAGGGATGAGGAGACTACAAAAGGCAATATGATTGAGTACCGCCATATACGGAGAATAAAGAGCAAGTATGATGTAATTATTTCTGCAGCTGGTGGAGTTGACCTTAATGCAGCTCAGAGTGCGGTCTTCAACGGTGCCCAGATAGTTGTCGTCAACATTGTTGAGCCTAGCGATCCATGGAAGGGAATAAAGAGCACGGACGAAATTAGGAATATAGCAGTTGAATTCCTGAAAGCAGTCGAGTAGTTATCCACCTGCGGTTCGCGAGAGTTCCTTCATGTCAACCCTCAGCCGGTGCTCCTTGATTATCTCTTGGATAAGCTCATTCCCCCTCTTTCCAGCTTTCTTCTTTTCCTCTACAATTTTTCTCAGTTCCGCCTCGCTCATTTTCCCAAGTTTCAGCCTGTCAACTGCATGGGAGATGCTCTCGGTTGGGCTGCTTGAAATATACCTCAAAATATCTGGAATTGCAGCTTTCACAAACTTGCCGCATGTGTACTCGATGAACAGTTCCATCAACTTGTTCTCGTTGATGTCCTCCACAGGCGCGCCCTCCCTCCTCAAACTTACAATAGTCTCCTCCAGAGTTGCTGCAACGAGTTTGGGCTCAACCTTCAACCCATCCACGATTTTTTCAAAGAGAGGATAATTCTTTGAAAGCATGATTTTTTCAGCCAGTTCCTCATTCAGCACCTTCAGAAGCTTTTCCTTCCTCTCCTCGGGCTTCTCGGGCAGCTTACTCTTTATCTCCTCAATCCACTCTCTGCTTATTGAAACAGGCGGCACATCAGTCTCAGGATAGAGTCTTGCGCTTCCAGGCATCGGCCTCATGAAAGCAGTTCCCCCGTTCAGAAGAACCCTCCTCACCTCATTCTGCGGCCCTTTGAAAGTCTGCACTACCCTCTCATAAACCGCCTCAAGAGCACTCTCGCAGGTTTTTCTCTCCCCCGCAACCATTACAAATGCATCCCTTTCTCCTGCTCCAACCTTCTTCCTCAGCTCATCTGCACAATCATTGTCGATTGAATATTTCTCAAGCTTCTCATCGCTGTGAATTATCCCCCCGACACCTGCTCTGGCAACTGCATAATCGCTGAGCTCAGTCCCCAGCCTCCTGTCCTCATAAAGCTCCTCACCGAGAAGGCCTGCAAATCCCTCAAGCTTCATTGCCAGCACGCACTCCTTCCTGAGCAGCTTTGAAGCGGAATTCTTGAACAACTCCTTCACATCCACAAATTCAGGTTTCTTGAATTTGTTTTTTCCAAATCGTTTCTCAAGCTCCTCCTTTATCCTGAGCAGCCCCTCCTGCCTCCTCACTTCCTTTTCAACAATTGTTTCAACCAAACCGAGCTCCTGTGCTCCCTTCACCTCAACTCTTGCACCGCCGGGAATTGAGATGTTTATATCCTGTCTTATGGTTCCAATTCCTCTCTGCACCCTCCCAGTTGCCCTGAGAACCCTGCCGAGCTTCTCAGCAACTTCCCTCGCATGCTTGGCATCCTTTATGTCTGCTGCAGTTGCTATTTCAACAAGCGGTATTCCCAGCCGGTCAAGCCTGTAGGTTATCTCGCCGTTCTTCTCCTCAACTATGCCCGAGCTTTCCTCTTCTACGCAGATTGTCTGTATCCCAACTTCCCCCTTGCTTGTTTCCATTGAGCCGTCGCTTCCAACTATTGAAGTTCTCTGGAAGCCGCAGGTGTTGCTCCCGTCTATGACAGTTTTTCTCATAATCTGCACTTCATCAACTACCTTTGCATTGAGAAGAAGGCACACCTCAATAGCAGTTTCAAGCGCCTCCCTGTTCATGTCCTGCGGCGGCTCCTCATCAAGTTCGACAAGACATGTTGTCTTGGGGAATACCCGGTACTTGTACACTCTGTTTCGCGAGTACTCATGCAATGCTGCAAGGTCAACCTCACCAAGCTCCCCCGCGACTGCCCTCTGCCTCCTCTCAATGGTTGCAATTGGCTTCTCTTCATTAGGCTGTGCAGAGCAGCCGCAGAACAGCTTCTTCTCTGTTGCAAGCCTCTGGTGAATCTCAATTCCGCATTTCATAAACCTGCCTCAAACACCGGAGTCCTCTCATTCAGCTCCCCAGCAATGTTCGTTAGCATCATCTTCTTAATCTCCTCCAAATCCCTGCTGTGAGCCAGAACATGCATCAGCTTTACATAGGCAACCTCCGGGAGCATGTCTCCGCAGAATATCGCCCCTGCCTCATACTCCTTCCTCAGGTTTGCATACACGAACTCATGCACCCTGCCGAATATGCACTGGGAGGTTATGCAGACAGGTATTCCTGCCTTTGTTGCCTCCTTTATTTTCGGGATGAGGGAGTGCTTCTCAATTGCCGTTGGAACATGCCCGAGGCCTGTGCCCTCAATCACAATTCCTTTGAACTTCTTCCCAAGATAGAAATCAATTATTTCAGGTTCCATTCCGGGGTATGTCTTAATCAATGCAACCTTCTCCTCAAGCTTGTCATCCAGTGAAACATCACCCTCATTCCTCCTCCTGTAGCTGCTGTTAATCATCTCAATCTTGCCGTTGGGAAATATTTTTGCAAGAGGGTCGTCATTCACGCTCTTGAATGCATCTCTCTTTGAGGTGTGGAGCTTCCTCACCTTTGTCCCTCTGTGGGCATAGCAGAAATCATCGCTGGACGAGCCGTGCATCACTAAAGAAACTTCTGCAACATCGCTCTTGGATGCAAAATTCACCGCGCAGGTCATGTTTATGAAGGAGTCGCTTGAGCCCCTGTCGCTTGACCTCTGGGAGCCTGTTAAAATGACGGGCTTGTTCAAATCTTTCAGCATGAAGCTCAATGCAGCTGTTGAGAAGTGCATTGTATCCGTTCCGTGTGTAACAACAACGCCTCCCGCATCGGTTTTTAGCTCCTTGAAAACTGCCTTCGCCATCTCCTTCCAGTGCTCAGCTCGCATATCTTCGCTCATCATACCAAAAAGAAATTTTGAATCAATGTTGAACTCACCAAGCTCTGGAACTATCTTAACAAGGTCGGATGTGCTGTAGGATGCATACACTCCTCCTGTTGTATAATCGACTCTTGATGAAACTGTGCCCCCCGTGCTGATTATTGAAACAGCAGGTTTGCCCGCAACATGCTTCGCCTTCTCCTCGCTGCTCTTGAAGCCTATCTTCCCGTGCCCCTCAAGCTTTTCAAGCTCGGCTCCCTCATACTTCAAGCCCACGGAATAGCCGTTCGAAAGCTTCACAACAATCGCATCCGGGTCGCCAAGCTCCTGCTTGGGCATGAGGATTCCCTCATAGGCTTCCCCTTTGCTCTTCACCCTCACCCTATCTCCAATTTCAATACCAAGCCCCTTCAGTTTCTCTTGAATCTTCTTGGAATACATACAACCACCTTTTTTCTCTAAAAATTATTATACCTCCTCCTTCACGCTTGAGAAGCATGTGAGCGTGACAGTCCTTCCGATGCCGCCGATTTCCCTCAGCTTGTCGACCACCAGCTTGCCAATTCCCTCTACAGAATCCCCTCTCACCTTGAGAAGCAGGTCCCACTCGCCAGCGAGTATGTGCACTTCATACACTTCGTCAAGCTTTGCAAGCCTCTCAGCAAGCTTCCTCTGCGTCACCTCCTGGTGCGGGTCATAGGAGACGAGCACGAATGCTGTGGTGGGTTTCCCCGTCTTTGAGTGGTCAACCATAACTGTAAAGTGCTTTATGACTCCCCTTTCCTTCAACCTCTTTATCCTCTCATGAACAGTTACCCTTGGCAGACCTGTTCTCCTGGCTATGTCCACAGTTGACATTCTGCCGTCTTTTCTGAGCTCCCCCAGTATAAGCTCATCCTTCTCATCGAGCATATTGACATTTTGTCCATTTTTCTTTATAAATATATCTATTATTCTACAATTTGTCAAAAAAATTGACATAATTATTTTATTGAAGGCAAGAGGAAGAAACTTGAGGTGATTGCATGAGGGATATACGGAATAGCGGTAGAAGATTCTCCTGTTAAACTGCCCGAGATGCCGAAGCCTCTTGAGCAGTTGCCAGAAGGCGAGATTGAGAGGAGGTACCGCATTGGCGGGGTTATGACGGACGTGCTGGACTACCTAACCAGCGGGTTTGTAGAGCGAGGGTTTGAATGGTCACTTCCAGTTGTCTTCTCAGAGTCGACAGACCCTCTCTGGCCAGATCCCGGCGCATCAATTGAGAAGCGCATTGCAGTGGAGATATACGGAAAGACTGTGAGGACAACGGCCAGCATGATAATCCACAAGATGGTGGCATGCTCGCTGCTCTACCCCAAGCTGTTCATACTCTCGCCAAACGTTAGAATTGAGAAAAGGGAGAGAGCGTTGAGCGGAAGACATGCCTATGAGTTCACTCAGCTTGACTTCGAAGTCAGGGATGCATCCTCAAGAGACATAAGGAGCCTTGTTGAGGGCGTAGTCTGCGGGCTGGTAGATGGTTTGAGAAGAGACGCAGTTGAGCAGCTTGTCTACTTGGGAAGGCACCGCACCCTCAAAACTCCGCACGCGCCGTTTAAGTGCTATGACAAGGAAGAGCTTGAGAAGAGATATGGAGAGGACTGGGAGCGCCAGCTGACGCTTGAAATCACGGAGCCTGCGTGGGTGACCGGAATCCCGCGTGAGTTCTACGACTTTGAGGACGACGGAAAGTGGGACAACTACGATTTGATTCTCCCGCAATACGGAGAGGTGCTGTCGGGAGCAAAGAGGGAGTGGGAGTATGAAAAAATCATAAAAAAAATGGAGAGGGATGGCATCAAGAAAGAGCACTACACATTGCTCCTTAAGCTTGCGAAGGAGGGACGGCTTAAGCCATCTGCCGGAGCGGGCATAGGCATAGAGAGGCTGGTGGGCTGGATAGTGGGAGCTCAGCACCTGGGAGAAACTCAGATTTTCCCGAAAATACCCGGCATGGTTTATGATTTGTAAAATAAGCAAAGGCTAGGAAGAAGTGAAATTCAATAAACATTCACTGCAACTCCTTTGAAACATAGGGACCGTCTCTCTTGTAGCCAAGCCCGAAGTAGTACTCTCTGGCGCCAACCCCGCTGATAACTGCAAGCTTCCTGCAGTCAAACTCCCCTTCTGCTATCCTCTCTGCCTCCTCAAGAAGCTTCCTACCGAAGTTCATATGCTGGAATTCCCTAATTCTCTTCTCTCCCACAGGCAGCATCTTCCCGTAAACATGGAGCTCCCTGATCCCCCCAGCTCCTTCCAGCTCTTTTCTGTGCGCTTTCTCAGAAGGAATTCTCAGCCTCAGGAATCCTATCAATGCATCGTGCTTCATCTCATCAAAACTCAGGAATATCTCCCTTCCTCCGGAAGCATCATAATCCAATCTATTCAGCTTCACGCTCCCCATATCAGGTTTAACCCCATCCTTTGAAATCCTATAACCTACCTCCCTGCAGCGTATGCACTGGCAGCTCCTACCCTGCTCAGAAAGCTTGTGGTCAACAATCTGCCTTAGATTGCTCTTCTTAACTCCATCGGCAATGAGATATGAAGGGATATCCCTCTGCACTCTCATCACCCGCACATAGCGCGGCACAAATCTCATGGCATCCGCAATCACATCCGCAGCCTCCTCAGTGGAATAGGGCTTGAATTCTCCTTTCTTCCACAAATCATACAACTTTGTGCCTTCCATCACAAGGCACGGGTATATCTTCAGCATGTCCGGCCTGAAGTTTTCATCCTCAAAAAGTTTCCTGAAGCTCTCTATATCCTCCTCCTTTCCAGCAAACAGGCCCGGCATCATATGGTAGAGCACTTTCAGTAGTGAATCCTTGCACACCTGGGTTGCTCTCACAACCTCCCTCACACCGTGCCCCCTCTTCACCTTCTTGTAAATCCTGTCATCCAGAGTCTGCACTCCGAGCTCAATCCTTGTAGTGCCGAAGCGCAGCAGCTCATCAACCTCCCTCTCGCCAGCCCAGTCCGGTCTAGTTTCTATGGTCAAGCCGACAACCCTTCTCTCAGCCCTCTCATTTGCAAGCTGCGCATCCTCCAAATTCTTTGAAACAAAACCGTTCATTGCGTCAAAGCATCTTTTGACAAACTGCTTCTGGTACTTCCTAGGCATGGAATTGAAAGTCCCGCCCATTATGATGAGCTCGCACTTGCTCACCCTATGCCCTATCTCCTCAAGCTGCCTCACCCTTGATGAGACCTGCCTGAACGGGTCGTAATCATTCTGTATGGCCCTCATTGCCGCAGGCTCCCTCCCTGTATAGCTCTTGGGCGCATTCTCACCGCGCGGGCAGTAGATGCACTTGCCAGGGCACTCCCCCTTTGTCATAACTGCTATGACGTTCACACCGGAAACAGTTCTCATGGGTCTTATTCTGAGGAGCTCCACAACGTTTTCCGTTCTCCTTTTTTCTGGTATCCACTCAAGCACGGCGGAGTTCCTCACCACCCCTGCTATGCCGTGCCTCTCGCTGGCTCTAACCTTTGCCCCCCACAGCTCAGCCTTGTTCCTTATTTTTCCTTCAAGAACCAGCCTGGCTGTTTCCTCCGCTGCCCTTTTAATGCTCTCGCTCATTTTTTTGCTCTTCAAAATCCGTTTTTCCATTCTACTACCTAGAGGAACAGTTTTGACAGGAAGGCAATGAGCGAGTAGATTGGATTCTCTATTAGCGGGAATACCAGCAGACCGTGGGCCGTCGCCTTGTAATCCGATATAAGCGATGGCGTTGCCTTAAGCCTTACCTTAAACTCCCTGCTTATCTTGTCGCTTGAGAGCGAAGTCACGTTGAGGTATACTTCAGTGTCAGTCTCCTCATTGCTCAGAACTTCATATGGAATAGTTCTGCGCGCCGGCAGACCTACCTGAGCTGCGTGAGGAACCAGCACATCCTTCCTGAACCTCCAGGCCGGAACCCCTCTCGATGTGATGCTGAATGTATCGCTTGCAGCTCCCGCGTTGTCTATGTCTATGTAATAAATTGCAGGCTCCCCTACGCCCGCCTCGGCCTCATTTGGCGTAACATATATTGTAAAGACATTCTTGCTCACAGTGACATTCACGTCTATTGTAAGATTGCCAAGCCCTTTCATATTGTTCTCGTCTACAGCAACAGCCTTGAATGAATACACCCCATCTGCCGCATTGGGAGCTATCTTTATTTTTGCCTTCATAGGAGTCTCATACCAGGGGCTATCCTCTGCAGTCCAACCCTCAGGAATATTCGCAATTGCCAGCTTATCCCATCCGGGGTCGTGTATTTGGTTATCAGGTCCTATGGTGGTTCTCTCGGCAATAATATAGACTGTCTGTCCTGGGCCTGCAACCCCGATGTTCAGAGGGGTTGAATTCTCCACCATGCCCTTTGCCTCTATGGGCTCGTCTATGTTTAGGTATGTTGCGTTCACCGCAACTGCCAGCACAATTAACACTCCCAGTAGCTTCATCATATGAACTGCAAAAGTATCTCAACAGCCCAATAAAAATCTATCCTTTTCTGAGGAGGTTTTTAAGGAGTCTATCCACCTCCCCTTTCATCTGCTCCTTGGAGCCTGTGTTGATGACCATATAATCGGAAAATGCAAATGAGTCGGCAACTCCCCAGCTCATCTCCTTCTCGTCAGCCCACACGAACTCATCCCAGCTCTTCGGATCCTCGGGCAGGCTCCTTTTCATAACTCTGGCAAATCTCATATTCTGCGGTGCAAAAATACCTATGAGAACAAAAGTGTCGCCAAAAACCTCCCTGAACCTCTTCAGCTCATCATACCCTCTTATTCCATTCACCACAAGAGCCTTCTCCTTCATACCGTTTATCCTCTCAATCATCTTCCTCGCAACAACATCATATCCCTCTTTTTTCCTGAAGTCATCCGCAAACTCCCTCAGGCTCCTGTTGGTTATTTCTATTCCCTTCTCCTTCATCATGTCAACGACTATGCTCCTCATCTCCATGGAGTTGATTCCCATCTCCTTTGCAACTTCGTTGACAGTAGTCTTGCCTGCAGCACGCATTCCCGCAACTCCAATGACAAGCATAATGCTCTTATATTTAGCTTTCATTTAAAATACTTATGCGAGCTTTCATTGCTATTGAGGTCAGCGATGAGTTGAGAGAGAAAATGACTGAACTGCAGAAGCAGCTTTCTCTTGATGGAGTGAAGCCTGTCGAGAAGGAGAACCTGCATCTAACGCTGCACTTTCTCGGAGAGATAGATGAAACAATGAAAGAGAAAGTAATCAAGGCAATGGACAAGCTGAGCTGCAAGAAGTTTGAAATGAGTTGCGAGGGAGTGGGAGCATTCCCAAGCAACAACTACATCCGAGTCATCTGGGTTGGAGCTGAGGCACCTGAACTCAAGCAGATATACGACCAGCTCGGAACTGAGTTTGCCAGGCTCGGCTTCAAGCAGGAGCAGTTCTCTCCGCACATAACACTTGCCCGGGTGAAATTTCTGAAGGACAAGGAGAAGCTTTCTGAATTCCTTGAGGAGAATAAGCAGCTTGAGCTTGGCGAATGCAAAGTTGAGGGAGTGTTTCTCAAGAAGAGCACATTAACCCCCAGAGGCTCAATCTACGAGAATGTTTACGAGAAGAAGCTTTTCTAGCTATTTCCTCCCAAAAGTCAGATACACCGTGTGCATCAAGCCCATATTCTCGGGTCTCGTTCCCTGCTCCCTTACGAGAATTTCCCTTGTGATGCACTCCAGCGTAAATATCTCCGAAAATTTATTTCTTTCAAGCTCCTTCACGAATTCCTTCACCTGCTCCATGTTAGGAAGGAACCCAACTGCATAGCCTCCTTCTTTCAGTGCTTTCTTTGCGTGCTTCACAACTTTCTCAGAATCGGCAAAGTCCAGTGTGACAAGGTCAACGTTCCTCTCACTCATCCCCCTGAATACATCCTTCTTCTTCACCTTCACATTCCTCAGGCCGCTTGCCTTTATATTCCTCTCCGCAAGCTTCGCAAACTCATCTCTCCTCTCGTAGGTAACAACGCTCTTTGCTATGTTGCCAAGCGCTATGGCAAGAAAGCCGCTTCCTGCTCCTGCGTCAACTACAATGCTCTTCTTTCCAATTCCCGTGAACGCCACAGCCATGCCGAAATCCTTAGGCAGCACAACCTGCGGGCCTCTTTTCAAGCTTCTCATTATTGGGGGAAACCTCAAACAACCACCACTATTTAATTTAAAAAGGCTAATTTATATCTGTAGAGGTGCTTCTCATGGCATGCATGGTAATTGTTGGAACTCAATGGGGTGATGAGGGGAAGGGAAAGGTTGTTGACTATTACGCCGGGAAAGCAGATGTAGTTGTGCGATTCAGCGGAGGCAACAATGCCGGCCATACTGTTGTAGTGAAGGGAAAGAAATACGCATTCCACCTCATGCCTTCAGGTGCTTTAAGGGGGACGCAGCTCATCATAGGCAATGGAGTTGTGGTGGATCCAAAAGTCCTTCTGGAAGAGATGGAAATGCTCAAAAAAGAAGGAATAACCCCGAAGCTTCTTATAAGTGAGCGCGCCCACGTAATATTCCCATACCACCGGGCATTGGATGAAGCTGAGGAGCAATTCAAGGGAAAAAGAAAGGCAGGAACAACCAAGAGGGGCATAGGGCCGTGCTACGAGGACAAGGCAGGGAGATTCGGACTGAGGATGTGCGACCTAATCAACAGGGAAATGCTCAAAGAAAAGATTGACCACCTTTTCCCTCTGAAGGAAAAGCAGATTCAGATGTACGGAGGCAGGTTTGACTTCTCAAAGGAGCAGCTCTTGCAGGAATACAATGCTTACGGCGAGAAGCTGAAGGAGTATGTCTGTGATGCGAACCTGGAGATGAACAATGCAATAAATTCAGGAAAGAAGGTTCTCTTTGAAGGCACTCAGGGAACCATGCTTGATGTTGACCATGGAATGTACCCTGTGGGAACGTCCTGCAATGTAACCGCAGGAGCTGCATGCACGGGGGCAGGTGTGAGCCCGACGAAAATAAACGAAGTTGTGGGGCTTATGAAAGCTTATGTTTCCCGCGTCGGCGAAGGGCCGCTTCCCACAGAGCTCAAGGATGAAACTGGAGAATACATAAGGAAGAAGGGAGCTGAGTTCGGCACAACAACAGGCAGACCACGCAGGGTCGGCTGGCTTGACATCCCTGCTTTGAGGTATGCCTGCAGAATAAATGGCATAAGCGGACTGGCTATAACGAAGCTTGATGTCCTTGCAGGTTTGGAGAAGGTGAATATATGCACCTCCTACTCCCTAGACAAGAAAACTACGGGCGAAGTTCCACCATCCTGCGAGCTTATGGAACAGTGCAAGCCTATCTATAAGGAGATGAAGGGCTGGCAGGAGTTTGAAGCAGGCAAGGCCGAAGAGGTTGCAAAGAAGGGTTATGATGCTCTGCCAAAAGAGCTTAAAGATTATGTTGCAGAAGTTTCAAAGCTGTCCGGCGCTCCGGCTTATCTAATATCAATAGGGCCCGGCAGGGAAGAAACTATAATTTTAAAGGACATCTTCGGAAAATAACCACCATGCCCCAGTAGCTCAGTGGTAGAGCGTTTGCATGGTAAGCAAAAGGCCGCGAGTTCAATCCTCGCCTGGGGCTACCGTCGATTTTACGACGTGAAAACTGAGTTCAGTTTTCAAGCCAGCAAGGTTAATATACTCCGGAATAGCAAATTTGATGTGGTGGTATGAATGAATAAGGTACTTAAACTCATTCTACTTTCGATAGTAATAATAGCTATACTACAATTCATCTATGCTAAAATCTTCGTTTCCTCATCTATATCTGAACCAGCAGGTTTGGGACTCATACTTCTTGAAGCTCTCATCTACTACTATTTAGGTTACATATGCGTGAAGAAACTCAAGCTTGACTCAGTAGATGCTACTCGAGCAGCAATGGTGGTTGGATTTTTGACTGGTGTGACGAGGGTGATTATTTTTTACAGTGCGCCACCGTACTCGCTTTTCTGGGGAGTGGATTATGGAGCCTCACTGGGCAAGAAGCCGCAATGCGCATATCTCTTCGAGCTGGGCGATAGTGCGATTTTTATGTTCGTATTCATCTCTTCCCTCATCCGAAGTGTTGAAGGTGGCGTGCTGGGAACTCTCAGCAATTTATGGAAAGAAAAGGCACAGATTAGGAAATCGATGGAAACCATCCTGCTGCCCGTATTTTTCCTTCTTTTGATGTTTCTATTCCTTTTTACCATGGGTACCGTTCACTGGGATTGTCCTCCTTTCTCAAATTTACAATGCAGCTTCCCACCTGGGTTCACCTGCATTACCAACAAGCTTAGCGCAAATAATGGCAGGCTTACCCTTCAGATAGGTCAAGGAACAGGTCACCAAATAAGAATCAACGGGGTGGTGTGCACACAGAATACCTCCTCAGACTTCTCAGATAAAACATTCATCAGCTATGGATACAACAAAAACATAACAATGGAATCTGGGAGCTCGGCCACTCTGGCAACACCAGAAGACGTGCAAAGACCATGGCTCAGCATGATCTGCACTGATGCAAGTGGAAAACCACTATCACCCACAAACATTGGGGGTTGGTATAACGGGCGGTTATACATAAACTACACAGAGCTTGACACAGACATGACAAGAATTATAGTTGGTGCCTACTCGGCGAAGTACGAGGATTAATCCTTTACTGCAAAATTTAAGACTTAGGTTATCCCGAAACCAAAGCAATCTTAATAACAAAAAAGGGTAAACCGCAACATAAAGCATAAGCGGGGCTTTCTGAACCATAAAATAAAAGCCCGCCTGGGGCTCCCTCGATTTTACGACGTAAAAAATAAGCTTAAATACAAGCAAATAATAGATATCTGGAGTGGCGGTATAAAAAACTCGCGAGTTTTAGAATTCAAAGTAAGTTGGATAGATGTGTTATTTTGACCTATTATAATGAAACTTTTAAATATGGGCTCTCAATAATTTCTCATGCCATTTTTTAATGATGGAGGTATTGGATACCAGCTATTGCGCGTCTTGTCAATATACGTATTCACTTTGGTAATGCTGAGACTTGCTGGAAAGAGAGGGCTCACGCGCCTCTCTGCTTTCGACATACTTATAATCATAGCCCTTGGCTCTGCTGTAGGAGATGTGATGATATACTCAGAATCCACCGTGCCGATACTCAACTCCATGCTGGCGATATTCCTGGTTGTTGCAATGCAGATACTTCTGACAAAGCTTATGGAGCACAACCCGCTTCTTGGGTACTTAATAGAGGGGAGAAGCACTCTGATAATTTTCCACGGCAATGTAGTGAAGAAGAACCTAGAGAAGGAGGATTTGACTCTTGAGGAGCTTCATGTGCTTCTGAGGGAGAAGGGAGTCTCAAGCATTTCAGAAGTGAGGGAAGCCTATCTGGAATCATCAGGGGAACTGAGCGTTATTCTGAAGAAAAAACTGCAAGTTAGGTAAAATGGCTAAGAAAAGTGAGGTTGTTACTCAAAAAGAAGGATATCAAAATTTACTTTGCAGGGAAAACCAAGTGGGGTTTTCTGAACCGTTTTTAATACGCCCACCTGGGGCTCCCTCGATTTTACGACGTAAAAAAGAGGTTCAAATCACGGTCGGAGCATACCTGGTTTTACGACTGAGACGGGGGGGTTCGAATCGGGGAAATCATAAGAACCGCCGAGGTTCTTATACGACTCCCGCCGAGTCCACTGGCAATTGCAGTAAGGTTTATATTTCATCTAAGGATAACTCAATCCATGAAAGTGTCTAAAAAAGGACTCTTAGCATTCTTCCTAATTATCCTCTTTTTAATAGCCCTAATGATTGTGATGCTTACAACAGGCAATAATAACCTTGCTCTCCTTGGCTTACTAATACCTCTGGGGTTTATTGTTTTTATAGTATATAAATTCGGAAAAGACGGAGTAGTTACTCTACTTTACGCGGTTGGAACCTTTTTCGTTCTTGGCAGCATCAGTATGATAGGCAATAAAGCAACCGTGAGCTGGAGTGAAATCCAAAATCTTATCCTAAATATGCTTGCCGTATTTGCAATAGGAGTAATACTCATTCTTGCAGCATACTTCCTAAGAAAAAAATGGAAGATGCAGGTCTCTGAAAAAGAAGATATAGACCTAAGCAAATTCATAAAATAGAAAAGGTGTTTTTATGAGTAGGGGGGTTCGAATCCAAGGGGAGGGTGGAGGGGACCGCTAGGTCCCTCTTTTGGGCAATTCTGAAGCAGTCCATTTAAACTCTGCCACGCCTAACATCCTCAGAAAATCACTTTAGAGAGGCGCTTCTTGACAGGCTCAAGACGAACGCCTGGGGCTTCGAAATTAATTTTGATTAATAAGGGATTTTACTCTGTATGAGGAGCCTCCTCCAAATCCTTTACCCCAGCCTTCTCAAGAATAAAAAACATTCATAAATGACCTTCCGCATATTTTATAAACTTCCTCTCTCAAATATGCTTTGGTGAAACAATGAGGGAACTCATAATCGTTGCAAAAGACCAAGTTGGTCTTCTGGCCAAGATATCAAAAATTCTTGGGGATAAGAGCATAAACATAGATTCAGTCTCAGTTGAGCCAGTTGGAAGGGACGCGATGATTCATCTCGTTGTATCCCAGGAGAAGGAAGCAATGAAGCTTCTTGAGGACGCAGGCTACAAAGTTTCAGCTTCTGACGTGATAGTTCTAAAAATAGAAGACCAGCCAGGAGAGCTTGCAAAGGTCGCGTTAACTCTTGCAGAGTCAGGAATAAACATAAGGAGCGTTCTCTTCCTGAGGAAGGAGGAAAACAAGGGCTTGTTTGCTGTGAAAGTGACAAAGCCTGAAAAAGCTGTTGAAATCCTCAAGGATTACCTGTAGCTGAGAGGATGGACAGGCGCTCAATTCAGATTTCAGTGCTTGCCCATGCCAGCATACTTATTGGGTTTGTTTTTCAGTGGTCTTTCCTCTTCCCTCTCCTCATGTGGAAGACTCTCAAGCATTCAAAATATTCTGAGAAACAGGCAAGGCAGGCAACCTATTACCAGGTGTTTGCCCTGCTTCTCATACTATTTGTATCATTCACAGCAGAATTCATTCTTCTCAGCCAGCCTGTTGGGGAGGGGAAAGTCCAGAAAGTCGATAAAAATCTTGTAAGGCTAGTCAAGCTTGCACTCTACTCCTTGCTTTCTTTATATGCACTCTATGGAGCTTACAGGTGCAGCAGAGGGGAGGAGTTCAGATATCTAATAATCGGAAACTAATTTCTTCCCTCTTTTTACTGGAGAGGATTATCCAGATTTCATCCCAATATAACAAGCAGCCTTATAAAGGACAAAACCCTTATCATAAGAGGAGGTTCCGAGAATCTCCCGAGGGGAGTTATACCGTAAGGTATTTAAATACGAGAGGGTATAATTTCTCTTCGTCGTGCGGATGCTGTAGACTCCGGCGTAAATGGAGCGCGAATTTCTATTTCGTGCCGTGAGATATACCCTTACTCTACAGCTCATAATCTCGATGGAAATCCAAGTTATTTTTGGATTTGACTTGGGCTTCAAGAACAGGATAAGTGAGCGATAGTGGTGTTTTTTCGCCTATACTTTGCGGAAACGTGTGCTATATAACTCCAGTTGATCCTGCTGGAGGGTACTGCTATCAGAATCCGACTAAGCCATGCAAGTCTACCCCTTCTGCTAGGAGGGGTGGCATACGGCTGAGTAGCGAGTAGTCAATCTGCCCTAAGGAGGGGGATAACCTCGGGAAACTGAGGCTAATACCACATAGGTTATGGATGCTGGAACGCT
>JACCLF010000042.1 GCA_013425405.1 Microcaldota archaeon | reverse complement strand
AAGGAGAAACTGATAAATGGGGTTGGCAAGGAGTCCAAAGAGAGGATTGTTGATGTGCTGGTCGCTAAATACGATTCTGATAAGTCCGGGGATGACTGGAGGGAGAAAATAGTCCTGGCAGTCGGCTCGCTAGACTATTCGAATATTACCGATGGAACAAAGAAGAAAGCCTTTGATTTGCTGGCAAGAGCGACTTGGGATGATGATTCTGGGACTAGACTGCGTGCTGCGGAACTAGTTGACAGAATTGGGGATAAGGATACCATAAAGAAGGTTGCAGAGCACTGGTTACCGTTGCTGGATATCCCACAGAATGGTACAATGGAAGACATATATAAAAGTAACTATGCTGTCGATATATTCGAAAGAATTAGATGGGAGCCAGCAGCAGACAAGGCTCTTGAGCTTATGAAAAAGAGGCTTGCAGTGCAGAGAGTTAACGGAGTCGGTGTAGAGGTGATAGCTAGATCAGGTAGCAGCAAGCATGAGGATGCAGTTATTGATGCGATGACTAAAGACGGAGATTATAACCGTCCGGGCTTCTACGCAGTAAAGTGGTTTGAAACATTAGGTAAGATTGGGACATATAAGTCGGTGAAAGTGCTTAACGAGTATATAGAAAAACAGAAACAGGAAGCTCTCTCCCACTTGAGCAGCAGAGAACTCAAGGACGAGAGCAAAGTTAAGCAGGCAATAGAACGTAAAAAGTATTCTGATTTCAACTGGAGATCCGCTGAAGATGCAGTCAAGGAGATTGAGGGGAGAATCAGTCTGGCAAAGCCTGCTGAGGAAAAAATAAAAGATGCTATGGAAAAGAAGAAAGTGAAGGTATAACGGAAAGTGTGCACATTGTGACTGAGGTTATCAACGCGATAAGGTCTACAGCGTCCTAGGCGACGACGATTTTACGACGTAAAATTGGACTAATTTAAGACTGCTTTGGCTTGAAAAATAAACTTTTTGGAAAAGTTTAATCAAAAATTTATCTATATCACATATGAACTCTTCCGCTTGTTATACTCCTCAAGCTCCATCCTGCCCAAATCAGTAAGCGTCCTTTCATTACCTCTTAGGATTTTCACGTAACCTTCACTTTCTAGCTCCTTACGCAGTACCCCTATTTTGATGATGCCTGCAAGTTCACCAGCGCCTTCAACTCCCTCGCTTTTCTTGAGAAATTTTAGGATAGAACGCGGGGTAACTCTCTCACCGCCCCTTTCAATAGAATCAATTGCAGCCAGCATCTGCGCTTTCTCTCCGGTAAGGGGCTTGATTACCCCCTTCTCCTTCCTGAGCTTCAGCACTTCAGGGTGCTCCTTTATTCTCTCAACTTCCAGAAAGAGCTGTGCCGCCTCCCTTATCTCGGCTTCGTATTCCCGTATCCCCCTAAGAGTTTTCAAGCGCTTTTTTGCAAGCGCATTGTTTCCATACTCCGCAAGGCTGAGCTTCCCTTTTTCATACAGATCTAGTGCATCCTTTACCCCATCAAAAGTTAGGAAAGCACCAAGTTCCTTTTTTCCAGTAGTTCTTTCGTAGAGCCCCTCATCCACTACGAGGTACTTGGGAAAATGCGGTTTACCGTCCATCATGTAAACCTGGCAGACCAGACCCTCCTTTTCTTCTGCTACAGAAAACCAGAAGCCGCCAGGGAGATAGTCGGCAACCCACCTTCTTTTCGTCTCCTCACTTTTTCCCAAGATGAAAATATTCAAGTGCTGGTCCACAATAACCTCGTGTGGGCCTATCTTTCCTTTCACATAGCCTTTCTCATCTATCTTGAAACCAGTCAACGGGTATTTCTCCTCAAGCTTTACTGGCATGCCTAAATTATACCTCTTTCAATATTTAAGCTTGCTTTGGCTTTAGAATAAGTTGGGAGTCGGGTCAGAGCCGATTAAACTTGAAGTTTTTAGAGAAGGCCCATAAAATTTATTAAATTAATAAGAAAGTGATTATTTTGGGGGTTCGTAAATCCTCCCTACCAGTTTATTCAAGCTATACTACCAAACTCCGGGCAGCAATTTGTAACGTGTTTTCTTTGCATATTCCCTGTAGCCCTTAAGCTCCTTCTGGAGCATCTCGTCCTCAAAGTGGGTGCGGAAAACGAATGCGGCGGCAAGCAGCAGCGCAGGTATTAATCCATAAAGCGAGCCGAGGCCGAATGGCATGGCGAGGTAGAGCACAATCATTCCAGCATAGCCAGGATGCCGGATTATGGCGTAAGGTCCTGTCGAAACAACCTTGTGTCCCCTTTCTTTCTGGATGCGGACTGCCCCTTCGAAGAACTTGTTCACGACAAGCGCCCACGATGTAAAACTCCAGCCTGCAACGAACAAGAGAATGCCTGCAAGATAATACTCAATTCCCAAGGCTGAAGCCTGGAACCGCACATTAAGGCCGCATACAACGGGAAGTGCGAACATGAGCAGCATATAGAGCCCAGCATAAACCTTGTCCCACCACTTCATCTCGCCAATCTTGAGCATTTCGCTCCTCGCCTTTACGACTTCCGGGTTATACTTTAGAAAGATTACCATGTTTATGAGGAGCGATACAAGATAAAGCCCGAAGAAAAACCATACTCGTGGAAGGTCGAGCCTTCCTGCGGAGAGAAAGAACAGCGCCGCCATCAGTAACATGCTGAATAGGACTTGTGCTCCCCTTTTTGCAGCAGCCTTCCAGAATGTTTTGTTTTTATCCACTCAGCCACCAACCAAATATCTGCATTCCAGATTATATTAAGCTTGCTTTGGTATACGCCCATCAACTGCTTCTGCTGAACAGCGTCTGAGGCAAAACGAATTCTACGACGTAAATTTAGGTTAGCCCCAGGAGGACTTTGAACTTTTTGTTGATGTAGCCCCCAGATTGATATTTCTTGTAAAATAATAGGATGAGGTAGAAGCCAGATACACATCATGCACCCCTATCCGCCAAAAAATCTATAAATGGATTAAAATTCAAGTTTAAATTTTTGTCTTGCATCATCTGCGATTTGATCTATCTTTTCATCAGGCAATCTTATGTATCCCCTAAAGATTTCATCCCGCTTTTCTTGTGGTACTTCACTATAATATGAATGCAGTCTTGTGACTAAGTATAGCTGACCGCTGCGTGATTCGGGAATAGCAACTTTTGGGAAAATCTTATTCAACTCAAGAATTAGTATCTTCGCAATTTTACTCCACTCTTCTATGTGCTCTTTATACCTCTTGGCCCATTCTAATTGCTCTTTTGTCGGATTTTGGTCATCTCTTAGAGCTTTCGATAAAGCTTCGAACCTATCATGATCACTCCAATTTCCTGCTGGATCGCGCAGAAAACCACCTAGCAGGGCTAAATTCTCCCTTTTGCTTCCAAAATAATGCCCACGAAAGTCATGTATCGCTTCGTGGAGTAAGGTTGATTCGATGCTTTTTAAGGTTGCTGTAGTTGCAGTATACAACCCGGCTAAGTTATTCTTAGGGAGATTTGATAGTCTTTCAAGCTCATCTTTGTTAACTTCTATTACTGATGCGATAGAAGGAAATGGGTCATCTCCAACCATAACATGTGTACCAGCTATCATGCGGCTAGGTTTTTCGCTTATTATAACCAATGGGAATTCTTTTCGGTCATAATTCTCAACCATACTCGAAAGTTTGCCAATCGCGGCATCTGCCACAGAAATATAAGCCTTTAAAACTGTTAAGTCCTTAGCCTTGGGGTCCATACGCAACTCAAGGAATCTTTTTTTAAAGGTCACTCCGTAAACTCTCCCATTTATCTCAAAAGTGCGTTTTGATGGGAACATCTCAGGTATGAATGGGCCCTTGTCTTTAAATCTTTCAGCAACTTCACCAGGCGAAAGCTGCCTGACTTTGATAGCCATCTGCTCGAGATATATATTAGGATTCTCTTTAGCTTCAATTCCCTGCTGCTTCTTCTTTGCAAAAACCATCATTATTAGATTGTGTCTTCTCCGATATTTAAGCTTATTTTTCACGTCGTAAAATTAGGTTAGCCCCAGGAGGGATTTGGACCCCCGGCCTACTGTTTTCGCCTTTCATAAGTTTACGAAACAGTCGCTCTAACCAGGCTGAGCTACTGGGGCATGCTAAAGATTGTGCAACTCAGCTCTTTTAAGCCTTTTTGAACAGCTTTGCAGACTGTTTTAAAACCTCAATGCCAGGTAGTGACTCCCCGCTCATGAATGCCAGCACAGCCCCTCCTGCGGTTGATATGTGGTCAACCCTTATGCCCAAGTCAAAGGCTATGCTGCCCATGTGGCCCCCTCCTATGAGAGAATAAGCAGGAGAGTTCTCCATGTTTATGAGCGTTCTGACAGTCCCTTTCAGGAATATCGGGTTTTCGTATGCCCCCATTGGCCCCTTGCTTATGATTGCCTTTGCGTTTTTCATCACTTCAGTGAACTCGGCAATGGTGCTCTCGCCAATGTCAAGCGGGATGTATTTCCCAAGCCTGGAATCCCCTATAGGAGCTTCCTCCCTTCCCCCAAAAGAAATTGCTATGTCACTCGGCAGTATTATCTTGTCCTTGAACTTCTCATCAAGCTTCTTTGCCCTGTCTATGAGCTTTGTGAGGTCATCCCCCTTCTCCTCCATTACAGTTAAGCATTCCTTGGGGACGAGTCCCCTCACATAAAGAAATGCATGCGCAACCGAGCCGCCCACAAGAGCCTTCTCAATTGTGTTGTTGTTGAGTGTGACTTCCATCAGCTTTATTACCTCCTTGAACTTCTTCCCTCCTATGCAATAAACAGCAGGCTTCTTGTCAGGCTTCACCGCCTCATACATGGCTTCCATTTCCCTGGCGACAACAAGCCCGGCGCATGATGGAAGGACCATTGGAAATCCGACAACAGATGCCTGAGAACGATGAGAGACAGAGAATGCATCATTTATGAAGTAATCAAAGTGCGGGGCAAGGGTTCTCACAATGTCGCTTTTGCTGTGCTGCTCAGGAGTTGCATTCTCATTATCCTCTTGCTGGAACCTGGTGTTCTCAAGCACAACAACCTCGCCAACGCCAACCTCGTCAATTGCCTTCTTCGCCTTGTCTCCAAGCAGGTCGTTGATGAATGTAACCTTCTGGTCTATTGTCTCAGCAAGCACCTTGGTGTGGTTTGCAAGTGAAACGCAGTCTGAGTTGCCAAGCCTTCCTTGGTGGCTTATTGCGACAACCTTGGCATTCTTCAGCTGGTCAAACGTCTTCTTGTAAACCTTTATCCTCATGAACTCCAGTATCTCTCCATTCTCCCCCAGGGGTGAGTTGAAGTCGCACCTCACTAGGACCTTCTTCCCTGAGAAGTCGAAGTCATCCATCACGCAGAATCCAGCATCGTTCATGAAGACTCACCTCTATTTTATTCCAAACGACTTATTCGTCTTCTCAATTGAAGTCTTGGCGTCGCACAGGTTGAACATTGCCCTTATTGCATCAACATTCTCGGGAATGACATCCGATTCATTGTGAACTGCCTGTATGTAGGCGAGCTCATTGCCATTCACGTATATAGAATCCTCCCAGACCATTATCTCTTGTATGTCATACCTGTATCTCCCGACATCCCTCGCATAGTCGATGAGGTGCGCCGTTGACTCAAACCCATCTGCAGCATTGTACAGTGCAATTCTTGTGGTGTTGGCAAAAACATTCTTCACATCCTGCGCTGTAGTCGGCTTCTTGAGCTTTGCAAAAACAACATGCACGTGCATGAGGGTTGTTGGAACCTTTATTGCAACAGTTTCAATCGGTATGGGAAGTACCGTCTGGACATCCGGTCCCTGGTGGGAAGGTATCTTGGTCTCCGGAACTATGGCGTTTATCGGGCCGCTTTTTATGTCGTTAGGGTCTGCCGCCCTCCTTATAAGGACAACTTTGGAGCTCTCAATCCCAAAAGCATCATTCATGGCCCCCATAGTCCTGCAGAGGCCTGTTGTGTTGCAGGAGACCACTCTCACATAATTTTTGTTCACCGCCTTGTCATAGTTGCACTGGGCAACGAATGAAACATCGGCGACATTATCCTTCTCCCCGCCCTGGAATATCGCCTTGAGCTTCCGTGGTATGTATATATTTTTCTTGTTGTCCGCCCCCATCTTTGCGGGGGTGCAGTCGACGACCACATCACAGTTGGAAAAGAGGTCTTCGTGCAAGCCAGCGCAGGGGACATTGGCCTTCTTGAACAGGTCAAGGCTGGCATTGTCCGGCACGTATATACTATACCCCTTCTTTACTGCCAGCTTCGCCTCATAGTTTGGCGTCGTCTTCACAACTCCCATGAGCTGCATGTCATCCTGCTTGGCGACAGCATCAGCTACTCTCTTTCCAATAACTCCGTAACCGTTCAGAGCAACTTTCACTACCATATGCTCCACCCCCCGTTGACTTATTATTTGCTGGATACATTTTTAAATATGCCCCCAGACGAATTCACAAAGTTTATAAGTTCAGGATGAATATCCCTAAGTGATATACATGCCATACGATTTGAAAAGTGATGCAACCTCACTGGACCTTAGGCTTAGCAGGAGGAAGATTATTAAGAAGACTTTCGCGGCAACTCTCTTCCTGGTTATTACTTACATATTCGCGCTTGCAATATACTTTTTTTACCCGGATATTATACACCAAACTTTCGCCCCACTCATAGCAATTAACAATCTCATCGTCATTGTAATAATAACTCTCATTATATTTCTTGCGGTGACTCTCAACATCTTGTATCACTATGTATATTACAAGACGTATTACTACAACATAAAGGATGACGTGCTTGTAATACGCAAGGGGATTTTCAAGCCGGATGAGATATCCATCCCATACAATAGAATACAGGATATATACGTGGATAGAGACACATTGGATTTGCTGCTCGGGCTTTATGACGTTCATGTATCCAGTGCAACGGTAACATCCGAGAAGGATGCCCATATTGATGGGGTCACCTACGCAAATGCAGTCAAGCTCAAGGAGATGATTCTTGAAAAAGTCAGAGCATCATCTTCCAAGGAAAGCCCGCTTTAAAAAGAGGTGGAAAGATGGAGAGCAGAGTGTATGAATGCGACTCGCAGCAGATTGCAAATCTGAAAAAGCTATTGGAAGAAGACCCTTATGGTGACAGGAGCTTCGCAAGGCAGGGCTATAAGCTCAAGGAGGGCAGGGCCATAGGGGGGGAGCAGAGCAAATATTACTTATATATAAAGGCTGATGCTGATTTCTTCAAAGCTGCAGAGGAGAAGCTCAAGGGCGTAAACAGCTTTAAGAGGAGCGAAAAAAAACTTGAGGAGAGCATAGTGAAGAAAATTGAGGAGGAAGAGGGTTTGGCTGAGCAGGGCTTTGGAGCTATTTTCGGCTGATTTCAGCATAAATTTAAATACCGCCATTCAAACTAAATTCATGGCGAATAAAACCAGTATTCTGCTTGCAATTCTATTTCTAACCATCTCATCAAACGGGATGACGCCGAGGCTTGTTGAGGAATCCAGCCTGAGCGTTGTGCAGCAGGGTTATGTGCGCGCTGTGGGCGGGGAGCTCACCTACCTCAATATGAATCTGTCAGTTCCATCCAACACTGCTTACCAAACTTCCGTTACAGACAAGCCTGTCACAAAAATTGATGACAACTCAATTGTTAACATTGTAAGCAACAACCCCGGCAACCCCTTCAGATATAAAGTGACTTCTTCCGTCTCGCTCAAAGCGCGGCATACCTCATATCTGCCGGAAACATACCAGATTGGTTACGGCCAGATGCTTTACACTCAGCCCACGGCAAGAATTCAGAGCAATGATGCAGAGATAAGCAGGCTGGCACGCAGCATAACTGCAAACTCTTCAGATGACTTTGAAAGAGTCTCAAAGCTTGCCCTGTGGGTTAACAAACAGCTCACCTATGACGCGAGTCTAGCGGGAAGTCTTAAGGATGCAAAGTGGATTCTGCAAAACAGGAAAGGCGTCTGCAGCGAGTACTCGACTCTTTTCGTTGCGCTCGCCCGTTCCATAGGAATACCGGCAAGAATTGTGAATGGAGTGGCCTATGACAATACGAAGGATGAATGGGCTGGGCACTCCTGGGCAGAGGCTTACATAGGGGCATGGATACCTGTTGACTCCACATGGGGTCCTCCGGAGGTGGGCTACCTTGATGCCATGCACCTTGAAATTCTAAAAGTGTTTGACAATGAAACCTTTGAAAATGTTTTCACGTATACCAGCCAGAATGCACACCTAGACTGGTCGAGGCCAGACCCGCAGAACTTAGCCGAAATCACCTTGCTCTCTTTTAAGGAAGGTGAGAAAAACGCGAATTACGACTTGCAAGGTGCTGCAGGCAGCATTGGGTTTGGCGTGAAGACGATGATTTTTGCAGTGATATCCTCAGATGAATACAGACTGGTAACACTCAACCTGAGTCCCTGCATAGGAAATATAATAAATGTTGAAGACGGCGAGAAGGATGTAATCCTAAAACCCTATGAAAACCGGGTGGTCAGCTGGGTTATTCAGCCAACCTCTGGCCTTGCGAGAAACTATGAATACACGTGCCCTCTTGTCATAAATTCGGAGTATTTCAGCGCAAAGGAATTTGATGTTAAGGTAAGCTCTGATGCTGAGACAATAAGCTTCAATGGTTTTGCAGAAAAACCTCAGCTGCAGCTTGGAGAAAATCAGACGCTATACGTTGATGTGGGGGTTGCCAGGATATACTCCGGCACTCTCTACCTAACCTCGGATGACTCCTTCCTTTCCAAGCCTATAACGAGGAGCGGGAGATACTCATTCCAGCTGCAGCCCAAGAGAGTTGGCCTGAACAAGGTATACCTGGCGACAAGCCTTGGAGGGGCTAAGGAGCTGGCCTTTCAGGTGAGCGAATCCGGCGGGATAGGAGTTGATGTCAATGCCCCCAGCCTGGCTCTCCTGAACTCGGAGAATAAAGTCTACGTAAATCTCGCAAGCAATGAAACCGGCAAGAACGTCCGCATCACTGCAAGCATCGGAGCGTATAAGGAGGCGAAGCAGATCAGCCTTACGGGAAACCAAACCGTGGAGTTCTCAATCAAATTCAATGATTCAGAAGTGCAGAATATCACAATTGCAGTTGAATCCGGAGGGTTCATGAGAGAGGTGCTAGAGCCGATTACTGTATATAGAGTTCCAACGATCAGTTTCACGAATAAAATATCAGATCTGGGCAATGGTTCTCTGAGAGTAGACCTGATTTTTTCAGGAATTCGGGATGTCAGGGATGCTGTGTTGACTGTTGACGAAAAAAAGGCATCGCTCGTCAATGAGGCTGCCTCGCTGGTGCTCGCGCCTGGGATGCATTCTCTGAGGCTGGACTACAGCGATATCGGCGGCGCAAAACACTCCTACACGGCAGATATTAACGCTCAAGCAAATCCGTATATCGGAATAAATGAATCCACGATTGAGAAATATGTCTCATACGCTGTCACATATATACCCCTAGTTCTCTATTTTGGCTCAGTATGCGTGCTGGCTGTTGCTGTTCTTGTCCTGAAAGGAATTGAAAAAAATGAGAAGAAACCTCAATAGTTATAGTAGTAGTTGGTGACTGTATATTGATAATCTATATTCCTGCTCTCCCCCTTTCCCAGCGTTATCTTCCATTCAAGCCCGTTCTGCTCTTTCCTCTCTGCTGGGGGGTTTGATCTCACGAGGCTCACCGCATCTCCTGAATTCATCCAGTCTCTGACTTTGAGCTGGATTACCTCATCCTTACGATTCTCAACATTCAGGCTCACCTTATACGTTGTAGTCCTTGAATTTTGGTACTCCTGACCAGTGGTGCTGTTCACCTGTTTCTTAGCTACAATATCCGGCACATTGGCGACAGTCACCTCAGCTTCCTTTCCCTTTGCCGTGTATTTTATGCTGTCCTCGCCAAGAAAATCACCGGCGAGATAGATTCTGGCAGTTCCCGGAGCCCAGCTCTGGTCAAGGGAGTTGTTAAGTTTGTAGACCTTGTGCGGCCCGTCCCATGTGGTGTCCCATATATACTCTCTCTTGAAATTCACGTAATTTTCAAAGAGGGCAAGATTCCTTGTCTCGCCATCCTTGAGCGTGACTGGGTGGCCGAGACTGTAAACATAGTACCCGCCAAACAACGAGCTCACAAAATTCGGCAGAGCGGAGGCTGCACTTCCTGCCATTGCCTTCGGTGCGTATGCATTTTCAGCATTAGACCTCAATACGTCGGCAAAGTAGGTGACCATGTGCGGGTAGCCAACAACCACCTTCAACCTCACGTCCTTCCAGTCCTCTCCTGCATTGTTTGATACGCTTGCCCAAGCCTGAAGAGCACCGCTGCCAGTATCAGAGTCAGAGGGTATGTAATATTTGTAATTGGCGTTCCATTCCACACCTGAAACTAGATAGCTCATTGATATGTAGTGCGAGCCTGCTAATGAAAGCTCGTCTATCCTCAGGCCCCTCTCAGTTTCATTGACCTCAACATCCTTCTTGTATTTTGAGGCAGGGGCTTGCAGTTCCTCAACATCATCAAATCTCAGAACAACGAGCTTGCCTGCGTCTTCTATGCCCAGCCGGTCCGAACTGAACCAGGAGAGAGTGCCATTCTTCCAGCCGTTCTTTGTCAATGCCCTTATTGGACTTCCAACGCTCTGGTTCAGAATTTCATCAAAAGGAAGGTACATGCTATGGGTTTTCTTGGTTATCAGCTTATACTGCGCCGTCTCCCTTACTCCTCCCATACTGTCATCAACAGACACGCTGTCCATGACTGCGGATGAGGTGAAATTCTTTATTAGTAGAGAAAGCTCTCCGCCAGCCAAATCCAATGTGTTTTGTCTTTTTAAGAATCCAAACCCGTTGGAGTAAACTGTTACATCCGTAACGGGTATCTGCACTGAAACATTCATCCTGTCCGCAAAAGAAAGCGAAACCATGACAAGCAAAACGCACGCGGCGTTGAAGAGTTTTCCTCCCATGCTTAGGATTAGGAAGCAGCTCTTATTTAAAAAGTTTGTTTTTGTTTGGTGCGTTGCTAACAATCAAGTATGCTACGCAAATAAGCAGTATTTAAAATTTGTTTGTTCAATTAATTATCAGGTGTTGTGCATGCACGAGGGAATTGCTGATTTTGCCGTGAATTACGCTGCCAAGAAGGGAGCAGATTACGCAGAAGCAAGAGCCGAGCATTCCGAAGGCATGGCATTCTCAATGAAGAACGGGATTCTGCATGCTGCAGGATTTGAGAGGGAGGACGGCATAGGTGTGCGACTGATTGTGGGGGGCGCAATGCGTTTTCTCTCAACCAACAAGCTCAGCAAGAGCGTGCTTAGAGAGATGATAGACAAGGCACTGCGGGCTGGAAAGAGCTCTGCAAGAGTATCCTCAAAAATCAACATGAGCGATGCTCCGGTTGAGAGGGTTTCCTATGAGGTGAAGCAGAGAGTCAGAAGCAGCGATGTGGATTCCAGGGGGAAGATTGGCGAGCTTTTTGAGGTTGAGGCAGAGCTGAAGGAAAGCAAGTTCAGCATTCCCGCGAGGTTTCTGTCCCTTTCAGATGATGTTGTCCACAAGTATTTTGTTAATTCCGAAGGGAGCAGGATAGGCTCTGTAATCCCCTATGTGGGGTTCTTTTCTCTTATTACAGTAAGCGAGGGCGCGCAGACAGCCCAGAGAACAATACAGCTTGATGAAACAGGGGGCTGGGAGATAGTAAAGGGATGGGATTTGCCTTCCAAAATCGCAGAGGAGGCGAAGGTGCTGTTCAACAACCTCAAATACGGCAAGCCCGCTCCAAAGGTGAAACTGGATGTTGTCGCAGCCCCCGAAGTTGTGGGCATAGCAATGCATGAGAGCGTAGGCCATCCCTACGAGGCCGACAGGATACTGGGAAGGGAGGCTGCGCAGGCAGGGGAGTCATTCATGACACCGGATATGATTGGGATGAAGATAGCAAAGGAGTTTGTTAACGTTGTTGACGACCCAGCCGTTCCGGGAAGCGCAGGGTATTTCCTATTTGATGATGAAGGAGTCAGAGCAAAGAGAAAGTATCTCATAAAGGATGGGGCGGTAAATGAGCTCCTGCACAACAGAGAGACTGCCTTCTCTCTCAACACCAAAAGCAACGGCTCTGCAAGGGCAATGGATTACGAATGCGAGCCTATAGTGCGCATGTCAAACACATTCCTGCTCCCAGGGGAGCTTTCAGAGGAGGAAATAATTGAGGATGTCAAGCTTGGCATTTACATGAAGAGCTTCATGGAGTGGAATATAGATGACAAGAGAATGAATGAGAGGTATGTTGGCAGCGAGGCTTACCTCATCCAGAAAGGCGAGATAACACATCCTGTGAAAAGACCTGTGCTTGAGACAACAACCCTGGGCTTCTTCTCTGCCATAGCTGCAGTGAGTGACAAGGTTGGCTACCATGCCGGGACATGCGGGAAGGGGGAGCCCTCGCAGGGTGTCCCTGTCTGGATGGGAGGTCCAGCTGTGAAACTGAAAGGCATAAGACTTGGGTGAGTTCATGAACTTCGATTTGCTTGGAAAAATAGTGAAGAGGGCGCAGGAGCTGGGAGCAGATGATGTCGTAGCAAGCGGGAATGAATCCAGAAGATGGGAGATAAAGTTCGTGGATAACAAAATAGCAACCGGGATGAGCAGCTACGGAGAGGACGTATCGCTCTTCATCTCAAAGGACAAGAGGCTGGGGCTGACAAGCGTAAAGGATCTCTCAAAAAAGAACATAGAGAATTCCATAGCAAAGCTCATGAGGTTCACAAAGAAGATGCAGCCCAACCCAGAATACGGTGGCACAGCCCAGGGACCGTTCAAATACAAACCTCTGGAAGGCGCCTATGACGGGAGGGTTGCAATGCTAGATGAAAGAGCTGCGGATTTCGTTGAGGAGGGAGTGAATGCAGCTCTTGGCGAAGGTGCGGTGAGGGCTTCAGGAGTGCTCACGTACAACGTTGGCGAGGATTTCCTAGTGACCTCCAGTTCGGTTGAGGCGAGCGAGAGGAGCAGCGGGGTATACTTTTCCATAAGAGCTCTTGTTGACAAGTATGCATCCGGGCATAAGGTATGCTGCTCGACTACAATGAAAGATTTCAAGCCGGAAGACACCGGGAAGAGAGCCGGCCAGGTGGCAAAGAGAGCCCTCAACCCAGTCAAGGGCAATGTGGGCAAGTATGACATTGTTTTTGACCCCTACCCATTTGCAAATCTGCTCAACATAGCAATGGACTCTGCTTCAATTTTCGCAGTTGAGGCTGGCTTCTCGTTCCTCGGAGGGAAGCTCAACAAGAAAGTTGCCAGCAAAGAGGTTACACTTATTGATGATGGGAGAATGCCCAACTGCCTGAGCTCGTCAAAGTTTGACGCAGAGGGGGTTCCGACAAGGAGAAATGTCGTAATAGACAAAGGAATACTCAAGACATACCTCCACAACACATCAACAGCAAGGAAGTATGGAGTCAAAACTACTGCAAATGCAGGTCTGCTCTCCCCCAAGCCGTGGAATGCTGTGCTGGCGAAGGGAGAGTACAGTGAGACTGAACTGTTCAAGGAAGTGAAAAAGGGGCTGTACATAACAAACCTCTGGTACACCAGATTCCAGAACTATGAGAAAGGGGACTTCTCAACAATACCGCGGGATGGAATATTCCTCATTGAAAAAGGGGAGCTCACAAAATCACTGAAGGAGATACGGCTGAGCGACAATATGCTTAGGATGTTGCAGAACATCACAGCCGTTTCCAGGAGGCAGGAGCAGATACTCGGCTGGGAGGTTGAAATCCCGGTCATAACCTCGCATGTGCTTGTCAGAGGAGTAAATGTGACCCGCCCAACGGCATGAGCCGAATAAAATGTATACCTATTTTAATGTAATCGCTGCAAAAATATTGGGGTGATGCAATGGAGAGGAAGGCATACTTTATAGTTTTTGCACTTCTGGCTTTTGCAACGGTTTTTGTATACGCAACATCAGGAGGTAACGGGCTGGGAGTTGTGAATTCAATCTCAGCAAGATGGAAAAGCGTAAGCATAAATGAAGAGAATCTTCCCAATACCGTGCCAACTATGGCAAGGGTCAACCAGATATTTTTCGCAGGCACAGGGATTGCGGTTAATCCAGACAATAAGCTTGATTTTAAGTACATACGCACCATAGGCGGGAGAGTGCTGGTGCCGCAGAGAAATGTCAGCGAGCAGTCAAGCAACTCTTCTGATTTGGAAGTGAAGTGCGCAAACACAACTGCCGGCAGGGAAAAGTGCTTCACATTTGTGAGAGCTGGGCTGTTATACCTCGATAAGGAGAGATACACTCTAAGAAATATTGATTTTGATAATGACAGCGCTACAGCAAGTATATACCAGAACGGCACAGAAGTTGGCAGCATGGCTGTGGTTAAGGTTATGAAGCTGGGCAGGAGGATGTGGGTTGGAACTCTTATGGTGAACAACACGAGTTACTTTGCATACATACTTGGAGCAGACCATCCACTTCTCATAGGTACTGCAGATGAGAAAGCACAGGAAAGATCTGATGAGGGCAAGAAATGCGGGCCTAAGCTCCCGGTTGTGAATGCCAGCGCAATAGCAGAGTGTAAGCAGAATGGTGGAAGGATATACATCGGGAGAGATGATAATGGATGCCCCATGGCTCCGATATGCGTTAGCGCAAACTGCACACAGGTTACTCCCCTTTCAGGTGAGGTTAGATCAAACTGCAAAAAAGAGGGAGGAACTCTTGTAGCTGGAGTGGATGATGATGGATGCCCGGTGACGCCCAAGTGTATCCTAGCAAGCGGGGAGACGGGGTGATTTGAATGAAAAAAATTATAGCTTTCGTCGCGCTGCTTTTCATAGCAGCAGTTCTGTTCGGGTGTACGCAGCAAGGGCAGCAGAACCCGCCATCGCAGCAGCCAGAGGGGCAGCCCCAGGTTACATTTGCACCAGTGGAGGATATTGCAGCCCAGCAGCTAGAGAGTGAAATTCCAAATGGAAACGAGAACCTGACGGACTTGAATGATGTGCTGGTCACTCTCACCAGCTGATTCCTTTCTTTTTCCTTTAATTTTCAACGCAGTAATACTTTTGTGCAATAAATCTACTTTAAAGTTATCAAAAGATATTTAAGTCTTATCATATTAAATTGACTTGTATGATTGAGGTAACATTTTGGGGCAGGGGCGGTCAGGGGGCTGTTACTGCTGCAGAACTGCTCGCTGTTGCTGCTTCCGCAGGCGGAAAATACGCCCAGGCATTTCCATTTTTCGGGGTTGAGAGGAGAGGCGCGCCGGTCAGAAGCTTCTGCAGGATAGACGACAAACCGATAAGGGTGCACCAGCAGGTCTATAACCCGGATTATATTGTGATACTTGACGCATCGCTCATTGGAAGGCCGGACATACTCGAGGGATTCAAGAAAGGTGGAATTGTTGTTGTGAACACCGGCAAGCCGAAGAAGCAGATAAAGCTCAAAGCCAAGAATAT
The DNA here is from genome assembly GCA_013425405.1 of Microcaldota archaeon. Lineage (GTDB taxonomy): Archaea > Micrarchaeota > Micrarchaeia > Burarchaeales > Fermentimicrarchaeaceae > Fermentimicrarchaeum. The sequence goes on along the minus strand of JACCLF010000042.1, from coordinate 4,279 downwards.
TTTCACGGTTGATGCAACTGCAATTGCAATCAAGAACATTGGAAGGCCGATTGTGAATACCGCGATGCTCGGGGCGTTCATAAAGGCGACGAACATTGTCCCTCTTGATGCGGTAAAGGAGGCTATAAAGGAGAGGTTCAACCCGCAGCTTGCTGAGAAGAACATAAAGGCGATTGAGGACTGCCACAGCAACTGTGCTTGAAGTGGTGTTATGAAATTCGCAATAGCAAAACCAAGGACGAGCAGGGAGAACAAAACAGGAGACTGGAGGTCATCCAGACCTGTTACAGATACTGCGAAATGCATAAAGTGCGGCACATGCGTAAGCGTATGCCCTGAAGGCTGCGTAAGCGGGCCGGATGTTAAAAAAAGCATTCAGGAAAGAGAATTGCCAAAAACAGATTATGATTACTGCAAGGGCTGCGGAATATGCGCGAATGAGTGCCCTGTCAAATGCATTGCAATGGTGCTGGAGGAGAAGTAGATGGTTAGGAAAACAGAAGAGGCTTCAATTGCAATTGCTGAAGCTGTAAAGAACTGCGAGCCAGATGTTGTGGCATGCTACCCAATAACGCCGTCAACGCACATAGCCGAAACGCTTGCAAAATTCTATTCTGATGGCGAGCTGAAGTGCTTTATAGCTACCGAGTCCGAGTTCGCTTCAATATCTGCAATATGCGGAGCATCTGCTGCTGGAGGGAGGGCTTTCAGCACAACAAGCAGCCAGGGGCTTGCGCTGATGCATGAAGTTGTTTATGCTGCTGCCGGAATGAGGCTGCCGGTTGTCATGGTTGTTGGGAACAGGGCGCTTAGCGCCCCACTAAATATATGGTGCGACCACCAGGATTCTATAGCGGAGAGGGATTCAGGCTGGATTCAGCTCTACTGCGAGAGCGCCCAAGAGGGGCTTGACACGGCAATTCAGGCATTCAAAATTGCTGAGAGCACCATGCTTCCGACAATGGTCGGAGTTGACGGCTTCTACCTCACGCATACGGTTGAGCCGGTTGACGTCCCAACAGTGGAGGAAGTGAGGAAATTCCTGCCAAAATTCAACCCACAGGTGAAGCTTGACACTGAGAACCCGATAAGCATTGGCGAGTATGCAATGCCCGCCGACTACCAGAGCTTCAGGGAGGATGTTCACAAGGATAATTTGGCTGCAAAGAGCAAAATTATTGAGGTTCACAACGAGTTCCAGCAGATGTTCGGCAGAAACTACGGGGGACTTGTTGAGAGCTATCGCAGCGAGGATGCCGATTATGTTTTCGTTGGTATGGGAAGCGTTATTGGGAATGCAAAGGAGGCTGTTGACGAGCTGAGGGCAAAGGGGAAGAAAGTCGGTATTGTGAGGATAAGGAGTTTCAGGCCTTTCCCAGAGGATGAGGTAAGAAAGATGCTTGAGGGCAAGAAGCATGTTGCTGTCTTTGAGAAGTCCTACAGCATGGGAAGCTTCGCTCCAGTGTATGCAGATGTTGTGAATTCACTCTACCCCCTCAAGAAGAGGCCGATGGTCTCAAGCTTCATAGGCGGGCTCGGGGGAAAGGATGTTACTGTCAAACATGTAGCTGAAATATTCAAAACGATAAGGAAGAGAGAGCACATGAGGGTATGGGTTTGAGGTGTGGCAATGGAGGAATATTTTTCACCTGGTCATTCAGCCTGCGCGGGATGCGGAATGCCTATAACGGTCAGGCATGCCCTCAATGTTCTTGGAAAGGATGTAATAGTTGTCAATGCTACGAGCTGCTTGGAGATTGTTTCTTCAGCCTACCCGAGGAGCGCCTGGGGAGTCCCCTATATACACAGCCTCTTTGAGAACGCTGGAGCAATAGCTGCAGGCGTAGTTGCATCTCTGCGCTCCCAGGGGAACAACCACACAAAGGTTGTCATATTCGCAGGGGACGGCTCAACCTATGATATCGGATTCGGAGTGCTCTCGGGAATGCTGGAGAGGAATGATGACGTTCTTTACATATGCTATGACAATGAGGCTTATATGAACACGGGGAACCAGAGAAGCGGCTCCACTCCTTTCGGGGCTGCAACAACGACAAGCCCGGCCGGTAAGGTCAGGCATGGCAAGCTCCAGTGGAAGAAACCCATAGCAGAAATCATTGCAGCCCACAAGGTACCGTATGTTGCAACTGCAAGCATAGGCTACCTGGCTGATTTCGAGAATAAGGTGAGGAGAGCCAAGGACTTAACAGGAGCCAGATTCATACTTACGCTGGCTCCCTGCGTGACCGGATGGAACTATGACTCTGCAAAGACAATTGAGATTGCAAAGCTCGCAGTTGACACCGGCTTATGGATGCTCTACGAGGTTGAGGACGGGAAGTTCAAGCTGAGCTTAAAGCCATCCCAGTTCACGCCTGTTGGGGATTACCTTAAGATGCAGGGCAGGTTCAGACACCTGAATGAAGATGAGATTAAGTTCATACAGGAGCATGTCAACAAGAGCTGGAGCGAAGTGAAGTAATCTAATTCTTCATAGCAGAATTCCAACCAGTAAGAGTAGTTTGGTTTGCATGTTTGAGATACATCATTAAATAATAAAAAACTATCTACTGCGCAAAGTGGAAAGATTTAAAAGAGAGTCACCATATAAAAAATGGGGTGAAAATGTGGTGCAACATCTTCTTAGTATGAAGGAACTGGATGGAAAGCAGATTGAGAGTTTGATTGACAAGGCGATTGAGATTAAGAAGAACCAGCAGAAGTACTGGAGCGCGCTTGACCATAAGAGTCTGGCCATGGTGTTCCAGAAAACCTCCACAAGAACCAGGGTGTCTTTCGAGGTTGGCATGACGCAGCTTGGCGGGCACGCACTATACCTGGACTGGAGGACGACTCAGTTCACAATGTCTGATATAAAAGACGAGAGCAAATGCCTCTCAAGGTTTGTTGATATTATAATGGCAAGGCTGCTGAAACATGCGGATTTGCAGAAGATGGCTGACGCATCTGAGGTGCCGGTGATAAACGGCCTCTGCGAGAAATACCACCCTTGCCAGTCTCTTGGCGACTTGATGACCATAAAGGAGCATAAAGGAAAGCTGAAGGGCTTGAAAGTTGTTTACCTTGGAATTGGGAATAACGTGAGCAACACACTAAGCCTTGGCTGCGTTAGAACCGGGGTGAACTTCACTCTCTGCGCACCAGAAATTGATCCTTTGTGCATCGACAATGACCTTCTTGCCGAACTTAGGAAGAGCGGTCTTTATAAAGAGGAGAAGGACCCGAAGAAGGCGGTTGAGGGGGCGGATGTCGTATACACCGATACTTGGGTCAATATGGAGTTCTTCACCGACCCCAAATTTGAAAAGGAGAAGGAGAGAAGAATTAAAACTTGCATGCCATACCAGCTTAACAGGAAGCTTGTTGAAGTGACAAATACCCTGATAATGCATGACATGCCGATACACCGAGGGTATGAGATAGATGACTGGGCAATATACGCCCCTAACTCAATAATATTTGACCAGGCTGAGAACAGGCTGCACATACAGAAAGCAATAATGCTGTGGCTGCTTGGCAAGATAAAGCTATAGAATGCCGAAAATTTCATTAACTGAATTCAGGATGTAATCAGGTTTAGCCGGGCTCAGTCTTTCAGCAGAATGCGCACCCCACGTTACTGCAGCAGTGCCTGTTCCCGCATTCCTCCCAGCTTCGATATCCTCGCTCATGTCTCCAATATACAGCGCTTCCGAGCTGCCAACACCGATTATCTCAAGTGCCTTTTTCACTCCTTTCGGGTTTGGCTTGAAATCACTGACCTCGTCATCAGTTATCACAGCAGCGAAATACTCTGAAATTCCATTCTTCTTCATCTCTTTCTTTATCCTGTCACCTGTTCCATTTGAGACTAGCCCTATCTTTATTTTTTCCTCACTGAGCTTGCCGAGCATCTCCTTCACTCCTGGGAATAAGTGAATTTCTCCCTCCATCTCATGGAATCTCTTCAGCCAGTGGTCATCAACCTCCTCCCACTTGCTTTCCGGTATGCCGTGCATTGAATAATATTTATGGTAGTCAACTATGAATGTTTCCCGGAAGTAGTCGCATGTCAAATCCAAATTTGCATACTTCTTGAAAAGCTCCTTGTATATTTTGAACGATGCATCTATCGAATCGTAAAGTGTTCCATCCCAGTCGAAGAGAACTGCTGTGAAGTGCATAAAGCATTTAAGCACTTGCTATTATAAATTATTAGATGATGACGAAGGTGATCTCTGAGCTCCTAGGGCTGTGATGATAGACGGACGATCTGACA
>JACCLF010000036.1 GCA_013425405.1 Microcaldota archaeon | reverse complement strand
TTTTCAGATTTCTCTAGCTGCGCTTTAGTGAGAGGTGTCTTATATGCCTAGTCCAGAAGCTGTTTCAACCCCAAGGGGGATGAGGGATATAAAGCCCGAGGAGATGAGGGTGAGGGAGAGGATGCTTGGGAGCATCAAACGAGTTTTCAAACTCTATGGCTTCGCTCCGCTTGAAACTCCTGCCCTTGAGAGTTGGGAGGTGCTGTCTGCAAAGGGTGCTGGAGGGAGCGAGATAATTAACGAGACGTACAACTTCGAGGATAAGGGCGGCAGGAGAGTGGGGATGAGGTACGACCTGACAGTTCCTCTTGCAAGGTTTATTGCAATGAACCCGAATATTCCGCTGCCTTTTAAAAGATACCAGATTGGCAGCGTCTGGAGGTATGGGGATGTGGCAAAGGGAAGGCTCAGGGAGTTCTGGCAGGCTGATGTTGACATAGTTGGTTCTGAGAGCATGCTGGCAGATGCCGAGATAGTTGCCTGCACTGTTGATGTTTTCAGGGAGCTGGGCTTCAAGGAATTCACAGTGAGGCTGAACAACAGGAAAATCCTGTCCGCAATGGTGAAGTTTGCGGGCATAGAAGCTGGAAAGGTTGAGGACGCATTCAGGGCTATAGACAAGCTTGAGAAGATTGGGAAGGAGAAGGTTTTTGAGGAGCTGGCAGGAAGAGGAATTGAGAAGAAGGCTGGGGAGAAGCTCATGGAGCTCATTTCACTTAGCGGGGAAGCCGACAGGATGCTTGATGAGTGCGAGAAGCTCATAGGCGATATAAAGGAAGGGAGGGAGGGAATTGCAGAAACAAGAGAGCTTATCTCATGCTTAAGGAAAATGGGCGCTGAAGGCAATCTCAAGGTTGACTTCAGCCTTGCAAGGGGCATGGAATACTACACGGGCCCCATCTTTGAGGTTTTCTTCTCAGAGGGGATAGGAAGCCTGGCAGGAGGGGGCAGATACGACAAAATGATAGGCCTGTTCCTGGGGAAGGAGATGCCTGCAACTGGAATAAGCTTTGGCATTGAGAGGATTGCCGAGGTTATGGGCGAAAGGAAGGATGCCGGGGAAAAAAGCGTGTTCATAGCAAGCGTTGACGAAAGCTCAATGGAGGAAGCCATGAAAATTGCAGGTTTATTCAGAAAAAATGGAGTTGCTGCAATGATTGATTTGAGGGAAAGATCGCTGGCAAAGCAGTTGAACTATGCCAATTCACTCAATATACCCTATGTTGTGATAATAGGTAGGGAGGAGATGAAGCAGGGCAAGGTGAAGTTGAGGGATTTCAGGAGCGGGGAGGAGAAGCTTGTTGGCGCTGAGGAATGCATTGAGATAATCAAAAAGGGGTAAGCTTATATTGAAGAATGCGCAAAAATATAGCATAGGTGGGTGATGAGATGGCGATGGACTGGAGCAACACGAAAGCATGCCTGGTCTGCTTCACTAAGGAAGGTATATCTGTGAGGCTTGAGCTGCAGAACGACGTATATGTATGCCCAAGAAATCTAGAGCACAGGTTCATAATGAAGGACGGAAAGCTGGAGAGGTTGTCCAATGAGTAGTTCTGTAGAGGAAGTCAACGAAGATATAGTGAAGAAGGGAGGTCTGCTGGCTGTGGTGTATTTTGATATACACGGGAATTCTGCAGAGATAATCAGGAACTCCATGGTGGATATGGTAGGCAGGTTGACCCATGAGATTGGAGTGGTGTATGCAACCGGGGAGATTGAGGAGCCTGTGGAGTATGAGAGCATGTACTCCACATGCGCAGAGGTGAAGATACTCGTAAGAGACTTGAACTCGCTGGTCAATGTGTGCTTCAGGTACGGGCCGATTGGCATAGATATCATCCGCCCCATGGAGATTAAGCTGTCAGTCCAGCAGCTCCATGACATTCTCCTTAATATTTCGCAGACATCGCAGGAGTACAGCCAGTTCATGTATGAAAGAATTATGACTCCGGAGGACAAGGAGAAATTCAACAAGCAGCTCATCAACAGGGCGGAGCTTGCCAAGAGAATTATTGAGAAGGGCAAATCTGCAGAAAAGGATAAGAAATGAATTTATATCTTCTCATTCTAATGTTCTAGAGGAGGGTGAGCGCATGGCAGACAAAAAGAAGAAAAGAGGTTTTGACGATCCTTTTGGTTTCTTCAGTGATGATTCATTCGGGGATTTTGAGGAAATCAGGAGGGTGATGGACGAGTTTATGAAGAGAGCTATGGGGTCTGGGTTGGGGGAGCTCAGGAGCGGCGAGCCCATTGTTTTCGGAGTCAACATGAGGGTCGGCCCTGACGGCAAGCCCGTTATACAGAAGTTTGGGAATGTCAAGCCCACAATGAAGGGGCCCATGGTGAGCGACAAGAGGGAGCCACTCGTGGATGTGATTGAGAGGGAAGGCGACATAACAGTCATGGTGGAGCTTCCGGGTGTCAACAAGAACCAGATAAACCTCAAGACAACGGACAGGATGCTCACAATTTCTGCTCCTGGGGAGGAGAGCGACTTCTACAAGGAAGTGAAGCTGCCTGCTGCAGTGGATTCAAAGAGTGCCAAGGCGAACTACAAAAATGGAGTGCTGGAAGTCTGCCTGGAGAAAAAGGAGAAGAGCAAGCCCAAGGCAGAGAACATACCAGTAGAGTAGCTAGGGGAATTTCTTTCTGAAGAACAAATCCTCAAGTTTCTTCAATTCATCAAGTGGTTTTTCATCAGTTTTTGCAACCCATATTTCTTGGGTTATTTCATTCTCAAGAATCAGCTGGTGCATTTTGCTTTCCCTTGAGAAGTGACAGCCCGGAGGCATATAGTGATGATGCCAGGGGATGCTCTCTCTAGCCATTTCAACTGCTCTCCTGACAATCTCGGCGGAGGAAGCATCTTTCATAATTTTTATCGTGGCGTATATTTATAAAGAATATGATACATGAATTATACGTGATTTTATGGGTAAAACCGGTATTTTGGATGAAATAATAGGCGCAGGAAAGGAAAGAGATAAGGTATTCGATATAGTTAGGGGTATGGAGCTTACAAATAAGGAAAAACCACTAGACGTTAAAGCGGAGATACAAAGGCTTATGCCAATCCTTAAGGAGAACAACATTAGGCCAGACAGTCAAGTATTGCACGAGCAACTTGAAGGAATGATAGGTACTGTGGAGAGAATAGATCCTCAGAAAGCCACGAAGATTAAAGAACTGCAGGAAGAACTTAGGAAGAGAAAGCTTGAGTAGAGGCTGTTTCTAGTTTCACTGGAAAGCTACCCCCCTTCCGCCTATTTAAATACCCTGGAAAACCACCTCTTAGCAGTAAAGAGGTGATTGAGATGAAAATGGACATAAGCAAGCTCAAGGATGAGGAAATTGATCAGCTCATATCGTTCCTGGACAGGAGGAACATAACTTCCTTTGTTAAGAGGAACGGGGAGACTCTGCTGCTTGTATGCAAATCCACTTCAATAAGGCCTGCCAGGGTTGAGCTGGGAATTGAGAACATATAGTTTCTTTTTTTTCCTTCTTTTTATTCTTCTTTTCAAGAGAAAACTATATTAAGCGGCAGAAAGTTAATCTATCGATTTGAATGGAGTGCGCCTACCATCCAGAAAAAGAAGCTGTTGCCACATGTTCAAAGTGCGGAAGGCCTCTCTGCGAGGACTGCGGCGGGTCTCCCGATACGATTTGCATTGACTGCTCCATACTCCCGAGCGAGACTGAGAAGGAGGAGACTGCCGGCAGCACTCTGATGAGATGGAATGCCTGGGCGAACTTATTCATCAGCCCAAACAAAGTTTTCAAAAAAAGCAGCAAGAAGGCTTCCTCTGCAGGCATAGCCATGAACCTTCTTGTGGGCCTGGTAAACGCCGGCATACTTGCGTTCTTGCTGTTCATAACAGGAAAACCGCCTCCCGGGGAGAGCGCAGGCTCGATTATTGGGATTTTCGGCTATACGACTTTATTCCTAATCCTGCTTGCTGTATGGCTGGCAGTTACGCTCGTTTCATATTCTTTTGCCATGCTGGTTGGAGGAATGGGAAGTCTCAAGCAGCACATCTACATGCTCTCTCTGGTCATTCCCATGCTACCATTTGTAATTTTAATTATAGGAGGAGCGCTCTGGCTTCTGCTCTTGATGAGCGTAGCAATCTTGATTCTAGGAGCCATATTTGTCACACTCTACGCAATGGGTATACTCATAGCCGCCATAAGGGAAACCCACAGGTTCGGTTTCGTCCAGGCTGCAGTGAGCGGGGTAATACCCGTGGTAGTCATCGGCTCGGCAGTTGGATTATTAATATTTATCTTTAGAAATAAGAGAGTATAAAGGTCGTTTGAGATGCAGAAGAAATTCACAGTAAACCCATGGGAAGTTACTGGTGAGGTTGATTACGGCAAGCTCATCAAGGAGTTCGGGGTGCAGCCGCTGTCAAAAGAGCTCATTGAAAAAATTGAGAAGAAAGCCGGCGGGACGCACCTCTACCTCCGAAGGGGGCTGTTCTTCTCCCACAGGGACTTTGATGTAATCATGGATGAGTATGAGAAGGGGAAGGAGTTTGTGCTCTACACCGGAAGGGGTCCGTCCGGTAGGACCCATCTGGGGCATCTCATACCGTGGATTTTCACAGCATACCTGCAGAAAGCATTTGGCTGCAAGCTTTATTTTCAGATGACTGACGATGAGAAATTTCTCATGAGGGACGTTGGGCTGGAGGAGGCCGTGGGCTACAGCTATGACAATGCGCTCGATGTCATTGCTGCGGGTATGGAGCCGGGCAAGACTGTGATATTCTCCGATGTTGAGTATATAAAAACAATCTACAGGATAGCCCTGGATGTTGCAAAGAGGGTTACCTTCTCAACTGCCAAGGCAGTTTTTGGCTTCACCAACAGCTCCAACATAGGCATAATATTCTTCCCGGCAGTGCAGGCATCGCCGGCATTTATGGCACAGATGCTGGAGAAGAGGAATGTGAACTGCCTCATACCATGCGCCATAGACCAGGACCCGTACTGGAGGATAGCCAGGGATGTCGCTCCTGCGCTTGGGATGCCGAAGCCTGCGGGAATATACAGCAAGTTCCTTCCGGGCCTGCAGGGGGTTGGCGGAAAAATGTCGGCTTCTAAGGAGGATACTGCAATATACACGACCGACTCTGCACCAGTTGCCAGGAAGAAGGTGATGGCTGCCTTCACTGGCGGCAGGGCTACTGTTGCCGAGCAGAAGGAGAAGGGAGGGAATCCGGAGGTGTGCGTCGTCCACCAGTGGCTCTACTACATGTTTGAGGAGAATGACGAGAAGCTGAGGAATTCATTTGATGACTGTAAGGCGGGGAGGATACTCTGCGGAGAGTGCAAGAAATACCTGGCTGACAAGGTCTGCAGGTTCCTTGAGGAGCATCAGAAGAAGAGGGAAAACGCTAAGAAAGAGATAGACAGGTTCATGGTTAAGGATTAGGCATCTATCTATTTTTCAGATTCCAGGTCGAGTTTTACCCCTTCCAGTGCAGTTTCCAGCTGATTCCTCGCCATTTCTAGAACGCCCACGGGGTTCGTGGGAAAGAATACTGCAATGCCTCTGTTCTTGTTATCGCCAACGAAAACCCAGCGGCCCATCCTGAAAGTGTCAACTGGCACGCTTGCGTTTATGATGAACATACTGGATTCCAGCAGTTTATCAACAAGCGCTTCATAGGAAGTATCATAGCTGTCAATGTATATTATCTCGTCTTCGTCCTCATTCCTCACGAAGTAGAACGGGGCTACGAATGGCTTCTTCGCGCTCTTGGCCTTATCTTTCAAGACATCTTCAAATTTGTCAGCAAGTCTCGTAGCCTTCATGGCATCGTCCTTGTATTTGGAAACCTGATCAGAAGCGCCAGAAATCATTTCTTCAAAATAACCATTCACATCCACCTTGAGTTTGTCTATTTCCTTCCCTACATCCTGCGTTTCTGAGTAATCCCGGGGATTCTCAAGCAGGTCGCGCAACGTGAAGACATGTTTTCCAGCTATTGACCTGTCTATATCGTCAATTATCAAATCAAGCTGCTCCTGAAACGATAGAGTGCCAGGAGGTGCAGTCACATCCGCCATATTCAATCACCTTTTTGAATTTTATACTGACTTATGTGCATTCAGGGGTATTTATTACTTTCATTTTAGGGTATTTTCAACGACTCATCCGCGGTATCATGGCGCAGAGAAAAGCCTGCTCCGCCATCTGGCTCCTCTTAGCCAGCCCTTTTGAAAGGTAGCCAATTGCTCCCTTCTTCTTTCCTATTTCACTGATTCCGCTGACCTCTTCGAAGAGTTTGCTCATGGTTTTTTCAGTGCTCTCCATCTCCTCGGCCAGCTCGCGGGGAATCTCAAACGCCATGCTGTAGCCGATTGTGACTCTCTCGCCATCGTACACGGCGCAAACCAGGCAGTCGTAGTATTTTCCCCTGTACCTGAAAAGCCCGCTCTCTAGCCCCACGCCATAATCTCCTTTGAGCTTCAGCTTTGCAATACGGGCTCTGTTCACAGCGCCTTTTACTGTCTCATCATCAAAGGGCTGGCCGGGAATCTTTGACTTGACCTTGATTCCGCGTATTTTGAAGTTTTTGAATATCTTTCTTGCAACTTTTTCGACACCCTTGAGCTTGGCGGGGTTTGTCGAGCCTACGGCCAGTAGTATGGGGTTTTTTACCCTTCCCATATCATCCACCTCCCCCTCCTTTATCCTCTCACAGGAGAGTTTCTTGAGGTCATCTGAATTAAAAAGCGGTATTGCAAGTATTTCCAATGGCTTCAGCCCCTTGCTTCTCCTGAGCATGTTTATCTCCTCCGCCCTGCCCCTTGTCTCCTCACTGACAGCTATTGCATCAAAATTGCCATCAATGGTGGGTCCGTAGACGTCATGGAGCGGAAATATCTCCACCCTACGCACCTTCTTTCCAAGGAACTTCTCAAGCCGTTTCTTCCTAGATACAAATGGAGAACAGCTGTATTTTTTGTTCTTTCTCGTGAACTCATCGCTTGTCAGGCCGATGTAGACTCTCCTGCCGGATGAGAGGGCAAATCTGAGCAGTTTCCTGTGCCCTTTGTGGAGCGTCTCAAAGGTCCCTCCAACGATAACCCTATTGTACATAGGAATAGATTAAAATAAAGAAAATTAAAATACCTACCATGGATGAGGAGAGAAGGATAAGGGACGACATAGAGCAGTTCTACAAAAGCGTAAAGGATGTGAGGGAGGCACCAGAAATAGTCGAGCTCGCAACGAGGTACTGCAAGGATGCACAGTTCTATCTTGACAAAAAGGATTATGTGACCGCTTTTGGATGCATCAACTATGCGCACGGGCTTATTGATGCTGTTAAAAAATTGGAGGAGAGTGGATGGACTGGGAATTCCAGCTGCCGACTAAGATAATTTTCGGCAAGGGCAGCCTGAGCAGAGTTTGGGAGAGTGTGGACAGGAAGCATGTCCTGCTTGTGACCGGCAAGGGAGGATTCCGGGAGCAGTTCATCGGGAGGATAAAGAAGCAGCTCAGCAATGTTAAGCTTTCGGTTTATGACAATGTTGAGCCCAATCCGACATGCCAGAATGTTGACGGCGGAGTTGAGGTTATTGAGAAAGAAGGGTGCGAGTTCGTCATGGCGCTTGGCGGCGGAAGCGTAATTGATGCGGCAAAACTCATGGCGTCAATAGCTGTAAACAAAGGAAATGCCTATGAGTACGCATTCGGGAAAAAGAAGATCGAGAAGAAAGGCCTTCCTCTTGTGGCAATACCGACAACGGCAGGCACCGGGAGCGAGGTGACTCCTTTTGCAGTTATATCCGACAAGGAAAAAAAGCTCAAGGCTCCAATCAGGAACAAGCAGCTGTTCCCGAAGGTTGCCATAGTCGACCCCGAACTCACAGCAAGCATGCCTGCCGGGCTCACGGCAAACACAGGGGCGGATGCTCTTTCCCACGCGCTTGAAGCCCTCTGGTCAAAGAAGGCACAGCCGATAACCGATTATCTGGCCATGAGGGCGGCAAAGCTTATTTTTGATAATCTGAAGAAAGCCTGCCAGGAACCGGAGAATATGGATGCACGGGAGGAGATGTCCCTTGCAAGCCTTTTAGGAGGAATGGCAATAAGCAACGCATGGACAGGCCCTTCTCATGCAATTTCATACCCGCTCACGGTTTATTTCGGCGCGGCCCACGGAAACGCCTGCTCCATCACCCTTCCGGAAGTTATGGAGTTCAACGCCCTGCGCTCCGAGAAAATAAACCGCATCACGCAGATTTACGGGCCGGAGAAGATGAGGGAGCTGTTCAAGGAGGTGGGGCTAAGGATAAGGCTCAGCGAGTTTGGAGTGAAGAAGGAGGACATACCGCTCATACTCGACGGTGTGGTTGTCTCAACCCTTGAAACCAACATGGTGGAGATGAAAAAGGAGGATATTGCAGAGATACTTAACAAGATTCTCTGATTAGCTCAGGACGCTTGGCATGAATATAAGAAGCAACCCGAGGACAAGCAGAACAACACCGCCGATGAGCTGGGAGAACTTGCCGTATTTTGCTGAGAAGTCAGTTGAGCTGAGGGTCAGCGCTGCAACGCTGAAAAGAATCATGTCATCAAGCATGTAAAAGAATATGTATATGAGAATGTAAAAGTAGTATTCAAGTGCAGGCAGTTTATTCAGGGCAAGTATCCTTGTGAATGTGGCAGGGAAGCCAGCTGAGCAGGCAAATTCTATGGTGTTCACGGTGAATGCAAGGATGATTATGCCCAGAAGGGTTGCCGGTACTGCACTGGGCTTTGTTATTTCATCAATTTTTTTCATAATACTGCTCTGGGAAGCTGCATCAGTAACCTTGCAGACTGCTTTCGGCAGAGTTATGTAATCTTTGAGGTTGAGCGCACCTGCACCAATTGCAACAATTCCGATAAGCACACGCGTCACATCGGTCAGCCCTATGATGTCCCACAGCTTCAGCCAGCCGCTCAGTATTAGGAAATACCAGAGTCCCGAGGCAACCACAAAAGTCCCCACAACAAGTATCATCTTTCTCCTGCTCCTTGTCCCTGCCAGCATTGTTATGAGGTAGATGAGAACCCACATCGCACAGGGATTGAAGCCGTCAAGAAAGCCGAGCAGGAAGCTGAGGAAAGGAAGGGAGAGAGTCCTGACATCGACTCTTCCGACTATTGGATATTCGAATACATACTCCTCGGTTGTAATTACCGTCTTGTTGCATCCAGCTTGCATGCACTCCTGTATCTTCTGCTCTATGAGCTTGCCGGTAGTCCCGTCATCGACATAGCCAAGCACCACGGAGTCTCCTATGTACGTCTGCGGGACTCCTGCGGTTGATGAGACGTTATGCGATTCCATGAACTGCTTCATAAGATTTGCATTTGACGGCGAGATGTCCACTGCAAGGCTCTTTATCTCCAATGACGGGTAGCGAGGTTCAAGTTTTGTCAGGAATATGGATTCGGCATGGCAGTGCGAGCAGGTTGTTGAATAGAAGAAGTACATCGTCACATTAGCCGAGTTGACTGTGAGGCAGAGCAGGAGGATAATTAACAAAAGATTTGATTTTTTCAAGCTTAGCACCATTTATGAATTGGTGTTAATAATTTAAATTCTTTAGTTACCGTCCACTTCGCTGTATTAATACTGTTGGTGAGACTAATGTATTAAATTCATTTCTTTTCAAAATACATGATAGAGGTGAACCATGTCGAGGCCTTCCTGGGATGAATACTTCATGAAGATATGCGATGATGTTGCGGAGAGGTCAACGTGCAAGAGGCATAATTTTGGAGCGGTAATAGTCAAGGATAAGAGGCTACTAGCAACAGGCTACAATGGAGCTCCAAGAGGTTTGCCGCATTGCTTGGAGATTGGCTGTTTGAGAGATGAGCTGGGCATAGAGAGCGGAACCCACCATGAGATATGCAGAGGTGTGCATGCAGAGCAGAATGCAATTATACAATGCGCACTGCACGGGATTTCCTCAAAGGATGCAACTATGTACGTGAACGGGATACCCTGCAAGATATGCGCCAAGATGATAATCAATGCAGGCATAAATCGAGTTGTTTATTCAGGAGATTACGCAGACAAGGAGGCTTTCGAGCTTTTCAAGCAGGCTGGAGTGAAGATGGACAAGCTGGACTGGAAAAAGAGGTGAGGGTATGCCTTTGAGCGTTATGCATTCTTTCATACATCAGACAGAGGAGAAGACAACTTCACTCACAATTTCGCTTGGAGAGTGCAGGTCGGGCGACTGCGCGCTTTTCATAACTCTCAGCGACAAAGTGAACAAGAACAGGGTGAAGCTCGACATTGATGAGGTTGCCGGGCTTGCGGAAGCGATTGAGGAGAATAAGGGCTGGAGCGCCTTCCACACATTCACAACTCTGGAGAATGTGGAGAACAAGAACAGGATAGGCTACAACGACGGGTTCTTCAGCGTTGAGAGAGAGAAGAAGATTGCAATGAAGCTCGGCGAGAGCGAGAGAGCTGCCTTCAAAAGAGTGCTGGAGTTTGCTTTCAACAAGATGATAGAGGGGAAATGGGAACAAGGAAAGAAGTTTGAGAAATGATGGATACTGTTTTTATACTCCAAAATTCAAAAATTCGTTATGTACAGATTACTTGAGCCGGAAGAGGGAAAGGTGCTGGCGAGGTTTCAGAATTTTTACCCTACCTCATTCCATGAGAAAGTTTCCAAGAGCTCTTACATGGACAAATTTTATGAAAAGGCAGTTTCAGTTTCGGGAATTACAAATATTATCAATGAGAGCGAGAAGCCAGTCACAATTGTCGACATTGCAGGAGGGAGAGGAAGATTCAAAGATGCTGTTGAGAAGGTTGCAGAGAAGAAATTCAATTATGTTGTTGTTGATTTAAGCAGGGAGCAACTTGGAAAATTTGAAGACCTACGCATGCGCGATAAGGAAAAGAAGGGCGAGAGGTTTAAGGTTGTTGGGGATATGTCGAGTGTGCCTATCAGTGGTGCAGATGCGGCAGTTCTTCTTAATACACCAAATGTTATTTTAGGCTTTTATTCTGATTTCGTTGAAAAATACATTAGTAAATATAAGGAGTTTTTCCAGAAGAAATATGATGGCTTATTTGAAGAAGAGGTTAGCAAAAAAGTGCTTGAAAGGCTTAGAGAGTCAGAAGAAGGTAGGATTAGTATACTTCTTGGCGCTATGATGACTTCAGTGGATAAACTCCATATTCTTGAAGCTGTAAAATTGCTGAAAGAAAACGGAGTGCTGATAATCGGGGGATTTGCTCAAGCAATTTCTGCGTATCCGATTGATGAGATGAAAGGGATTCCATTAAAGGTAAGGGATGTAGAGGAATTTAGACTCAATCGCAATGTTATGAAGCTTTGGAGGGATTACAGCGGAGATGATTTAGAGAATAATACTTTTTTTGTTGCAAGTTTTACAAAAACAGGTGAGGTTGCAGGAGATTTAATCGAAGGATGCGAGAAAATTTTCAAGGATAGTTTTCATGAGCTCTTAAAGAGCAAGAGGTTCTGGGAGGTCCTTAATGAGCTGGAGAAAATTGAAAAGGAGAAGAAAGAAGCAGCTGACGAGATTCATAAGGTTGCTAAAGTTATTAAAGAATAGTTGATGAATTCTCTGTGAAAGTGGGATGAAATAATGGAAAAAGTAAAAGAGGGAAAAGCTGAGCTTATACTCTCTAAAAATGTCTTCTTCAACCTTCAGATGGAGTTCTGCAGGGATATTTCCAGCCTGGCAGTTGGGGCATACTGCGAGGAAGTCGGGAGGAGGATACATCTTGTTGACGGGCTGTGCGCCAGCGGAGTGAGAGGCATAAGGTACATGCTGGAAGATGAATGCGTCGCAAGGGTTGAGTTTGTAGATATGGATGAAGATGCATGCAAGCTTGCTGAGAGGAATGCAAAACTGAACAAGTTGAAAAATTACAAAGTTCACTGCTGCCACATAAATGACTTCCTCTTCCACAAGAGAGGGTTTGACTGGGTTGAGATAGACCCCTTCGGAACTCCTCTGCCTTACCTGCAGAGTGCCCTTGCATCCTTCAGGAAGGAAGGAATGCTCTCTGTGACTGCAACTGACACTGCAGTTCTCTGCGGAGCGCATTCCAGGGCATGCCTGAAGAATTACGGAGCAGTTCCAATTGACAATGAGTACTGCCATGAAATTGGAGTGAGGATACTGGCAAGTGCAATTGTCAGGCAGGCGTCTACATTGAACCTGGGGGTGGAGTTCTGCCTTTCTATGTCGGCACAGCATTTCTTCAAGCTATTTGCAAGGGTTAAGGCAGGAGCTGATGAGGCGGTTGCAAGCATGAAGAAGTTAGGTTATATCTCCCACTGCCCGAAATGTCTGAACAGGGAGTGGAGGATGAACCCGCCTCTTCTGAAGGAGAAATGCCCCAGATGCGGAGGAAAATTTGAGCATGCGGGGCCTCTGTTCCTTGGAGAGCTTTGGAATGTTAAGTTCCCCAGGAGAATGAAGGAGATGAACCAGCAGAGAAATTACGGCAACAGGCTCAGAATTGATGAAATGCTGGGTCTTATGGAAGAGGAGGCTGGGATGCCACCCACATATTTCGACCTGCACAAGGTTGCTGAGAAAGTGAAGAAATCCCCTCCCAATTTTAAGAGTTTTATGAATAGGCTTAAGAAGAGCGGTTTTAAAGTATCTAAAACGCATTTCAAAAGGAATTCTGTGAGAACCAATGCCGGGATAGACGGCGTGGAGGAGAATTATTGATTGCTCGCTAAACCTATCATAACGTCATTCACATTCGTCCTGGTTGGCCCGGTGGTTATGCATGCGCCAATCTTTTTGAAAAAGTTGTATGAGTCGTTATTCCTCTGGAATTCAAGCGCATCCAGCCCAAGCTCCCTGCCTCTTTCTATTGTATGACCGTCAACAATTGCGCCATCTGCAGGTGAGCTGCCATCTATTCCGTCTGTCCCGAATGAGGCGAACAGAAGTCCTTTCATGCCCGCTATTTCCAAAGCGCAGGCAAGCGCAACCTCTTGGTTCCTGCCTCCCATCCCCTTGCCGACAACCTTCACCGTAGTCTCTCCTCCAGCTATGAATGTCTTGCCCTTCTTGAGCAAGCCAGCAAGCATCGCGCCGACCTCTCTTGCATCGCCATGAACGTTGCGTATAAGCTCTGGCTTCATGCCATTTGATTCAAGGTATTTCTTTGCCGCAAGCAGGGCAATTTCGTTGCTCCCTATGATGAAGCTGTGCACATTCCTGAAAACACTATCTCCAGGCTCTGGGGTATCCTCAATCTTTCCGTCGATTCCTGCCGCAATAATCCTGCAGGCATTTGAGTCATCCCAGAGGCCGTATTTTTGAAGAATCCTCCTCGCATCGGAGAAAGTGGTGCTGTCCGGCACTGTTGGGCCTGAGGAGATTACATCCAGCGGGTCGCCGACAACATCTGAGATTATTAGGTTTACCAGCGTCGCAGGGTATAATTTTTCTGCAAGCCTGCCTCCCTTGACCTTCGAGAGGTGCTTCCTCACAGTGTTGAGCTCATTTATATTGGCGCCGGCTTTCATGAGCCGGTCTATGATTTTCTGCTTCTCCTCAAGCTTCAAACCCTCAACCGGCTGGGAGAGCAGGGCGGACCCGCCTCCTGAAATGAGGCAGATTACCAAATCGTTTTTTCTTATCTGCTTGGCATATTCCAGCATCTTTCTGGTGCCCTCAAGGCTTCCTGCGCCGGGGATGGGATGCTCGGCCTCCTGGAGCTGAATATGCTTCACTTTGAAATGAGTGCCTCGCAGTATATTAACAATTCCGCCATTGATTGGGAGTATTTTTTCAACTTCTTCAGCCATCAGTCCGCTCGCCTTTCCCCAGCCAAGAAGATGGATGCTGCCAAAAGCGTCAAGCTTGAACCTTTCCTCACTGCAACCCTCTATTACCAACTCGCCATTACGGAGAATCACGCTTCTTTTAACCAGATTGTCAGGTTGGACAGCATGGAGGGTCTGCTCAATTGCATGGATAAGAGTCTCATTTCCCTCTACTAAAACATTATGTTTAATCACTATACCACGCCCTTCCTTGATATGTATATCTTTATATATTAAAAAATTTAGTGTTATAGCGGTGGTAAGATGAATTATAAAAAAGTTGCTCTTCTTCTGTTATTCTCAGCTATAGTTCTGGCCGGCTGCCTCGATTGGCTGAATCCGCCGGCAAAGGACGAGTATGAGATATTTTCAAACATTCCCACGGACAATGCCAAAGCATTGGTTTACATGAAGTTCACAGAGGATGGAAATAAGGAGTTCCAGGAGCTTTTCGGAACTCTTATCACTGGAAAGTCCCTAAAAGACAGCAAGGGAAGCGAGGCCGCAGTTGCAGTATACAATGACTCGCTGGGATTTGTCAGCTATTCAAAAACAAACATGAGCGTGAATGACGCTATTGAGCGGATGAACTCAAGCATGGACGAAAAAACGAGAAGACAAACCAAAATTGAAACAAAGAGCATTGGCGGGAAAGATGTGACTGTGGTAAGCATCAGCACCGGGAGTTATGAAGTGCCTATATGCGTGTGGAAAGATGGTGATACATTAAAGGTTTTGATGACGTTTGGATTGCCAAAAAACACCCCGTATGTGCCTTCTCCGGCATTTGCGGATAACGCTGAAAGCCCCCTCCTGGGGTATGCCCTTCAGAGCGTATACTCTGGGCAGAACAATTTTGGCAATACCTGCGAGACGGTCATTGGGAAAAAGTATGACACAGGCAATGTGAGGGCGATGTTCAACGAGACAGATTATATAAAGAAAAGCATACCAATTTCTGGAAAGCTTTTTGGTGAAGTGAAAATCTACGCAGGAAATAATGAGTTAATCAACGGAAGCGGCTATATGGCCCTTTTCGGAGATGACAACGCAGACAACCTTGTGGCTGCTGGCAGAGCGGACATTGCAAAAACGCCAGTTCTGCAGCAGACCGGCAACTACTGCTTCAGCACTGGGAGCAGCAATGAAAAGAGCACAATAGTAGAATCCAACGGCAAGGAGGCCTGCATGAAGGAGACTACAATAAAGCTGATTAGCACAACCCAGCTCATCACTCTGCAGAGAAAGGTTGGCGAGTACTACATAGGAGTTATAACTTATGTGAAGGATAATGCGAATACTGCAAGAGAGAACGCCAAAAATATTGTTTTCTCAGTCAACCTGCCTGGAAGCGATGCCAGCTGGACTGATAAGGGAAAGTTGGAGGTGAAGGTTTACTCCGGGAGTTATGGAAGCAGGCAGCCGCTGGCAGGAGCCAGGGTTGACTTGCTCATGGGAGTTTATTACGCGTATGATTACAGTATAATTGATGATGTGGGTCCATCGACGCCCAAAAATGAGCTCATCAAAACCCTTTATACTGACGATTCTGGGAATGCCGTGTTTGAGAATTTACTGATGAATGAAAGCTTATACATTGTTGCGAGCAAAGAGGGGTATGAAAACCAGAGTCAGAGTGTATACTCATTCACAAGCCCAATTGACATTTACATGACAAAGGTGGATAAGAACCTCAGGGTGACCGTCTACTATTACAGCACAGAATCTGGAGGCGGCGTTAAGGTGAAGGAAGCGAAAGTAAAGGTTTACTCAGGTAGCGTACTGCTTGGGACGAACTACACAGATAAGGATGGAGAGGCAACAATACAGAATGTTGAAAATGGAAGAGTTCGCATTGAAGTCAGCAAGGAAGGGTATGAGGATGAAGTTAAAACTGTCGATGTTAGCAGATACAGCAGGGATCCGTTTGTATACGTAACACCCAGATCAAATATGTCTGCATTGGCGAATGGAACAATGAACGGAGCGGACCATCTATGCGCCCAGATTACTGCATCCTCACTGCAGTATAAGATTAGAGCAAAGTTCACAAGCATTAATGATAGCTATTCGCGCTATTTGATGTATGGTGTAGACTGCCCAGATGCCTCTGAAATCGGTCGTGGATGCTCAACAACCGGCTGCGGCTCTGGCGGCAGATATTGCTATATCGCTACAGCGAGCTCGTCCTATACGAACTCGGGAATAGTAATAAACACAACTGTGGGGAAGCATACAATATGCATTTGGCCTTCTTCTCCAAGAGGATACAACTGGTTTGGGCAAATTTACGGAGAAGGATAATGTGGATAGAAAAAGGCTTGTCAGAACCCTGCAGGAATTGGTCAGAATAGATAGCTCCCAGAATATTTCTGGCA
The DNA here is from genome assembly GCA_013425405.1 of Microcaldota archaeon. GTDB lineage: Archaea > Micrarchaeota > Micrarchaeia > Burarchaeales > Fermentimicrarchaeaceae > Fermentimicrarchaeum. The sequence continues at coordinate 41,734 of JACCLF010000036.1, read as the reverse complement.
TGTCGGACTATGTTGAGGCAAGGCTTCGGGAAACTGGTTTTAAGGTTGCAAGGGATTCCGATGGAAATCTGCTCTCTGAAATAGGGAGAGGCGAGGGATTCCTGCTCAATGCCCATATGGATACCGTAAAAGCTGACTGGAAAGGCGCTTTCTCAGGAGTTGTTAAGGATGGAAGAGTTTACGGCAGAGGCTCAAGTGACTGCAAGGCAGGGGTTGCAGCAATGCTTGAGATAGCTCGACTGCTTAGAGAGGAGAAGTTGAACAACCGGATAGTTTTCACTTTCACTGGCAATGAGGAGGCCAAGCCCCTTGAGGTGAATGGAGCGTATAGACTTGCAAAGAGAATAAAAGCAAGGAGAGGTATTGTGCTGGAGCCAACTTCAAGGGAGGATGGCTCGATAGGAATAGCAATAGGCTGCAGGGGAAGCTACAGATATCGGGTTGACGTGCTCGGAAAGAGCTGCCACAGCGGCCACCCGGAAAGAGGGGAGAATGCAATATACAACTCATGCAGTTTTATTGAAAGATTCAAAAAAATGAAGTTGCCTGCTATGAAAATAAATGGCATTGGCATTGTTCGTGCGGCAGCCAGCATCACCCAGATTGAGGCAAAGGAAGGTGCAAACGTGATACCTGGCAAGTGCTCTTTGACAATCGATTACAGAGCAATACCTCATGGGGAGGAGGGTGAGATAGAGAGCAGAATTAATGATATATGCAGACAGGCTCTAGGAAAAAATTTCAAAATGGAAAAACTGAGTGGCATTCCCGGGGGAATTTTCAAGGAGGAGGATTTTCTTGAGGAATGCAAAATTGCTATTAGGAGTGTTGGCTGCGTGCCTGTGGTTGATTTCAATAGGGGTAGGAATGACTCTGCTATATTCAACAAATACGCAGGTGCAGGTTGCTATGTTATGGGACCTGGAACGCGGGGGCAACCACATAAAGTGAATGAGTATTGCAACATCAAAGGTTTGATAAAAACAACCGAGGCCGTTATTAAAGTTGTTGAAAGGTATGCGGTTCAGTGAAACGAGTGCGCATCATCAGGAAATTCCCCGCTCTCAACCTCTTTTTTGAATTCCATTGCGGCTTTCTTTATGATTTCAGACATATCAGCATATTTCTTCACATACTTGGGCTTGAACCTCTCATCCATTCCCAGCAGGTCGTTTATGACAAGCACCTGCCCATCGCAGTATTTGCCTGCGCCTATTCCTATAGTTATGCTCTTAACATTCTCAGTAATTTTCTTTGCAAGCTGCTCTGGCATGCATTCCAGCACCATTGAAAATACGCCAAGCTTGTCAATTGCCTGCGCATCTTCAAATATTTTCTCAGCCTCATTATCAAGCTTTCCGACAAGCTTATACTTCTCAGCAGTCTGGGGAAGCAGCCCGAGGTGCCCCATGACTGGAATTTTATTTGATATGAGCTCGTGGATAACTTCCTTCACGCATCCTTCTACCTTTACACCTATAGCTCCTGCCTCAATGAATTTCCTGGCGTTCTCAAGAGCCAGCTCGGGAGTTGCATAGGAGCCAATTGGCATGTCGCCTATTATCGGGGTGTTTCTGGCGCCTCTTGAAACTGCTCTTGTGTGGTGGAGCATCTCCTGCATTGTAACCTGCTTTGTGCTCTCATAACCGAGCACAACCATTCCAAGGCTGTCTCCTACAAGTATCAGGTCTACTCCTGCCTGCTCAAGCAGCCTGGCTACCTGGTAGTCGTAGGCAGTGAGCATCACGACCTTCTTATTTCCCTTCAACCCTTCTAGCATTGTTCTCCTCCAAGTATTTTATCATGCAGACAACGGACTCGTTGACTGGAGTGGGTATTTTATGTTTCCTCCCCATCTCGACAACCTTTCCGTTCAGGAAATCAATTTCAGTCTTCTTTCCTTTCATCAAATCCTGGTGCATTGAGGAATAGTTCTTTAACCCAGATATTTCCGTATCCACCTCCTGTGCAAGGTTACTATCAAACTCCACTCCCTCAGCTTTTGCGACCTCAATGCATTCACTTACTATTTCATGCCGCAGGTTGGCAAGAGCCGGCGCGACAACTTCATAATCCCTAACCTCAAGTATGGCTGTGAGCGGGTTTATCACGCAGTTTGTTATAAGCTTTCTCCATATGTCCCTCTTGAGGTCATCAACCACTTTCGTTGTTAACCCACTTTCATTGAACAGCTTGGCAATTTCCTTTCCATTTTCGTTACTGCCGAGTACCACCCAGCCCTTCATTATGGTAACTTCACCCGGCCTAAGAAATTCAGCTCCGAAATGAAGCACGCCCCTCTCCACATGTGGTTTATCCCCAACTACGGCCTTCACAAGCTCCTCGTTACCCATCCCGTTCTGCAGTATGAGTATTGTTGTGTCTCCCCTCAGAAGCTTAACCACTCCCTCAAGAGCTTTCTGGGAGTCATGCACCTTTGTTGTCAGAATTATCAGCGTGTTGGGGGGGATTTCGCTTATCTGCGTGTCTGCCTTTATGCGCAGAACACCTTCCATCCCTCCTTTCACAGTCAGCCCCTTTTCATTTATTGCGTCAACGTGTTTCTTATCGCCAATAAGCGTGACATCGTTTTTCTTTGACAGAATTGCCCCGCACGAGCTGCCTATGGCGCCTGCGCCGAGTATGTAGATTTTGCTGAAGATAAAACCACCTCACTCGAACTTTTTGAACCAATTGGAGAGATAGTCTGAAATCTCACTAGCTTCTTTTCCCTTCGGTGTAAGCGAGTACATGACCCTCACCGGCCTCTCCTCCACCACTCTTCTTCTTATCAGGCTGTTCCTCTCGAGAAGCCTGAGCTTGTCCGAAAGAGTCTTGGGGTTTGCCTTCAGCGTTCTCAGAAGCTCGTTGAAGCCCAGCTCTTCATTTTTTAAAAGGCTGTTTACAATTATGCTACCCCACTTGCTCCCAACAACCTTGCAGAACCTATACATCGGGCATTCTTCCTCAGCCATAAGCTCACCGCTATATGCTATTGGATGATGTCTTATATTAATGTGACATGCTCCCACTCCTAAAGCATGTGGGATTTCCCGCTCGCTTCTGCTAACTTACGCCAAAGAAGCCGCTAGCATGACTCCTCAATGAATTCGTATCTGGTCTCTGCGCGGTATTTTACAACACTCTTGCTCTTAAGTTCATTCTTGTATGAGATGGCTCTGGGGTCTACGGTTGCATCATTGGCAGAACCGCCGTCTGAGAGGGTTGTTGGCCTCACAGCCTCATGGCATTTCTGCCTGGTTTTTTGCACATTTCTGCAGACCTCTTTTGTTGACTGGGATGCAACATAGCAGTAGCATATGAAAGGCGTGTCGGGCGCTTTAATCTCCAGGTGATACTCGAATGTCTTTGATGAGCCGGGGTAGAGGTAGACGGTCGTAGCCTGACCGGTCTGGGTGAAATGAACCCAGGTTCCGCTCCGGATCCATGGGTATTTATCAAGGTCAGTTCCGAAGCCAGTGTAGACTGTGAAATTGCCGCCAATAGAATCAGTGTTTTTTAAGGTGCATTCAACATTGGACCAGTTCTGCTGCCAACCCGTCCTGTAGCATGTCTTATCGGTTATTGAATAGGCAATCCCTTCCTGAGTGCACTCCTCTTCAATGTAGGGGATGCTGACGCATTCCTGCTGGGTGTAGGGTTTTTGCAAATTGGGCTGTTCTGGGGCATACTGGAGGTTGACAACCGGCACCCTCTCGCGGTAGTAGACAGTACCTATGTAAGACACATTTTCCATATGCGATTCGCTGGTCTCGCACACAGCCAGGCCCATGCCTTTTATAGGAAACTGCTTCGTGCCTATATAACTGAATGAGGTCAAAGTAGCGGATAGCAAAAGTAGTATGCCTGCTGCCAACCATTTGCTTATCGTAAGTTCACCGCTATAATTATGCCGTTTTCTGTATTTAAGAATGGTGGTCTGTGGGTCGTGGTGCGTTAATTAGGATGAGGGCATTTCTTAAACAACCATAATTTCTAGTTCCGTCTGCCCAGTTCAACTAACTGCAACAATAGATGGCTCCTAAAGCCCTTCATCCCCAGTTAAAGTTACACCACCTGGTCTGAGCAAGGTTAATATACTCAGAAACGCAGAAATTAATTGGTGATGTTATGGTTTTTGCTGAAAAGGACCCTTCAATAAAAGAGGTGCTTTGTAATATTGATGTTGTAGAGAAACCTCCTACATCTCTTACACCTGAAGCAAGGAAGATACTGGACACCATTTACAGTATAGAGAAATCCGGCAAAACACCAGCACTAAAGATTATAGAAACGAAGATACTCCAAGATGCAACAGATGAGATATCAAAACAGCCTCTTGTAAATCCTGCAAGCAAGGTAACTAAGTTTGAGAGTGAAATTATACGCGTTGAGGAGACAGTGGAGAGGACAAAGACTACAATCCGCCCATCGCTTGTGGAGGATGCGCTCAAGAGTCAGTTAGTGGGGTTAATCAAGGCGGGTTATGTAGCAGTGCAGTTCGAGGGGAAGGAAAAGATAGAGGAGGTTTATAAACTGACTCCTGAAGGCGTTGACCAGATTGAGAAATTCAAGAAACAACCCGGAGTGGTATGAGCTGAATTGATATAGCAGTGTTGGTTTTACAGATAGAAGAGCCAAAGCAAGTTGACATACATTGGTTTATATACTCCAGATTCTATACTAGTATTAGTATCCTATTTCTATGGGGAAGTAATAGGCAAGGCGGAGAGTGGCAGTAATGTCATCCTGTTTAGCGTATTGCTATTAAAAAAATACGGATATGTAAAATGATTAGTGGTGATTTGATTGAGTTCGATGAGAAGGGAATGTGTGCATAAAGAGTACCGCGCGAATATGGAAAGGTACTGCAAGAAGAAACAATTCAAGGTTTACGATGATGAGTAGTCTAGAATAAGGCAGGTGATGCATTGTTGAAAACGAGAATAGCTAGGAGAAGGGCAACATGCAGGACACAGGCAAGAAGGAGAAAGGCTCAGGAGAGGCACGGAGGCAAAGTACATTACAGGCAGTATGGGTAATCTGATCCTCAAGCCAAACCAGGTTAAGACGTCTTTACAGAATTAAAAAGAAGAAAAAAGGAATTAAAAAGTGCGGGTGTTGAAAGTTCTTTCCTGCATTACAGAACATCCTTCCCTTATTCACTATGCACTTCAGATAATACCCTTTGCTTTCAAATTTTCAACCAAACTGTCGATGTGTTCTATTTCGGTGATTACCATATTCGCTAATAGCCTCATTGTTTCCATCTACCTTGACTCTACTCTGACTGGTCCCGCTCTTCCTCAGCAATCTCGTCTCGCTTCAAATTCTTGTCTATATTCAGTAATATCCCCATCTTGCGGGGAGAGTAAAATAGTCCCATTGCTCCCACCAACCATAACTAGATTTCAAGAAAGAGAAAAGAAGTTACATAGTTATATTGCGGTCTGTAGTATATAACGGTATGCACTGTGACGTCGAAAAAAGGCAAGTCATTCTTAAGCCAAAGCAAGCAATTTGATAATTAGTGGACCGGGCGGGATTCGAAAGAGAAGTCTCTTTAGTCTGCATTAAAAGAAAAGATTATTAACGTTAAGAACGTTGTTTTAGTGATTGAATGAAGATTGCATTGATAGGCTGCGGATCCATCGGCAGGGTTATTGCTAGACATATAAATGAAAATAAGATAAAAGCTGAGCTCAAGTGTGTCTACGACATAGATACGAAAAAAGCTTTAGAATTTGCCGAAAAGTTCCATACAGAATACAGGGATTTTGATGAGATTCTGAAACAAGAGTTAGACTTGGTATTGGAAGCAGCCTCGCAACAGGCAGTCAGGACTCTGATACCGAAAGCTTTGAAAGCAAAAAAGAATGTCATGATAATGAGCACTGGCGCTCTGGTGGATGAACGTTTATTGCAGGAGATTGGAGAACTCGCAGAAAAAAACAAACTGAAAGTCTACCTGCCATCTGGAGCCATTGCCGGCTTGGATGGTGTAAAATCCGCGAGAGATGAAATAGAGAGAGTGGTTATAAAGACGACAAAACCACCTGAATCACTGGAGGGGGCGCCTTTCTTCGAAAAGCATCCGATGGATTTGAAAGAAATCAAAAAACCAACAGTCATATACGAGGGTCCTGCGGAGGAAGCTGTCAAGTTATTTCCTTCCAATATCAATGTTGCAGCTTCTTTGAGCTTGGCGGGCATAGGCCCTAAGAAAACAAGAGTGCAGATAATTGCCGACCCAGGTATAAAGTCCAACGTTCATGAGATAATTGCGGAGGGCAGATTCGGCGTGCTGAAGACGAGAACTGAAAATGTTCCGAGCCCGGACAATCCAAAGACAAGCTACCTGGCTGCCCTGTCTGCAGTCGCTACGTTGAAGAAAATTACCGAACCGATCCAGGTGGGGACATGAGCGAAATGAACTCATTAATCAGCAAAATAAACAGGTTGAAAAAAGAGAATAATGCTGTTATGCTTGTCCACAACTACCAGAGGCCGGAGATATACAAAGTAGCGGATTTCATCGGCGATTCGCTGGAGCTGAGCAAGGAGGCTGCAAAGACTGATGCCGACATCATTGTGTTCTGCGGAGTGGATTTCATGGCCGAGTCTGCAAAGATACTCAATCCCAACAAGAAGGTACTGATTCCTGTAAGAGATGCGCAATGCCCCATGGCAGGAATGGTTACGAGGCAGGAATTGCTGAACTTGAAAAAACAGCATCCGGGTGCCGCAGTTGTCTCTTATGTTAATACGTCGGCTGAAACAAAGGCTGAATCGGACATCTGCTGCACATCATCGAATTGCGTTGATGTTGTTAATTCATTGCCTGAAAAAGAGGTAATCTTCGTTCCTGACGAGAACCTGGCGAAGTACGTGCAGACGAAGAGCGACAAGGAGATAATTCCGTGGAAGGGGTTCTGCTATGTGCATTCAAAGATTACTGCCAGCCAGGTGAAGGAGGCAAAGAACCTGCATTCTGGAGCAAAGGTGCTGGTCCATCCCGAGTGCCCTCTTGATGTGATTGCGCTGGCGGATCATGTGTGCAGCACGAGCCAGATGCTGTACTATGCAAAAGAGAATGAGGCAAATGAGTTCATCATCATCACTGAACATGGGATGGTGGAGAGATTGAAGCTGGAGATGCCGGAAAAGAAGTTCTATGCAATTATCGCAACGTGCATACAGCAGAAAAAGAATACATTGCCTACTGTTTTGAGGTCTATTGAGGAAGAGATTTATCCTGTTGAAATAGACCGGGAGATTATCAAAAAAGCCAGGGTGGCTCTGGATAGGATGCTGGAAGTCTCTAGAAAGTTTGGTTGATTTTACTGAAAGTGCGATTGTTTGAAAAGCAGGGATTTCTCTTAGTTAAAGCTAAAGAATGCTTCTGCTCACTTCTTGTAGCATCTCTCGTTCACTGATGTCGTGATAGTCATGGGGTAGCCCATATTGCTGTTCTTGATTATTAAATTGAATTTGTCTGGTTTGTTCATCGTGAAATTGTACGCTGTATCCGCAATCTGCTCCTCCCGGTAGTGGTAGCGGTACGAGTAGCCATTCTTGAAGTTGTTGTAGTCGCTTGCGGGTATGATGTACCAGTCAAACAGCCTTGCTTTGGAAGTGAGTTTTATGTTGTATGTGCAGTAGTCGTACTGGGTGGTGTTGATGCTGTAAGTGAAGTAAAGCCATGTATCCGGCTCGATCACATCGTTCTTGTTATAGAGGTTGAATGGTCCGTATTCCAGCCATGTGACATCGGGCGCCTTCCATTGCCAGCCGTGAAGATTGCAGTTGTAAAGCAGAAACACTTGCGAGGTGTTGAGGCAGTCAGCTATGGTATTTCCGGCATAGCTTCCCCCCGCGGTGTCAAGGGGAACCCATGTCTCGGTGTCATTTTTTGAGGTGTTTGTGTAATGCCAGTTTATGTATGTATAATGGGAGCTGTAGTGGGCAAACGCTGCCTCCAAAAAGCGGTCCTTGGTAGCATTTCCTCCGATGTAAACCTCCGCAAATGCATGCTGGCATTCGGGGATGAGTAGTATTCTGGCGCTTCCTCCTATTGCCTCAATCATGGATGCGATAAGCACGGCCTGATTCTTGCAATCGCCTGACCCAGTATCGAGTGTTTCTTGCGGCGGGTACGGCTCGTATGTGAGGTTCACAGGCACGTTCTGATAGATGACGTTTTGGTGGACCCAGTCGTATACGTCCAATATCTGATTGGCGGAGTATGCGCCTGGGTTGGGGGCGATTGCCTCCGCAGCCGCTTCGCGCACAGCCAAGTTGGTCGGGTCGAACTTGTCGCAGTAAACTGCCTGGTAGTCGCTGCAGGGATGTTCTGAAACATTGTTGCAGGTATACCATCCTGATTCGGTTATTTCGGTAGGAGTGGATAATTCCTCGTATGCTGCTCTTAGTTCATTAATTGTTGATGAGACGTTAACAGAAACCTCATTTTGAGATGTCCCGATGTGGAATTTTGCCAGAAGATTTTTCACAGAACTGCCAGTTGGGGACGCACTTCTTGCGATTGAAATTGCTTTGTCCAAGACTCTTACAATGCCGCCAGCTCCTGCAGCCTGATCAGTAAGTACAAGCATTTTGAAGTTGATGTTCTTTCCTACCTTGTCGAGTGAGAACCCGAGCGAGTCCACCTGCGAGAGAGGCTGCAGGTTCAGTATTGCAGCAGACTGGTTGCCCTCCTTGCTTATCTCCCGCTTGATATTCGGGGAGCTCTCAACGAGGAACATGAAAATGGAGTCCTTCCCAAGCTTGTTGTAGAGGGTTGTGAGATTCTGCCTGCTCGTAATGCTCTCCCTCTCCCCGGTGTCAACTTCAATCGAATCCTGAACGGCTTCTTTTGAGCCGCTGACGAGCACATTATCGCCAATGAATGACATGTAACTCTCATTGGCAGACATCGCCGTCGGACTTATTTCATACATCACACGCTTGTGGTAGCTCAGCTCGATTACCGTGTTGTCCTGCTTGATTTTTTCCAGAATTTTGTCTTTGTCTATTGCGCCCTTTGCAATGAGACCAAAATAGTTTTCATCTTGCTGAGTGAGTGAATCGAATTTGAAAAATATTATTAGCCTGTCAATCTTCTGGAAATCGATGCCTGCATTTTTCTCAGCCTGCTTCATCTCGTAGTCCACCACGCCCTTGGAGAGAGACTTAAAATCGGAGTCATTGAGAATTGAGGATGGTTTGAGTATGAAGACAGCATTGGCATTTTTTGGTATCATCTCAAACTCATCTTTGCCGCTGAGCCAGGGTATGAAAGCGCAGCACCCAAAAATAAAGAAGGCCAGTATAAGCACCAGAATAATTTTTTTCATCAAATGAACTTATCTTTGGTGATATAAAAATGTATGGTTTCCATATGAAATGGATGAAAAAGGCAAAGAGGCGATTCTAGGAGCTTGGGGTTTAACAGCGAGACTGCCGGCTTGAATCTGTTTGGGGCAGGGGTAGTGGAATATGAAAGCATATCCCAGCCTAGGAAAGGCTTCTGCCCCCGATTCCCCTATGTGTATGTAATAGCATAAGGAGAATTTAAACTTACCTTCACTCCTTGACAAGTCTTATATCCTGAAAGGAAGCTCTCGCCCTCTATTCTACAATGCGTTTTGAGCGGGTTAGGCAATTCAGTCCTATCTGGTTAAGGATATCTTCCACTTTGCGTTGTTATCAACAGTGCAGGGCTCATCATTGACGAGGCATTTCTCCAGCTTCAGGGACATTATGTCGGTTGTAAATGATCCGGAGAACTGGCGGTAGCCGCCGCTGTTCAGCGTGATGGAGGAGGAGCTGACTGTGCCGTCAACCTGCCCGCTGAGTTCGTTGCCGACAGGGCCCGAGCATCCGATTGGCGGGACCTCGTAGTTGCCGGGCAGCCTCTTCTGGCTGATTGAAATATGAGAGAGGACGAAGTCGCCGTTGAGGTTGTTGCCATCCTGCTGGAGGTCCAGGGTGAAGGTTCCAGTAGTGGTGCACTGCGCGCCTTCAACATTTTCCTGAAACGAGGCTGTGCCCTTCCATGTCCCGGAAAGATCCCGAGCAGGGCTGATTGTGCTGTTTGTGTTGTCAGGGACGACACCGCAGCAACCCTGAAAGAGAATGGCGAAAGCAAGAGTTAGCAGGAGAAATCTGATGTTTTTCACAACAACCACCACTTAAACATTTATTTCTTGGATATTTAAAGCAAAGCGTTGAGAAGCAAAAAACTTAGGAGATGGACCGGGCGGGATTCGAACCCGCAGCCTTTGCCTTTTCCGCAAGGATGACGCGAAGGCAACGATCTACCATTGATCTACCGGCCCGTGAGGGTAATATTGCGGATGATTGTTAAAATAGCTTATGGAACAGGCACCCACCGGAAAGCCATTTCTGATTCGGAAACGCCCGTAAAAGCCTTTATCCGCCAGTTTCCAGAATGTGGACGCATTCGGCAGTGAGCATTCCCCCCGTCTTCTCAAGTTCCTTGTTTATCCTCTCCAGCCTCTTCCCATCTCTGCTATGACGGACTTGAAATCCTTTTTCCGCATATCCCTCCCTATCTGGGTTAAAACCGTATTACTGCCAGACCATCTCTTCTCGGCTTCCTCGCTCAAGCCTGCCATCTTTATGATATCATCCCTCAGCTTGCTCGAGTCAAGAGGCAAATTCCCGGCTATCTGCCTAGTGACGTCTGTTGATATCTTGAACTTGTTTTCAATCAGCCTCACTGCCTCATTCCTCACTGCCAGGCTGGGAGCGCCAAGGCATTCAAAAATCCTTGCCCTCATGGTTGAATCCAAATCATAGAATCCTTCAACGTTTGCGTATAAGCCCCTCAGGAATGCCACCTTGACCTCAGGGTTGTTTCCCACCATGTCCCTGTTCAGGCTTAGCTCGAACTGAGCCACACCGAGAAATTGCTTAGTTCCTTCCTTCTGCAAATCCGGGTTTTTCGCCAGTATCTTCACATATGTCTCTGTTGCCAGAGCCTGGTCCCTGCCCTCATTTACCATGAGAATTTCAACCTCGCGGATTACTTTCGGAGTGAGCATCCTCTTATTGCCTGCATCATTCAGAATCAGCTTGAGCTGCATGGTCCGCTGGCTTTCAGGATTATGCAGGTTTTGCAGCACTTGCTGCTCATGCAGTTTTTCAATTGCGGTGTTTGCAGCCTCGTGTTCGGGTACGACTGTCTTCATAAACATCACCACATAAATCTGCTCATTTCTGATATTTAAACATAGCACAAGAGGAACCTCCCGGTTCATTCTAACTTCCCTTGAGGGCGTATAATTATAGCAGTTCATTAATTAATTACTGTGGGAAATTAAAAGTTTATAAAGAAGTTATCGCAATACCTATGCGGGTGAGAAGATGGGGTGGAGAGAGATAATTTTTGAGATAATGCGTGAGGATATAGGGTTCAGGGATATTACTACAGCCGCATTGCTCCCGAAGAACATGGAGCTGAGGGCTGAGATAGTTTCGGGAGGAGAGGGCATATGCGCGGGGGTTGAGGAGGCTGCTCACATACTCAAGAGCAACACGCTCACTGTGAAGGAGCTTATGAAGGAGGGCACCGAGATGAAGGAGGGCAATGCAATCCTCGAGGTGAGCGGGAACAGCAGGAGGCTTTTTGAGGCTGAGAGGACTGCCCTGAACCTCATACAGAGGATGAGCGGCATTGCGACAATGACAAACAATGCAGTCAAGCTGGCAAGGAAGGTCAACCCCAAGGTGAAGGTGACGTGCACCAGAAAAACAGTTCTGGGCTATCTTGACAAGAAGTCTGTTGAAATTGGAGGAGGAGACCCGGAGAGGTGGAGGCTTGACGACGAAGTTCTCATAAAGAGGAACCACCTGAGAGTTGTGGGCAGTGTTGAAGAGTGTCTTTCAAGGGCAAAGGCGCACGCGAGCTTCACAAAGAGGATATGCATAGAGGTGAACAATGCCGCTGATGCGCTTGAGGCTGCGAAGAATGGCGCTGACATTGTGATGTTCGACAATATGCCGCATGAAGAGATTAAAAAGGCTTTCGAGATGCTTAAGGACAGCGGGCTGAGGGAGAAGGTTATTGTGGAGGTTTCAGGAGGGATAACCCTGGATAACATACAGGAGTATGCAAAACATGATGTGGATTACATATCAATGGGATGCCTCACACATTCTGTGAAAGCTGTTGATGTCAGCCTGAGGCTGCTGCTCAGCGAGTGAATCATTTGGAACTCTCTCTGCATACAAATTCGGTTATGGAATGTGTTTATAAATTATATTGTGCATAAATTATACGTGATTTTATGTCTAGCATTAAAGATATATTCAAAACTCGAGAGGAAAGAGATGCCGATAAAAAAACGTCAGGAGGGAAAGAAGGAAGTAAAGATGTATTCGGCGATATAATAAGAGAAAGGAACGAGAGAAATGCTGTCATGGATATTGTCACCAAACTGGGGCTCTTTGACAGAAGCAAGGAGCTGAAGCCAAAAGAGATGGCGGATGGAATGCTGCCGGTTCTTAAGGAGAAGAACATAAAACCCAGCAGCCCAATCTTGCACGAGGAGCTGGATAATGCAAGGAAGAATTTGGAAAGAATTGATGCTGAAAGGGCAAAGAAAGTCACAGAACTTCAGGAAGAACTTAAGAAAAGAAGTCTGGCCTGAGTGCTTTTTCTTTTTCACTGTAAGTTAAAGGGAACAAGTAGCCCTGGCGTCTTTTCTAAGAGAGGGGCAGTAAGTGTTTTGAGAGGTCGCAGGGCTGAAGAGCTCCTGGAGGATGCGGATTAGGATCACTGGAAAGCTACCCCCCTTCCGCCTATTTAAATACCCTGGAAAACCACCTCTTAGCAGTAAAGAGGTGATTGAGATGAAAATGGACATTGCGAAACTGACTCTGAATGAAGTAGAGGCTCTTGCCGAGAGGCTGAAGATGAATAATGTTTCCACCGTGATACAGAGGGTAGGGGATAGGCTGGTGCTTGATGTTAGCTAGGTATGACCGGTGGAAAGGAGGAATGGCTGGACCGTTGGGGTTCTGATTGCCCCTTATGGGAGCTGCCGGCTAAGGAAACTCGCTGGCATCTCCCAACCCTTTCTTAAAAAAAAATGATAGGAAGCAATTAAGCGGCGGGATAGATGCTCAGCATAAGGAAACATCTGTATAAACTACCGTCGGGCAGACGGGAAGTAACGCCTGCAATGAAAGCCATGAGGACTGGATTGAGATGCTGCAATAGCAGCGTCAATGAAGCAGGAAGCTCTTAAGTGGGTATGCCACAAAAAATCAACCGAATAGAGCCGAAAGTCCTGCCGCAGCTTCCTCCGCTGTTGGTTTCTTCTCCTCTTTCTTCTCTTCTGTCTTTGCTGCTGGCGCTGCTACCTGAACTGGAGCTGCAACTGGCATTGCTGCCGCCTTTATTGCCTCGTCTATGTTCACACCCTGCAGGGATGACACAAGCGCCTTCACTTTCGCCTGGTCCGCCTGCATGCCAGATGCGCCTATAATTTTGGCAACATTCTCCTCGTTCACTGGCTGCTTTGCCGCATGCAGCAACAGAGCCGCATACACATATTCCATAAAATTACCTCCTGGTTTAAGCACCAATTTTTGATTTCAGTGCATTTGCATGAGCATTTGCCTTTGCGAGTATGGCATCGATTACATCCTTCTCATAGATGTTCGCATTTAGCGCAAGGCTCCTTGAGTTAAGATGTGCCTTCTGCAGCATGAGCTGGATATTCTGCTTTGTAGGATAGGAAGCTGCAAGCGAGAGGTTGAGAGCCTCGGATGCGCACCTCCTCAAGTCATCAAGGAACTTCTGCTCGTCAACGTCGAGCACATCCTTCTTGTAGACAAGCTTGTCCTCCCAGGCTGCATGGATGTTGAGCATCACTTCAAACGGCTCAATCCCAAGCTTCTGCAGCGCTTTTGATGCTGCATCTGATATCTTCTGCCCTGCCTTTGCAACAACGGAATCGGTTGCAATGACAACCTTGCCTCCCTTAATCTGGGCGTTAACGCCCCCCTGCTTTAGCTCGGAAAGCACAGGCCCTGGAGGAAGCGAGGTTTCCCCAGCAGGTATGACTATGTCGTACGGAGCAACCTGACCAGGCTTTGCGGCAGCCTTTCCCTTGCCCTGTTTCACAAGCCTGTAGAGCTGAAACGGGTTCATGTCGGTGAGTATAAGCGCTGTCGGGCCTGTCATTGAGCTGGTCAGCTCTGCGCCCTTCCCAGCATTCTCCAATGCTCTTGAGATAAGGGAGTTCTTGGCAACAATCATATCTGCCTTTCCCCTCAGCTTCTTCCTTATTGCCTGCAGATGCCTGTCCGGGTAGTTGCGTATATCTGCAACTGCAATGACCTTGAACTTCTTTATCCTCTCCGCTAGCTTTGAAACGAACTCCTTCTTCTGCTTCAGGGCCTCCTCACTCATATCTATTCACCAATCTTCTGGGATTTCCCCATTGTAAGCTTGACAAAAATCGATTTAATCCTCTGCTCCCCTGTCTTCGCCTTCACTGCATCGAGCACTGCCTCAATGTTGTCTGCAATGTCCTCAGGGGTCATGTTCTCTGTCCCGACAGGGCAGTGAGTAACCGGCAGGTATTTGCCCTTGCTCCTTATCTTCACAACCTTCTTTGCCCTCTCTACTGCCTCATCAATTTTCGTGCCCACTAGAGGCTTGGGCAGCTTCCCCTTGGTGCCCAGCACCTGACCCAGATGTTTCGCAACGACTGCCATGAGGTTTGGCTGGGCCAGGAATTCGTAACTGAGCATGCTAGTGAGCTTTGCCTTGTCTGCTGCGATTTTTGGCAGCTCATCGCTGCCTATGACCAGAACTCCGAGCTTCTTGGCTTCAAGGGCGAACTGTCCGTCTGCAAAAACTCCGACTTTCTGCTCCTTCCCCTTGCCCTTCGGCAGTACAACTTCAAGGTTGAGCCTGTTCTCCTGCTTGTTGAAGTCAATATCCCTGAAATTAACTGCAAGCTCTACGCTCTGCGTGAACTTTTTCTTGCCCTTGTCTTCTAGAGCCTTTTTCAATGCATCAATTATTTTTTGCCTGTCCATTTCACCCCTCCTGCTCAAAGCAGTAAAACGGGAAAATGAGTGGAATAATTATGCCGGGTAAGGAATATAAATCTATTGCTTCTTCATTCTTCTCAAAAGATTCCTGACAAGCCTGTAGATTATGAAGGCCAGCACAACCAGCCCTACCAAAACACCTATGACGTATGGAATGACATCCACAACCTTCACAACTTTTATGCTGAGGTATTGGGTGCGGTAACCAATTTTCCTTACGGTGAAGTTGAAATCACCTTCGGCATCTGACTTTAGGGGGTTGCCGTTTTCATCGCTTGCAACAACCCCGTTCTCATCCCCGGTGTAGGTTCTGCCGAATATTGTCAATTCAGGGTGGGGCACTGGGTTTCCCTCTGTGTCATTCACTTCAAACCTCATGGGCATTCCAGCAATAATTACTTGTTGGTATGAGACTATCAGCTCCTTCTCAGGAATGTTTCTTGCGAATTTGACTAGGAGGTTGGAGTAGGGCGGAGGCTCCACATTGCCGAGGTCATCAGTGCCTCTCGCTTCAAATGTGTAAACATCATCCTTCAATGAGGAGGTGTCCCACATGTAGCTCCATTTCTCCGTCCCATTGACATCTTGCCATGCCCCGTCGTTGAACCTGACCTGGACGTATTTTATTCCTGCATCTGCGTAGGCTTCGCCGCTTACTGGAACCTGCGAGCCGGTAACGTTCATCTCAGTTGACGGGAATCGGATTCGTATTGTGGATATTGCGTAGAGATTCCCATCGTAGGAGCCGGCGTAGACTATTCCTCTGTACTCTAGGGGAGCTGCAATGACCCAGTTTCCGGTTTCAAATCTCCACACTAGGCTGCCTTTGGAGTTAACTGCGTAGAGGTTGTCGTCGCTGGTTCCGAAATAGGAGAATCCGGAGCGGTCATTATAATGGACTGACGACTGGGATTCGGTTCCGGTGCTTATATTCCAGAATTTGCTGCCATCGGCCGCATACACGGCATATGCATTGCCGTCCTTGCATGTGAAGTATAGGATGTTCTTTGGCGATATTGCAAAGCTGGATTGAATTTTGTTCGGGTATTTCTGTTTCCATACAATCGTCCCGTTGAAAGCATTGAAGGCGTATAGAGTTCCATCGTCAGAGCCCACGTAAATTATCCAGTTTGATGCAATTGGCGAGGAGGCGAATGGTGACTCTTCCGAATATTTCCACAGGACATTCCCACTCTCCGGGTATACGGAGTATAGGCTTCCATCCGCGGAGTTGAAGTAGAGGAGGCCGTAGGCAAGCAGCGGGGTGGACAGTATCTTGTTATCAGTCTTGAATTTCCATGCCAGGGTTCCATTCAGCCAGAGTGCATACAGGTAGCCGTCGTTTGAGCCGAAGAATACCATGTTGTTTGACAGGGCAGGAGACGACAGGATTATGTCATCTGTCTTGAATTTCCATGCCAGGGTTCCATTCAGCCAGAGTGCATACAGGTAGCCGTCGTTTGAGCCGAAGAATACCATTTCATCTGATACTGCCGGTGAGGATTGTATCTTTTCGGCAGGTCCATATGTCCAGATGGGCTGTCCGTTCATTGGATTGATGGCGTATAAACTGCCGTTTGTGGAGCCTAGGAAAATAACGCCATTGCGGATTGTCGGGGATGCAAGTATGGAGTCTCCTGCGTTGAACACCCATTTGACTCCCTCTGTGGGGAGAGCCTGCTGCGCCGCCAGAAGCGGTATGCAGAGCAGCATGAAGAAAAGCTTTTTCATTCGTGCACCAATTCATTATGCGGGTTGTTAATATAAATATTCACAGTAAATACGAGATACTATAAAGATAAGCTAGGTCATCTGCTATGCGGCTTTCCAAACTTTGTGTGGACTCTCATGAAATTGTAGTATGCAACAAACACCCAGAATCAGGCTATGGTCAAGTTGCTTCTCCAAGCACAACATGTTACACGTATTACGTTACGATTTCATGCTTTGCCTTAACATTATAACTAGTATCTAAACTGAGCGTATACAGTACTAAGCTGACGTTCTGTAATGTTTGTGCGGTTTTCAAAATATTTCTCCAGAAAGAGCTTCTCATTCGGCACCTCATAATCGGAGCTGTACCCAAGCCGACGTGTGAATCCCCCCAGAATCCCAGCACTATTGCTAATCTCATTTGAAAACATCCACGCATCCTGCGATTTAGAAAAACTCTTTACGGCATCATGATCCACTATGCAGCCATCCAGCGTCAGGTTGTGCACGTTTAACGCATTATGGGCTTTGCCTAGATTGTGCATCCTTGCAAGGTTTTTTGCCACTTCCTCAATCCACCAATCCCTGTACTCGACAAGGGTCATCCCGTGAGCATTTGCAAATCTCTCATAATCCTCCTTTTCGGCATCCTGGAGTCTCATTATCTCCGAGAAACCTCTGATGTATATGACTGGAACGTACTTTATTCTCTGATACTCTTCTTCTACATACGGCGGTATCCAGCCCTGCATTCTCAAATCTTTCATGCTGGGTCTCTTTCCCCCCGCAAAGATTATCTCTTCCACCCTACCCATCGCAATTGGTGCGGAGGTCCTTATCCTATTTCTGAGGAATAGGTTACTCATATCCCAGTCTATTTTTGCATCATCATAATTGAGAAGCCCCCCTATGTCCTCGTCGTAACCATAAACCCTTATCGTTTCATGCCATTCTTTTTCATGCATACCCGCGCCTTTGATGTCTATGTAGTTGTAGACATTTCCAAATCTGTCAGAAAATTTAACATTGAGAAAAAATGACCTTCCATGCGCGGTCAACCCAAGCAATTCCATCGTAACGGCATTTCCGCTCCTATCTACGAAGACAGATAGTTTATTCTCTACATCTTCCTTTCTTATCGGTAGATGTTTGAAAAGCTTGCTGTTGAAGAGTAGGGGTTCGCACTTTATCTCGCTTACGTTTTGTTTGAAGAACCTTTCTTTAGATAAAACCGACATTGGCTTTGGTTTTACAGCATCCAGCGCATCCCTGATGCTTTCTGATGGTTCTTTTCTTTCCTCCTTTGCCTGCTTGTAGATCATGCTGAGATTATGCCTTTTAGGCTATTTATATATTTAGTTCAAGAAGCATGTTACACGTATCACTCCTTTATTCCATTAGATTTAATTACTTTCTAAGGCAAAAAATAAGCATGCATAAACTGGAAAGGACTTTCTGCTATTTCGGTGATGAAAAGCTAAGGCTGAAGGAGCATCTCGAAAGCCTCGGGAAGGAGAAGGTTGTGTGGGAGAGCTTCAGGACTGTCGACAGCATCTCACCTGCATTCGGGGGAAAGCCACCTGCACTTTCCGTTGAGCTCCTGTTCAACTCTAATAAAACTCTGAAAGAGGTGAAAATAGTCGACAGGGTTAAATCAATAACCGCGAAATATGACGGTTCTGGAAAGCTTGTAATGGATGACTGGCTTCTGAAGCACCCGGAATCCGCCGAAACTGCAAAAGGTTATGAGCAGAGGCTCAGTACCCTGCTGACATACACCCGTTCCCTCCAAAACATCCCTGCACCTCAGCCTATAAAACAACTCCAAAAGTCTTCTCTAGCTGAATCCCCGAAGCAGGCATTTCAGCCGCATGCAATGAAGACAGAAGCCTCGGTTCCAGCTGTACAAGAGAGGATAGTCAAGCCGGTCAGGCATTTCGGAGGCAGGATGGGCAGACCTTTCTTCACTCCAGAGCAGGTAAAGGCAAGAAACGCAGAGATAGATGCTTTCTGCAAGGAGAAGGGCATAGATTTTGAGAATCACCCCCCTCTCCATAACCTCGCCCTGAAAAACCTTAAGAGAATAGTCGCATTATGCGAAGAGAAGCACATACCGTTCACGCCCTACCGCAACTTTCTCGTCTATCCTTTCAACAGCTTCAGCAGCAATGTCAAAGCCCTTGAGGAGCACGGAGTTGACCCGGTAAAGTTTGCATATGCGCTTGTATTCCCCGCGCAAAACCTCTCAGAGAACCTGAAAACCTGCGCTGAGCAGGGGAGAGACGCTGTTGAAGAAGCGTTGGTTCCGCACCTTTACATGAACTCTGAAAAATTCAGGGGGTTCCTGAAGACGTATGTGCCCCCAGAAAAGCTATCACCCGAGGAGAAGGAGAAAAAAATTATTGCAATACTCGTGAAGAATGGACTGGAGGAGAAGGACATCAAGAATTATGTAAAGAAAAAAGCTCCCGAAACGGTTGAGAGAGTAATAGAAATATGCGACAATCACAACTTTGACTGGAAAACCCACCAGATTGTCTTTTCCTACGCCCCTGGCACTCTCAACTCAAACCTAGATTCATGTGCATCTCGTAATGCAGACCCTGTCCGCTTTAACTTGTTAAAATTCCTTATGCTCCCAACTGAGAGGTTCAACAAAGCACTGGATGATGCACTCTCCCATGGCATACCACAGGATTATACTGTACCGGGAGAAAGAGAGAATGCAGTTGTAGAAATAATGACGGAAAAGGGGATGGATGAAAATGACATTAAGGACTACGTCAAGAAACATCACCCTCAGACAGTCAAGAAGATAATAGAAGCATGTGAGGAAAACGGGTTCGGCTGGAAAAAGCATCAGATAGTTTTCGTGCTTGCCCCGAATACACTGCTTCTGAATCTCCGCTCATGCACCTCCAGCAATATCGACCCGGTAAAATTCGAGCTTCTAGCCGACCTTACTCTCCCAAATGAAAAATTCAATGCCCGATTGAAGGAAATAATCGAAAAAGGCATCCAACCGAAAGTGCTTTCACCCGAAGAGAGGAGGAGCAAACTACTCGAGATATTGACACGGGAGGGCGTGAATGAAAATGAGGTAAACGACTATATTAAGAAAAAGTCACCGGAAACAGTTGAAAAGATTATAGGGATATGCAACATGCATAACCTCGATTGGAAGACTCACCAGACTGTTTTTGCAAGCGGTCCTAATGTTTTGGAATCTAACCTGAGCTTGTGCAACTTCAACAATGTAGACCCGGTAAAGTTCAGCATAACCTCAAGGCTGACCCTCCCACGCGATGACTTCAAGGAGTACCTGAAAGTTCTTATGGCTCAGAAAGGGCTGGAATTCAAGGAACCTGAAATTCAGAAAGATATTTAGTGGATATGTATCACGTATTACACCTGCTCGGCGATGCTTTTCATAAGCTCTTTCACATCAAAAAGTTTCTTCGTGCAGCTCGGTTGGCATTCAGGAGAGCAGCTTGTCGTGCTTGCCCTCATTCACTTCCTTTATTACTTCCTTGGGGCTCTTCCCATCACAGGTTACTCCCATGCTCACGCAGGTTCCAAGGATTTCATTCACAGTTGGCTTCAGGCCCTTTGCTAAGCTCACTTCACCCTTCATCTTTGCCACCTTCACAACCTGCTCCATGGTGAGATTCCCCACAACTTCACCCTTGACCTTTGCGCCAAGCTCAATTCCAAGCTCCTTCTTTATGAGCGCGCTTGCCGGTGGAGTTCCAACCTCAATTTCAAAAGTCTTGCTGTCCTTGTCAACTATCACCTTGACTGGTATCTTCATCCCCTCAAAGTTCTTTGTTTTTTCATTTATGGTTGCAATAATCTGCCCCATGTTCACTCCGAGAGGCCCGAGAGCCGGACCCAAGGGTGCTCCTGGCGTGGCTTTTCCCCCATCCACAAGTGCTTGCACGGTTACTTTCAAGTTGAACACCTCACTCTGCCTTCTGGTAAACCTTAACAATGTTAATCTTTATCGTGACCGGAATCGGGACTGCAACTTCGAGAAGCTCCACTGTCACCTCATCCTTAGATTCATCAATTTTGATTATCCTTGCTTTTTCTCCCTTGAACGGCCCGCTTATGAGCTCCACAACATCCCCTTTGGCTATCTGGATTTTTGTCGTCCTCGTCTCAATGAGCGGGGCTATCTCCGCTATACCCATGCTCTTTGCCAAAACTCCCTTTATGTTAGGTATCTTCATTGCAGCCTGCCTCGCAATGACCTCATCCTCAGCCTCCAGTATGAGATAGCCTCTCATGTCCTCAAGCAGCGCAATCGCATAGATTGGCAAGTTGTCCTTCTTTATCTTATTCTTAAGAACATCAACTACAACCTTCTCCTGCCCTGCCGTTACCCTGTAGACGAATATCAAGATTTACCACCTTTTTCAAGAAAGCCGAATATTATTGTCAGGACATAGCCGATTACTCCTATGAGCACCATCCCCAGCCCGGTAATCTTAAGCGTGGTGTAGAATTCATCAGATGTCGGCCTGTAGGATACTCTGAGCACCCTCAAAGCTTTCTGTATGAATTCATTCAATTTATCCAGAGGATTCATGCAAACACCTATATTATTGAGTCGAGGTCTATTTCAGGAGCCTCAGCCTTGATTTCAACTTTCTCGTAGTTGGGAAGCTTTGCCCCTGCAATTACAACAAGAACCTTCAGGCTTGACTTGTTCATTTCAGGCTCTATGCGGGCACCCCATATGATGTGGGAGTTAGGGCTGATTCTCTTTGAAATCTCCTCTATGACGAGCTCAGCCTCGCGCAGAGTCATGTCCGCCCCCCCGGTCACATTGACAAGGGCCTTGTCTGCATCAGAAATGTCGGTGTCAAGCAAAGGACTATTCAGCGCATTCTCAACTGCAGTGGCTGCCCTCTCATCAGACTTGGCATTGGCAGCCGACTCGCCGAATCCTATGACAGCGCAGCCTGCGTCTTTGAGTATTGTCTTCAAGTCGGCGAAATCCAGGTTCACCAGCCCCACCTTTGTTACAAGCTCTGTTATGCCCTTCACCGAGCTGGCAAGCACCTCGTCTGCAACCTTGAAAGCCGTGTTGAGCGGCAAATCAGGCACTATTGCGAGCAGCTTGTCATTTGGTATTACTATGACGGTATCAGCCTGCCTCTTGAGCTTGTTCAGCCCCTCCAATGCGTTGGCTCTCCTCACCTTTCCCTCGGAGAGGAAGGGCAGTGTCACAACGGCAATGGTCAGCGCGCCAACATCCTTCGCCTGCCCGGCAATTATATGCGCGCTTCCGGTGCCGGTGCCTCCCCCAAGCCCGCATGTAACAAAAACCATCTGGGAATTCGAGATGAGCTTTGTGATTTCATCCTTGCTCTCCTTTGCAGCCTCCTCTCCGACAGTGGGGTTGCTGCCCGCTCCCAGACCCTTGGTTATGTTCTTCCCAAGCAGAAGCTTCTTGTCCGCCTTCGTCTTGACAAGGTGGTGAGCATCAGTGTTCATGGCTATGACGGACGCTCCCGGTATGCCCACCTCAAATATCCTGTTGAGCGTGTTGCAGCCTCCGCCTCCCGTGCCAACCACGTATATCTTGGGAGCCGAGCTCTCTATGAACTTCAGCAGCTCCTCATCATCCTTAGAAACAAAGCCTTGCTCAATCAAAGTATCCCCTCTTTTAGATACAGAGTTTTAATCTATAAAGCTTTATATGCTTTCGGTTTTTATTTAAGGTTGCCTGTTTTCAGCTCCATTTCTTTGCTCCAGTTTTCTACTGGCTGCTGGGAGAGGAAATTCAGGAATTTGGTCCTCTCAGACTCCAGATGCAGCGATGCGTCAAGTGCACGTTCCGCGATGCCATCGCCCACAGATATATCGGCTGAAAAGGATTCAAATGCTTGGCTCTCCTTTCTGTATAATCTTTCTATATGTACAGTTATTTTAGTCACTCCTATGGCTCCCTCGGTTGTCTCGATGTATGAGATCAGATTGCCTTTTTCTGACAGAGTAGCATATATTGAGTCCTGCTGGCAGCCGAATATGGTTCCCTTCCCATTAAAAAGTCCGGTTTTCTTGTCTATTTTTTTAATTCCGAAATCGGTCTTTACGGTATTTGGCGAAGAGTTGTCTATTCGTTCATTCTCTTTCTGCACTTCGAAGTGTGTGGGGTATTTCCAGCCGCCAAAGCTGAATTCAATGTCGCCCCAGCCAGTTTTTCCTTCTTGGTTGAGGTGCACTTTTTTCACCACAATGCCAACCTCTTCCCCATTTGCACTTCTTGATACTCTGATTGTCTCTGTCAAGTCAGCTCCTCCACCTTGGACATATGTTATGCCAAGAGTTCGGGTTCTTGTCTTTTCCTCCAGCTTTTCTTCTACTGTACCACTCCATTCATCATTTTTCCTTTTCATTATGAACTCTGCATATTTGGCTTCTGCTTCTCGGCTTGCTTGTCTATAAATTCCTACCATTGCATCCTCAATATTTTTTGAATTTGAAGCTTAAGAATATACCAGTTTATATAAGTAAACGAAGGCGAAGGAAGTGTTTTTATGAGCGACAAAAGAGGGAGGCTGAAGGCATGCTCCAGATGCGGAAGCCTGAGGATAAGGGCTTTCTCACTGCGCGAGGGCGGAGTTCCGGGGGCATCGGAACTTGCCGGAATGTACTACTGCGAGAGATGCAAGAGGAGGGTCATGCCGATAGTTTTTGATGATGAGAAGGCATACAGAAAATTCTTGAAAGAGAGAAAGCGCAAAGCCCTCTAATTTTTAAATAGCGCCCGTATAATTTATTGGTTAATGGTGGTAGTTTGCAGAGAGATGTTGAGAGGATAAGGAATAATATAAAGATGCTCAAGATACAGGGAGCCAGAAATGTTGCAAAGGCTGCAATGGCAGCCATGGGCATAATAGCCAGGAAATCAAAAGCAAAAAGCAGGGAGGAACTGGTGAATGAGCTGCTTGTTGCAGCAGACGAGCTGGCTTCCACAAGGCCTACAGAACCAATGCTGAGGAACGCTCTGAGAGCTCTTTTTGCAGATGTGAGGAAGAGCAAGGGAGACGTTGCAGCGCTCAGGAAGCTTGTTGAGATGGAGGAGTTGGAATATTTCAAGAGGGAGAAAGAGGATGGGGAGAGGATAGCCGAGTACGGGGGGAGGGAGCTTTCCGGCAGCTCTGTCATACTCACGCACTGCCACAGCAGCTTGGTTGTATCAATCCTTGAAAGGGCAAACGAGCTCAGCAAGGGAATAGAGGTTATATGCACGGAGACAAGGCCAAAATTCCAGGGGCTCATCACTGCAAGGCAGCTCAGCGGCGCAGGGGTGAAGGTCACCCTCATTGTTGATTCGGCGGTAAGCCATTTCATGAAGGATGTTGATTCAGTTCTAGTCGGGGCGGATGCAATAACTTCAAAAGGGGATTTGATAAACAAGATTGGAACGTGCGGAATTGCCATGATAGCGCATGAGCACGGAGTGAATATGTATTCTGCAGCGGAGACATTCAAGTTCGACCCCATCACCCTGTGGGGCGGAATTGAGAAAATAGAGGAGAGAAGCCCCGAGGAGATAGCAAACCCCAAGAGGCTGAAGGGAGTTGAGATAAGGAACCCTGCGTTTGATGTCACTCCTGCAAGGTATCTTACTGCTTACATAACCGAGATGGGGGTGGTAACACCCCAGAGCCTGCTGAATGTCATCATGAGGGAAGGAATTGAAAAACTGTATTAGGTGGTGCTATGGTTGAAAAAGGGAGCTATACGCTGAAAGCCAAGACGTTTGACATTGAGACCGGGAAGAACATAGTTGTGCTCAATGAGGATGAGGCACATGATATGGACATGATTATAGGGGACAGGGTTTCACTGAAGAACGGCGATAAGAAATGCACTGCGATTGTTGATGTGAGCGACACTCTTGTGAAGAGGGGGGAAATTGCGCTCTTCTCCGACACTTCCTGCGGGATAGGCGCCAAGAGAGGGGATATTATTGAGGTGAGCACCACGAGCAACCCAGCATCCATTGAGATTATAAAGAAGAAAATGGACGGGGGAAGCCTTGGGAATGAGGAGATAAAGAAAGTCATAGATGAGATTATGGAAAACAAGCTCAGCGAGACCGAGCTTGCCTCTTTCGTGACTTCGCTTTATATAAGAGGTTTGAGCAATGATGAGACTGTTTATTTGACGAATGCAATTGTCGGTTCTGGGAGCATACTGGACATTGGGGTGCACCCGGTTGTGGACAAGCACTGCTCGGGGGGCGTTGCAGGGAACAGGACTACAATGATTTTAGTTCCTATAATAGCCGCAGCCGGCTTGTACATACCGAAAACATCCGCAAGGTCAATCACGTCTCCTGCCGGCACAGCTGATACAATGGAGGTGCTTGCTCCCGTCACTTTCAAGCTTGATGAGATGAAGAATGTTGTGCTCAAAACACATGGCTGTGTTGTGTGGGGGGGAGCCATGGACCTTGCAGCGGCAGATGACAAGCTGATAAGGATAAGGAATTCCATGAGGTTAGATCCCAAGGGAGTGCTGCTGGCAAGCATACTTGCCAAGAAGAAGTCTGTCGGTGCCGAGTATGTTGTGATAGATATACCCGTCGGGAGAGGAGCAAAAATAGAGGACACACGTGTTGCAAACGGGATGGCAAGGGATTTCCTTGAGATTGGGGATAGGCTCGAAATGAAGGTTGAATGCTACATAACTGTTGGAAACGGGCCCATCGGCAACGGCATAGGGCCTGCTCTGGAGGCAAGGGATGTGCTGAGGGTGCTGCAGGGGGAAGGCCCGGCAGACCTCACTGAGAAATCCCTGGTGCTTGCAGGAGCGCTGCTGGAGCTTTGCGGAAAGGTGGAGAAAGGCAAGGGTTACGCAGTTGCCAGTGATATACTGAAATCCGGAAAAGCTCTGGAGAAGATGAGGGAGATAATAGGAGCACAGGGAGGAAACGCCAAGGTGAAGGTGGATGACATACCGATTGGCAATTACAAGGCTGAGGTGAAGTCTGAGAAAGAGGGCAGGATACACCACGTCGACAACAGAATAATATCAAGAATTGCCAGGGCTGCCGGCGCGCCAAAGAGCAAGGGTGCAGGAATATACATGCACGTGAAACAGGGAGACAAAGTGAAGGTTGGGGATGTGCTGTTTGACATAATTGCAGAGAGCGAGACAAAGCTCAGCATGGCGCTTGAGATTTCTAATGTGCTGGAGGCAGTGGAGATGCAGAAAATTGTACTCGAAAAATATGTGTGATTCTATGAAACTTCTTAAAAAAAGAGTAAAGGACATGAGGCTCAGCGAGGGCATGGGGGTTGCCGAGCTTGTGGATGAGATGCGCAATGCCGGGGGGTTCACGGCACGCCATCTGGGAAAAGGAGTGAACATACTGCAGGAGATGCTTGACGACAGGGAGTGCACCAACTTCCTGTCATTTCCGGCATGCATTGTTGCAACAGGCCTGAGAGGGGCTCTGGCGCAGTTTGTCAAGGAGTTTGATGTTGTCATAACAACCGGCGGGACTCTGGACCATGATTTGGCAAGGGCGTGGGGGGGCGGCTACTTTGAAGGCAGTTTTGAGCTTGACGATGAGATGCTTCACAGGATTGGGGTGAACAGGCTTGGGAACGTGCTCATTCCAAACTCCAGCTATGGGATGCTGCTTGAGAAAAAGATGCTTCCCATCCTAAAGGAGCTTACAAATAAGAAAGATGAGTGGAGCAGCCGTGAGCTTTCCTGCGAATTTGGAAGAAGATTGAAGGATGAGAATTCAATCCTGTATCAGGCTGCGAAGCACAACATACCGGTATACTGCCCGGGATTGCTAGACTCTGCTTTTGGGACAAACCTCGTGATATTCTCCCAGGACCACAGGTTCAAGCTCAATTTAATTAAGGATGAGAAGGAGCTCAGCGATATTGTTTTTGACAGCAAGAGGAGAGGGGCTCTCATGATTGGAGGAGGCATCTCAAAGCACCACACAATCTGGTGGAACCAGTTCAAGGGAGGGCTGGATTACGGGGTGTATATAACTACTGCAACTGCCTATGATGGAAGTTTGAGCGGTGCAAGATTAAGGGAAGCAATCTCCTGGGGAAAGGTGAAGGAGAAGGCGAAGCAGGTCACAATAGACGGCGATGCAACGGTTATTCTTCCATTAATGCTTGCTGCTTTGAGAAAACGGTAACGTATAAAAATTAGTAAGTCCCATAAACAAGGGAGAGGTGAAGAGATGAAAATTTCAGAGCTCAAACCAGGAACAGGTAATGCTACCCTAGAAGTTGCAGAAGTCACTGCTATAGAGGAACCCAGAGATGTGCTCACAAGGTTCGGGAAGAAGACGAGAGTGGCCAACGCCACAATAAAGGATGACAGCGGGGAGATAACTCTTTCTCTTTGGGGAGACGATATAAGCAGAATAGCAATTGGGGACAAGATAAAGATAGAGAATGGTTGGGTCTCTGAGTTCAGGGGCAACCCGCAGCTCTCGGCAGGCAAATTCGGCAAGATAACAAAGGTCGAGTAAGCGGGGAAGTATTAAATACTAACTAGAGGTAAGTAGTATCACAAAATAGCTAGGTGAAAGTAGAATGGCAAAGAAGCCCATCTCAGCTGAATTGATACATACCTACGCATGGGTGCTGTGGTTAGTTTTTGTGATGCTGGCTGTTCTGTACTATTTTGGTTTTTTTTCACAGTTTACGGATAAGTACCAGGCCTGCTCTCCGGAGACCGACGGGTGGAATATAACCTACTACACAATATGCGCGAACAGGACAATAGAGATGGACGGCAGCCTCATGGTTCTGAACGGCGGCTCGCTCACCCTAAGGAATGTTACAATTGTAATGAAAGGCAAAACTTACAGCGACAGGACAATGGAGGTTTTCCCAGGCGGCGAGCTGAAGGTGCTTGACAACGATAACAATCCTGTCACCATTGGCGACATGAGCATAATAGAGAACGGGGATAACTCGACTAATTTCATTTTCTTCGTGCACAAGGACGCAAAATTTGAGATGAGAAACTCAGAGCTGCAGGGCGTAGGCTCAAGGCTGTATGAGAGCACAAAGGGCCCTCACATAGAGGCCCAAAATTCTGTTATTGAGGGTAGCATTATCAAGGGAAACCTCTATGGATTGATGATAGATGCGGATGATGCGAAGTTAAGGAACAATGTCATATCAGAAAGCGCCTACGGGATTTATGTGGGCAATCTCACGCATAATCTGCTCATTGAGAATAATATTATTAAGGACAACAGCATTGGGGTGTACCTCTCCCCAGGCTCAGCGGGCACGCAGATAAACGGGAATAAGATACGCGATAACCACGAAAGCGGCGTGCTCATCTCAGGCTCTTCGGATAACATGCTTAGGAATAACCTGAATTCGAACAACCACAGAGGGATATACCTGAATTACTCAAGCCTAAATTCTCTGAGCGGCGAGACAGTTGCAGACAACGATGAGGGCATCTTTTTGCAATCCTCATCCAACAACAGCATAGATTCGGGCAACTTCAGCTACAATTCAATTTTCTGTCTGTCATTGGTTTCATCAGGCAATAACACCATAAGCAAAAACAACATATCCGGATGCCAGGACGGAATTAAGCTGAATTCTTCAGACCAGAACAGCATTGTGGACAACTCTCTTGAGTATAACAAGAATGCGGTCAAAATGCTATACTCGAGTTTAAACGATGTGGAAAGAAACAGCATGGAGCAGAATGTGCAGAGTGTTCTGCTGCAGAACTCGCAGAATAATATCTTCTCGGAAAACCGCCTGAAAGAAAACAGCATGGGCATCAGCCTAATAAATTCCACATCAAACAATTTGCGCTTGAATACAGTGCTGAACAGCAGCTACGGCATATGGCTGTACTCCTCGCATATGAATTCTCTAACTCAGAATGAGCTCAGAGGGAATTCACAGGGGATATGGCTCCACCTTGCATACAGGAACAATGCAACGAGTAACACAATAAACCAGAATAACATCAGCATAACTATAAGCTCCTCATCGGCCAATCTCATATCTCAAAATATAATCCAGCAGAACGGCATGTATGGAATAGACATCTACAATTCGACATCCAACCGTATTTTGAACAACGACATCGCTTCAAACGGTGCTTCTGGTGCCCGCTCGATCTCATCAGATTCAAATGAATTCGAAGGCAATTCGATTAGGAATAACGGCGACAGCGGCGTGTATTTAGAAGGTTCGAATGACATATTTACTGGGAATGCCGTGAGCGGCCATACGCAGTATGGGTTTTACTGCTACAGCTCCAACCCTGTCTTTAAGTCAAACACGGTATCGAGTAATGGAAACGACTGCGATGGTTGCTTCGGATGCAACAGCTAGCTGCTCACCATGGAACTTTCTTAAGGCCCAGCCTATTTGCTAGAATGTTGGTTGCTACGTGAAGCAGGTAGGTAAGCACAACGAGGAAAACCAGCGAATTCAGAGCTAAGAATCCGGAAGGCACATATGGTATTGAGAGAAGCAGTGCAAAAAACAGGAAGGAGAGCTGGTCAAGAATTAGAGATGGCTGCCCTCTCTTTATCCTCATTCTCCTTTTCACGAAGCTGCCAGCCAAATCTCCAAGCATGGTTCCAAGAGAGAGCACAATTCCGATGGGCAGAAAATCGGTCAGGCATACCGAAAGGGAAAGCACGGCAGTGGAGCATAGCTGGGATTCAACAAACCCTGTCAGGCTTCCGAAGCATATCCCGGCAAGCAGGCCCCTCCAGGTTTTTCCATCTCCGAGTACTCTCTCCTTGTCTGTGAATTTTTTCCTGAAGTCTACAGGCATTCCGCCGCCAAAAATGACAGGCGTGGCATTGGCGATGTAGGCTGGGAGTATGAAAAGTAGCACCTGGGCAATGTTCATCTTATACCACAATATTTATAAGGGTAGAAAAGTATTTATTAGTGTATGAAGACGGACAAGCTCATCATAACAGTCCTGCTCGTAGCTATGGGAGCTTTGATGGTCATTGGAACTGCAATTGCGTTATACGCAGTTTACTACCTTGCAGCTCCCAGGGAATGCGTTGGTGTGATTAAGGTAGACGGTGAGATAAGCACTGTAAGCTCCAGCGGAGGGCTTTTTGGCTCTCCCACAGTTGGCTCTGATGAAATTGTAAGGCAGATAAACGATGCTGAGAGCAGGGATGACGTCAAGGCAGTGGTTCTTGAAGTCAACTCGCCAGGCGGCTCTGTTGTTGCGAGCAAGGAGATACATGACGCTGTGAAAGAAATGAAGAAGCCCAAGGTTGCATATTTCAGGGAGGTTGCGGCATCCGGGGGCTATTACATATCGGCGCCTGCGGATTACATAGTTTCCGAGCCAGACGCCCTGACTGGCAGCATAGGGGTTGTTGCAACATTCGAGGACATGAGCGGGCTGTTTAACAAGATTGGCCTGAACTACACTATATTCAAATCCGGAGAGCTCAAGGATATAGGAACAAGCACAAGGCCTCCTACTGAGAAGGAGAAGCAGATTATGCAGGCCATTATAAACGAGATTTTTAGTGAGTTCAAGAGTGTTGTCGAGGAGGGGAGGAGAGGCAAGCTGAACCAGCAGAAGTTCAATGAGATTCTTGATGCAAGAGTTCTGACTGGGAGGCAGGCGAAGGAGGTGGGGCTTGTCGACCAGATTGGCAACAAGAGGACTGCGCTGGTGGAAGCAGCAACCCTTGCAAATATGTCATTCAAGAAGGAGCCGGCAGTATGCGATATGGGAAGCGCAAACCCATTTGATGGATTACTTTCCGGCATAGGGCAGGGAATTGCTTACACCTTGAGAAGTCTTCTTAGCTTTAATAACGCTGGCGGGGTAAGAGTAAGCTACACTTGAAATCTACTCATACCTTAGAGCTTCAACAGGCAGTAACCTTGCCGCTCTTCTCGCTGGGAAGAAGCCTGCGATTACTCCAACCACCATGGAGAATAAAAGCCCAAATGTTGCGAGTTCAGGCGATATGTCTGTGGGCACACCAAAGTAGTTGAGCACAAGGGTTGCAACGGCTGCAAGCACAAGCCCCAGAGCTCCTCCCACAAGGCCTATGATGCCTGCTTCTA
Organism: Microcaldota archaeon; assembly: GCA_013425405.1. Taxonomy (GTDB): domain Archaea; phylum Micrarchaeota; class Micrarchaeia; order Burarchaeales; family Fermentimicrarchaeaceae; genus Fermentimicrarchaeum. The sequence continues at coordinate 10,823 of JACCLF010000036.1, read as the reverse complement.
AAAGGAACATCTCCAAAACCACATTTTCTGTCGCCCCTATTGCCTTCAGGATGCCTATCTCCTTCGTCCTCTCCATCACGGACATGAACATTGTGTTGGCAATGCCTATCCCCCCCACTATGAGGGCTATGCCGGATATGCCCGCAAGGAAGAGTGCCAGTGTTCCTGTTATGGTGTTTACGGTCTGCGCGATGGATGCTGGAGTTTGCACTGTGAAATCCTCTTCACCTTCCTTCACATGATGCAACTGCCGGAGTTTTGTGCTTACCTGGCTGCCAATTACCTCAGGGTCGTACCCATTTGCAGTCTCAACAAGGATTTCATCAGCCTGATTGGGGAGCTTCTGATCCCCGAATATAAATTTGGCGTCCTCTAATGGCATAACCATCATACCACCCGTAGCTGCTGCCAATCCTCCCCCTTTCTTGAATATCCCAATAACCCTAAAGCTTGCTCCCTTTATCTGTATGACTTGATTGACGGTGATGTTGGTCTTGAACACACCGTTGGCTATTGAATCACCTATCACCACTATGCGTCTCTCCCCACTCTTGTATAACCTGCCTTTGTCAACTTCATAGTATGAAACGTCTTTCAAAGCCTCGGAATCTACTCCGACAATTATGACTCTGCCAGTCTCATTTTTGAACTGTATTACTGATCTATCCTGGAGCATCGGGTAAACCTTCTGAACTCCGGGAATTGCCTTTAAGGCATTGGCATCGTTTGTGCTAAGTGTTGCCGAGACAGCCGACATCACTGAACCCATCATTGACTGCTTAGGGCTTCCGGGATTTATGCTTATCCAGTTCCCGCCGAGCGCCCCGAGCTGGTTCATTATGAAGTCGTTGACCCCCTGCGCGATGGATATCAGCACCACTATTGCTGCTATACCTATCACTATGCCCAGTATTGTGAGGTAACTTCTCAGCTTCCTGTTGAAGAGGTTGTTCACTGCGTAGTTCAGCAGGTCCAGATGATACACTACTTCACCTTCTTCTTCTTGAAGTATCTTGTGTACGCCACATAGAGAATGACGCCTATCACAACCAGTATTATGAATATTAAGGTGAGGCTCATGCCTGTCGGCTTTTGGATAAGCGCTGCAACTTCTGGAGAAACAACCTCAAGTATTACATCCTGCGCAACGTGGTGCTCTGAGTTGTACGCGTCCCTGAAAAGCATCACGATATGGACTGGGTACAAACCAGGTTTCAGGCCGCTCTTTGCATACAGAGTGTATTGCACTGTGCTGTAGTCATCTAACTTAAGGGTGCCTATGTAGTTATCAGGAGAACTTAATATATCAAAATCATTGCTTGTTACGCGCACGCTCAGCGCCCTGATGTTTATGTTCCCCGTGTTTGAGAACTGAAGTGAAATGGCGTAGGTACCTCCTGCTGAAAGAGGTGCCGGATTGGTGCTTGGCGTTATGTTTATCTGCGGCACGTCCCCGACTTCTATACCGACCTGCTTCTGGATTGGAGTCTGCGTCTCACCGTTTATGTTGAGGTAGTTTATTGTTATTGTTACCGGGTAGTAGCCTGCCGGTGTGGTCCCGCCAACCCCAATTTCGAACTCCATGCGCTCTTTGGAGTCGGGATGGATTGTATCAAAATATCTTTCAGAAGTGCCTAGGGAGGTGAAAGAGGACGAAGCTGAAGAGACGCTTATTTTTGCGGATTGGGCATTGCTGTTTCCTATATTGGTTATGTTAATGAAGAATTTGGTCTTGTCTCCAGGTGACACAGGCTTTTTCTCTGCCTGCGCGTCGACTATAAAATCTACAGAATTTTTAACCACCTGCACAGGAGTTATCGTTATCGCCGCCTGCTGCATTGAACCAAGCGGATCCTGGTAGGTCACCGCCAGGGGGATGGACTGCACTCCTGATTGGAGCAAAGCGCTTGACACAATGGGAAGTTGGAAAGAGATATTTTGCCCGCTTGCCAAATCTCCTAGGTTGAGCTGGGACACTCCGTCGAAGAAGAAGGAGGTGGAGTTGACAGTCAGAGATATCTTGGAGATACTTCCTCCCTCATTTCTAAGCTGGGCATCAACAATGAAACTGCCGCCAGGGGTTATCTGTTTTATTGGGGTGAAAGAGAAGTTGAATATTGGCGGGTTTGTTACGCTTATGGGTATTGAGAATGTCTTCGTATAAGTATTGCTGCCCTCGGTCCAGAAAGCGTTCAGCCTCAGGTTGTAGATACCCGGAACCACGTCGTCCTTTATGGTAAATGGAACTGTGATTACCGTAGAGCCCAGGGAGCCTATATCACCAAGCTGTATTCTGTTTGACGTGAAAGTGAACTGCTCTCCTCCCTGGTATATCACCGCACCTATTAGTGTTGATGTGCTCGGGTTGGATATAGTTATGGACACAGAGCCCGTTACTCCGGGTTTGAGCGTGCTCGGCAGAACGGAGTATGAATTTATCTGCACATCTGCCGATACAACCGCAACCAGTGCAAGCAACACTGCAAACAAAGCTTCTTTTCTCACTTCACCACCTCAGTTTTTTCTATAAGCCCATCCTTTATGTGAATTATCTTTTTAGCATGCCTTGCTATGTTAATATTGTGCGTAACAATTATTATTGTATAACCTTTTTTATTAAGCTTCATTAGGAGGTTGATTATCTCTTCGCCTGATTTTGAATCCAGGTTGCCTGTCGGCTCATCTGCAAAAATTATGCGCGGGTCATTTGCCAATGCGCGGGCTATTGCCGCCCTCTGCCTCTCGCCGCCGCTGAGCTCTGAAGGTTTGTGCTCGGCCCTCTCTCCAAGCCCCACTAGATCAAGAATCTCTAATGCCCTCCTGTGCCTCTCTTCAAGGGAGAAGCCGTTGAAAATCATCGGCAGCTCAACATTCTGCACTGCATTCATTGTGGGGATGAGGAAGAAGGATTGGAAGACGAAGCCTACTTTCTTGCTCCTTATCTCCGCGAGCTCATCATCGCTCATTGTTGAGACATCTATCCCATCTATGTACATCTTGCCGCTTGTGGGCTTGTCAAGGCATCCCATTATCTGAATCAGTGTGCTTTTTCCGCTTCCCGAGGGGCCCATTATGGAGAGGGCATCTCCCCTCCTGACTGTGAGGTCTATCCCTCTCAGAACATCCAGCTTATAATCTCCCATGAGGTACATTTTCTTGAGGTTTTCAACTTTTATTACTTCATCCATAGAACTCACTACGAATCACGATTCCACGAGTTTTTCAAAAAGACTGCATATCTTGAGAAATGCCTCCTTCCTTTTCTTTTCAGGAAGTTCGATGAATTTCTCCCTCAGCTTGTTGAATTTCTCAAATTCTTCTACAAGCTCCTTTATTTCGTCATCATCAAAGTTGTATATCACCTTGGTTATGAGCGGCAGGAATATTGTTGACATGTCTCCCTTATGCATCATCCTCTCCCTGCCTTCTGCGAGATGTTTCTTGCCATGGGCCGTAATCACGTAGGTTATCTCCCTTCTCCCCTCGCCTTCTGAGAGGTCGGATTTAATAAGTCCCTCCATCTCCATTTTTCTCAGCAGAGGGTATATGACTCCTGGGCTGGGTTTCCACTTCCCGTATGTGAGTTCGGTTATTCTCTTCGTTATCTTTTTGCCGGAAACCGGCTTCTCCGCCTCGCAGAGTATGAAAAGGTTCAGCAGGCCTTTTGCAAATACTTTCATATCTGATTAGATATATAACTGAAAAGATATATAAGGCTTTCATTGCTGTCCTCTAGTCAGTGAGATGGCTGAAAGAGATAGGGTCAAGGAAAGCTGCCAAGATAGGATAATTTAATATATTAGAAGTTGTAAAAATAGAAGTTATGAAGAAGAGCAAGGATGTGTCCCTGAAGGACAGGTTAGGACTTTTTTTGAGCAACTATGCGAAGCTCCACCAGGCTGCAGTGACGAATCACGATGAGGGAGTTGGGCGTACTGCAGTTGACATCATTGCCGGAAGCAAGATGCTCTCGGAGTGGGACAAGAGCCATTACTTCGGGGACACCGCAATATTTGCGCCCCATCTCTCGGTTGCTGAGAACGCCTGGGAGAGAATAGAAGGAGGTGTAATGCCCCAGAGCGATAAGCTTGACAAGGCAAAACTGGTTGCCAGCTTCTCAAGCCACGAGCCAGTTGCCATAGACGCGCTGGATTACATAGAAAAAAGCGAGATTGACGACAGGGATAAACTGAAGCATGCCGATTACATAGGGGCGCACACGAAGCACCTCTCAGTTGCGAAGAGGACGCTGAGTCTCATACTTAGAAACCAGCTGAAAAACGAGGAGAAGATACCCCACATGCAAGGGATAGCCAGCCGCTCAAAGCACAGTTCTATAAAGAAGAAGGCAAGGGAGTGGCTGGAGAGCTATAAAATAATAAAAGTCTAACTGGAGAAGGAGACTTTTTCTTTGGTTCTGCCCCTAGCGAACCTCTTACTCCCTCCTCCTGCTCCCCCGAACTTTGAGTACAGTTGCGAAAGGAGCTTGCTCGCGTCCAGCTCGGAATTCTCAAAGGTTGCTGCAACAACGTCATTGTTCTGGTTTGCAAGAACTGCTGTAACGTCCCTCTCAGATATGCAGAGCGCAATCTTTTCAAGAAGTTTGACATCAACATTCAGCACCTTTCTTACAATGCCGCCCTTTGCTTCAGGCAAAAGCTTCTCAGCCTCCAGCTCGGCAATGCGCTCCTCAAGCTCCCCAAGCTTCTTGCCCCTCTCCTTCCACTCTGAGAAGAAGCGCTCTTCAGTTGAGACAAGCTGCTCGGGGGATACTTTGAGCTTCTCGGAAGCTTCTCTCAGCACCTCAGCCTCCTTTTGGATGTAGTTTAAGGCTGCTTCTCCAGCAACGAACTCAATCCTGCTCACCCCATCTTGAATCCTCTCCTCCGTTATTATCTTGATCATTCCAACTTTTCCAGTGCTGGGCAGATGAAGCCCACCGCATGCCTCGACATCAACTCCGCCCTCAATCTCCACTATCCTTATCAGCCTGCCAGGAGATGCGCCGCCCTGGTATATCGTGAAGCCGTATTCCTTCTCGGCCTCGCTCCTGTCCATGTTGGTTATTTTTATCTTCCTGTCTTCCAGCACAATTCTGTTTGCAACCAGCTCTATCTGCTTTGTCTGCTCTGGCAAGAGTTTTTCATAGTGCGTTATGTCAAGGTGCGCCCTCTCCTTTTCCTTCTTTGCCCCTGCCTGCCAGACATGATTTCCGAGAACTTTCCTGCAGGCGTAGTTCAGTATGTGCGTAGCGCTGTGGTGCCTCATGAGGGCTTTCCTGGTCTCACCGTCAACGTGAATGTAGACTCTCTGCCCCTCGCTGAAGTCAAGCTTCTCAACTCTGTGAAATATGACGCCTGCGACTTTCTGCACATCCAAGACTTTGACTCCATTGATTGTGCCAAGGTCCGCAACCTGCCCCCCTCCCTCGGGGTAGAATATTGTGGCATCAAGGACAACTGCCCCATTCCTTATTGCAATGACAGTGGAGTCAAGCTCCAGCTTTTCCGCATCCTCGTAGTAAACAGCTCTGGTCTCCGGCAGGCCAGTTGCATCAAAGGGAGATTTCTCCTCCTTCACGGTTATGTGGTTCTTAGTAAGAGAGTCGTAGAAGTCAGATGGAATCTGGATGTTCACCTTCCCCTCCCTGGCAACCTTTTGTATGAGCTCGGGGGTTATGCCCTGCGATTCGTAGAGCTTTGCGAGCTCATTCGAAGAGAATTTTTTGCCCTCGCCAAGTATGTCCGCAACAATCCTTCTGGATATCTTTACTGTTGCGTCATACCTCTTCTCCTCAACGTCTATTATTTTCTGCATCTGGGGGAGGTTCTCAAGCAGCTCGGGGAAGAGCGGTTTCAGCTCCTTGCAGTTCAGCTCCAGTATGTCGCTTATGCGGAAGGGGAACGCATACTGCTCCAGAAAGCTCAATGCCCTTCTGAGGACAACCCTGAGGTTGTAGCCCCCTCCGGTATTGCTCGGCAGGGCTCCATCGTTTATTGCATAAGCCAGCGTTCGGGCATGGTCGCAGATTGCGTAGATTGCCTCCAGCGGAGCAATTTTTGACTCCAGCTCATCAGCAGTTATTCCAAGGGATTTTGCAATTCCTTTTTTCATACTGCCTATATCGCTTGAGACGTCCATGTCAAGGGAACCGCTTATCTTCGCATATTTGTTGAAAAGCTCCATGTCAAACTCAATTCCTGAATCTTTCCTCATTTTCTCAATGATGGGGCCGAAAACCGCATCATAGCTTGTGGGCGTGCCCTGGGTTATCCAGGTGAACCTCTCCAGCCCGGCCCCCATGTCAATTATTTTTTCATCCATCTCCCTGTAGCTGTCCATTTCTCCAAGGAATTGGGTGAAGACTGCGTTGCCCAGCTCTAAACCTCTCACGTAGTATTCAAGGGAGAAGCCGAACGCCCCGTAGCCGACCCAGGCATCCTCAACGAAGGCTATCTCCTCCTTGGGAATGCCGAAAACACTGTTCACGAGCTCAAAGTCCAAATCAATGCATTTATCCTTCCAGTATCCCTTCTCATTGGCAATGGCATGCTGGCCCACCATGACGAATGAGCTGTAGTGCCTGCCGGTCACTCCTATGTTCGGTATGTCCGAGAACCTCATGCAGACCTGAGGGATTATAAGCGGGTTTGCAGGCAGCTCGAAAGCAACCTGGCCCTTCTCTATTCTCTGGAAGTCTATTATGGATGCAACTGTGAAGAACAAATCAGGCCTCCAGCGCGAGACAACCGGGTATCTTCTCACGGATGCGTGGCCTTTTGAAACGAAGAATTTGTCAATTTCCTTCCATGTATCTGCGTAGTTGAACCTCTTGCTTGTAGGCGGGTTGCCTATGAACCCGTAGCTCGTGCATGTGGCGTCAGGGCATATGTCATTACTGCCAACCGACCAGAAGAACTTCCCACATTTTTTGCACTGCTTCCGGGTGTAACCCTCCCTCTCAAAAAGCTCAACCTTCCAGTATTTGTCATGGTCTTTCTGGAATTTCTGTATGAGCTCCTTCTTTCCCATAGCAAACAACTTTGTTGAATAGTATATTAAAGCCTTTTTGCTTTCAGCGTTCCCTCTGATATTCAATGTAGGAGTAGATGACCGAATAAACAGCTAGAACTATGACGGGAATAGCTATGATGAGCACTGCGTAGTACGGAAAGAATATTCCTAAAAGAGCAATGATTGCAGTTGCCTTGGAAAGCTTGCCGCAGAACTTATTCGTTTTGTTCCACACCTTGTCGCTGCTCATTGTCCAGGGGGTCTGTATGCCTATGAACCAGTTCCTCTTAGAATTTTCAGTGAGGACCCCGGAGTAGTAGAGCAGTACAGCAAAAGCCGGTACAAGAAGCTGCATCAGGTCAAATTTCACACCTATATTCCAGAGTATCACAAGCAGGTCGAGGTAGAAGAAGAACAAAGCCACTATTATTGAGAATGTGTCGTAGTATTCCCTGAACTTCCCGATATTTGCTTTGAGAGGGTCTATGCGCGGTATGAGTACGATAAAGATGAGAATTATAACGAGGATAACCGGCATTGTAAACAGACCCCACAATTTGGGCGCATAGCTGTCAACCTCGCCTGCTGCATTCCAGTGCGAGGCAAAAGCATCAGGCATCTGCGGGTAGAAGTAGGCTCCTATTAAGAAGGATAGTATGATTATGGTGAGAATTAATGCCGCATTTGTCCTCATAAGCTACTATTATCTTCAGATGTTTAAAAATATATGCCAGCAGAGGAGGATTTATTAAACTGTTTTGCTCCTAAAAGTAAGGAGGGCCCGTAGTCGAGTGGTAAGACGTCAGTCTCACACACTGAAGATCCCCGGTTCGATCCCGGGCGGGCCCACTGCTGCTTGGAAGTTGTGGAACATGCTTAAAGTAAAAGAAGAGAATGATGCATTATGCAGTAAAGGGGAAGAGCACTTAAAAGAAGGGAGGTATAAGGATGCCGTCAGAGAATTCAAAATGGCTATTTCAAATGATAAAAATTTTGCAAGGGCGGAATTGGGACTGGCGGAGATTAATTTAAAGAGGCTTGAGCACACAATCTCTTCATTGAGGAGCGTTGAGCATGTAGAAAAGAAAAATCCATTGATAGTAAAGCTTGTAGAGAGGGATAAGGAGTTTTTTTATGAGAAGGGAAGCAGGGAATCAGATGAAGCAATGGAGTATTTTCAAGCTGTTGTAGAGCTTGTTAAGAAAAAGAAGGATACTTCAGAATTGATAAAGATAAGGCCGAATGCGCTGAAGGAGTGCAGCAAGGGGATGGACAGGGTTGAACAGATTAACAACTGGTTTCTATGAATAAACATTTTAAATACCGAACTTGATAATAAACAACCTGAGCTCCGATCGTCTAGTCCGGTTAAGGATTCAGGCCTCTCGAGCCTGCGACCCGGGTTCAAATCCCGGTCGGAGCACTGAGCCCTAGGCTCAGGTTGCCACCCGCCCAAGCGATTTTGCCTTGTTCCCGAGCTGGTTCTGAGTGGCAAGGTTTAAATAGACTGCTACGACTCTTCGTCCGATCGTGGAAGATGCTTGACCTGACCACCTGAGGGCGTTGCGTTTCCGAGGAAATGAGGTGACTAGCATACAATCTTATATATGCGAAATGTGAAAACACGACTATGTCAGTTACTACTAAACCAATCCCCATTGCTGATCTTAATGTAAGCACAGAAAACTACCGTTTTGAACCGGTAGCAAGCCAAAAGGAAGCTATTGACAAAATAATCGAAAATCAAGGGGCTAAGCTTTACAATTTAGCAAAGAACATAGTTGAAGAGGGTCTTAATCCAATCGAGCGTGTACTAGTCACGCCTTCTAGCCATGATACGACGAGATTTAACGTAGTTGAGGGGAACAGGAGAATCGTTGTCTTAAAGCTCTTGTCAAATCCCGAACTGATAGATGATCCCGCAAGGAGTTCGTTAAAAAACAAATTCAAGAAACTTCATGATCAGTACAAATCTAGACCCACCAACGAAATCGAATGTGCTGTTTGTGATACACCCACAGAAGCAGATAAATGGATTAAATTGAAACACACTGGTGAAAATGACGGAATCGGAACAGTAAGTTGGACTACTCAACAAATCGATAGATTTAGAGAAAAAATAGAACAGAAGTCATCAATTGCTTTGCAAGCTATTAAAATTATTCAAACTTCACCCGATGTTCCTACTGAAATAAAGAACAGTTTAGGTGAATTAAAGACAACAAACCTTGATAGATTAATTTCTGATCCAGACGTTCGAAAGTTCTTAGGAATTGAACTTAATAATGGAATAATCGAATCTTCAATTTCAGAGAAAGAAGTTGTCAAAGGATTAACACAAGTTGCTAAGGACCTACTCGATCCAAATTTTAATGTAAAAAAGATTTATACCAAAGATGACAGAAAAGATTATATCCAAAAGTTTAATCCTGTTTCAAAACCAAATACGAATATCAAAGCAGTGAAACCTTGGCGGGCTCCGGCTTCTGCCCCGACTACCAAATATGCAAAAGCTCCGAAACCTTTTCCAATGCATCGGCGATATCTGATTCCAAAAAAATGTGTGATGAAAATTACTAATTCGAAAGTCAATAAGATTTACTACGAACTCCAAAAACTAGATGCTAATAAATTTACAAATGCAGCGGCCGTACTTTTAAGAGTCTTTGTAGAATTAAGTATTGATTGCTATTTAATAGAGCATAAACTGCCAACGACAGAGAAAGGCAACTACATAAAGTTAAAAAAGAAAGCTAATACTGTAGCCAACGAGTTGGTGGCAAAGAAAATTGCAGATAAAACAGTATTTAAGGGAATCAGAACTGCAATAAGTGATAAAGACAGCATATTAGGAATCGACACATTACATGCATACGTCCACAACCCTCATTTTTCCCCCGCCCCAAAAGATTTAATCATCGCATGGGATAACATAGAAGAATTCATGAAAAAAGTTTGGGAGAATATATAGTGTTTATATGAAGCTCTATTCGCCATTAAGGTATCCAGGAGGCAAGGGAAAAATTGTGCCTTATTTTAAACAAATCATAAAAGATAATTTATTATTGGACTGCGTTTATATCGAACCTTACGCTGGAGGTGCTTCTGTTGCCCTTTCCTTACTTTTAGATGGCTATGTTTCAAAAATAATAATCAATGACATTGATCGTTCTATTTATGCTTTCTGGTATTCTGTTTTGAATGAAACCGACAAACTTTGTAGTCTTATAGAAAAAACTCCGGTGAATATCAATGTTTGGAAAAAACAAAAGGCGAAACAACGGCTTAAAGAGAAATGTGGTCTTATTGAGCTTGGATTTTCAACATTCTTTTTAAACAGAACTAATCGCTCTGGAATTCTAGACGCGGGCGTTATTGGGGGTTTAAAGCAGAGTGGTAAATGGAAAATTGATGCCCGATATAACAAACAAGAGCTGATAAATCGAATTAGAATGATTTCTCAGTATAAGAATCGAATTGAACTCTATAATTCTGATGCTGCTGAGCTAATTAAATTAGTTAGTAAATCACTTCCTAAGAAAGCGCTTTTTTATTTTGATCCTCCATACTATGTGAACGGCAAAAATCTTTATCTAAACTATTATGTCGATGAGGATCATAAAGAACTCTCCCAAAAGATAAGGAATTTGAAAACACAAAATTGGATATTGACCTACGATAATGTAAAGTCCATCAGAAGATTGTATGCTTCATATAGACAAAAACGGTATAATTTACGTTATAGTGCGGCTAAAGCGGGATTTGGACAGGAATTGATGATTTTTTCAAATAATATGTATGTTCCTAAA
>JACCLF010000028.1 GCA_013425405.1 Microcaldota archaeon | reverse complement strand
GCGCTCATAAAGGAGATAGCCGCGCTCGTGAAAGGCCCCATTTCAGTTGAGGGGAACGGGACAACGTGCGACGAGCTTGTGAAGGAGGCGGAGGTTTATTCGAAGTGGGCGCCGAACATCGTCGTCAAAATTCCAATGACTGAGGAGGGGATGAAGGCCGTGCGCGTTCTAGAGAAAAAAGGAATACGCACGAACGTGACGCTTGTCTTCAGCCCGAGCCAGGCGCTCATCGCCGCGAAGGCAGGCGCGAGCTTCGTCTCCCCCTTCATAGGGCGACTTGATGATAACTCAATGGATGGGATGGGGCTGGTGCGCGACATAATGCAAATCTACAAGAATTACGGCTTCAACACGCAGGTGATAGTCGCGAGCATACGTCATCCTCTTCACGTGGTCGAGGCCGCGAGGGCAGGCGCGCCCATTGCCACAATACCGGCGGATGTCCTCGCGAAGATGTGGAATCATCCTCTCACGGACGCGGGCATAAAAAAGTTCAGGGAGGATTTCGCTAAGGTGGAGGGGAAATATTTGTGAGCGCCTCAATGAGCTAATCTATACTCTTCCGGTCTATTGCCCGCAGCTGCTCCGCTGTTTTTTCTGCAAACTTCTCCATGCGTATGTGTATTGTCACAACACACCTCTCAATGAATCAACTATGTTTATTCTTGAAGCGGGAGATTTTATTGAATTGCTCGCAATAGTTTCTTTGGCGCCGGCTCTTTTTAACCTTTTTAGGGAGTTGTTTAGGAAAAGCCCGTGGGAAGCCCCGCAGGAGATGGATTTCGCCCCGAGTTTCTTGCATGCTTCAACTGCCTTGAGCATTGTGCTTCCGGTCCCTATTATATCATCGACAATCACAACGTCTCTTCCTTCAACATTGAAATCAACTTCAATTTCCGGCTTTCGGTACATTGTTTTGCCTTTTGAGTATGCGCCCCTTGTCTTCTTCATCACCCCGCTGTCTTTTTCCTTTGCGAGGAAATAGGATGCTCCTTCATCTGGCGAGATTATTTTCGGCGAGTGCAGTTTCTTTTTGAAGTATGATAGAATTGCATGGGAGAGCGAGATGTTCCTTATATCCAACCCCGCGTAGTCGAATATGCCTTCTTTTTTGAGGAAGTGGCAGTCGAAGGTTATGAGCTCATCGCAGCCGCTCTCGTTTATGAGCCCGCATACTATTTTCGAGCTGAGCGCCTCGCCCTTAAGGAAGAGCTTGTCCTGGCGCGCATAGGGGAGGTACGGAACTACCGCTCTTACGCGCGAGGCTCCGCCTTCTTTCAAAGTTTTAATTGCGAGGAAGAGCTGCATGAGTGATTTGTCCTGATGGGGGTAGCAGCGGTGGATGAACACCACTTCTTTTCCTCTGAATTCAACCGGTATTCTTATGTAGTTCTCCCCATCTGGGAACTGCTTTGCTATGAGCTGGTAAGACGGGAGTTTTTTCATAAAATCGTGAGAATTGGGGCTGAGAAGCACTATGCGCTCCATAAGTATATTCACGCAGCCTTAAATAATATGCTTTTGCTTTTTGGAGAAAGAGTTACTCTATTGTTGTGGTTTCGCCAACAAGATTGTTCCACTCGACTTTCTTTATTATAATGGTCTTCTTCTTGGGGTCGAGTTTTATCACTACGGCATCCTTCTCAGTAAGAGGGAAGTTCGGGTTCTTGATTACCTCTGTTGGAAAATAGATGTGAAGTCCGCTACCCTGCCGACGTATTTTGCTGAGGAAATGCTCGTCTTTCTCCATAAAATACCACCACTAGATGTATATGTAGTTAGGTCGCGGTTATATAAATACCTGCGCTTCTCAGGAGATTAGTTCCTTCGCTTCGAAGAGCGTCTCGCAGAACCCGCAGCGCAGCCTTCTCTCATCTGGCTTCTCCATTTTGAAGAGAGTTTCTATTGGTTCTAGATTGGTCACGCAGTCCGGGTTGGGGCACTTGAAAGCCCCTCTCAGCTCCTTTGGAAGCTGCACAATCTTCTTCTCAACGACATTGGAGTTCTTTATTATGTTGAGTGTTGCGTTGGGGGCAACAAGGGCAATTTTATTCACAGACTTGTCATCAAGGGTTTTGCCCTCAACCTTTACTATGTCCTTCTTGCCGATTCTCTTGCTGGGCACGTTCATCACCAATGCAACTCGTGCTTCATAGTTCCTGTCAATTTTCAGTATCTCCAGCACCTTCAAACCCAATCCAGCAGGTATGTGATCAATCACCGTTCCATTCTCGATTTTTTCAACTACAAGAGGCATTCAAACCACCATCGCATCCATTATTGCCATTCTCACAGGTATCCCCATCTTCGCTTGTTCGTAGTAATAGGCGTACTTGCTCCTGTCGACTTCTGGGGCAACTTCATCAATCTTTGGGAGCGGGTGCATTATTATCAAGTCGTCCTTCACTCCCTTAATAGTATCCTCGGTTATGCGGAACTCCTTCTGCACTTTCTCCGCTTCATACTGGTCCGAGAAGCGCTCCTTCTGAATCCTGCAGAGGTAAAGCACATCTGCATCTGACAAATCCATCTTTGATTTCTCTTCAACTCTTGCGCCGAAGCGCGCTCTTGCTTCATTTATTATTTCCTTGTTCATCTCAAGCCCTTTTGGGGAGACAAGAGTGACATTTGCTCCGTACATGCTCAGCCCGTAGAGCAGTGAGCGCATCGTCCTGGCGTGCTTCAAATCTCCAAGCAGAGTCACATTCAAACCCTCGATTTTCCTCTTCGCCCTCTTTATTGTGTATAAATCAAGCAGGGTCTGTGTTGGGTGCTGGTTCCCCCCATCCCCTCCGTTTATGACTGGGTGTTCTGCAAGCTGCGCCGCATATCTTGCAGAGCCCTCCTTTGCATGCCTCACCACAATTATGTCAGCGTAGCCATCCACCATGCGTATTGTATCTGAGAATGTCTCTCCCTTCACAATTGAGCTTGCGCCCACATTTTCAAAGCTCAGAACCTTTGCCCCGAGGCGCATTGCGGCTGTCTGGAATGAGAGCCTAGTCCTCGTACTGGGCTCGAAGAATAGTGTCGCTACAACATCCCCCTTCAGTGAGGTGAGCTGCTTGCCCTGCTTCAGGGCCTGCTCCATCTCGGAGGATTTTTTCAGGATCATGTCGATATGTTTCTTCTCCAAATCCCGTATAGAAATCAGGTCTTTCACAAAATCCATTGAACCCAAGTTAATACTTTTAAAAAGCAGAATATATAAATGTTAGTTTATGCAGGGCAAGTTAATCTGCTTGGAGGGAATTGACGGCTCTGGGAAGGAGACGCAGCTCCAGCTCATACTGAAAATGCTGAAGGGAAGGAAGGTGAGTGTGTATAAATATCCGGATGCTGAGAGCAGGTTTGGGAAGATAATAAAGGAGTTTCTGGAGAGGAAAATGGAGCTGAGTCCGCTCTCCCAGTTCTTCGTATATATGCTTGACATAGCGAAGGACCAGAAGGAGATTGAGAGGAAGTTGGGTGAGGGTGAAATTGTTCTGCTTGATAGGTATGTTTTCTCAACAATTGCATACCAGTGCAGCAAAGGAATTGCATTTGAGAAAGGGGTGAAGATGATTGAGTCGATGAATTTTGTGAAGCCCGACTTGGTTCTGCTGCTGGATATACTGCCTGACGTTTCATTTGAGAGAAAAAGCAGGCAGAAGAAGATGGACAGGCATGAGGAGGATGTTGGGCTTCTGAGAAAAGTCAGAGAAAATTACTTGGAGTTGCGCGACAGGAAGTTCCTTGCAGGCAAATGGGTGAAGGTTGATGCGGACCAGAAGCCCAAGGAAGTGTTCGAGATAGTGAAGGGTTTTATAGTCCAGCTGCTTAAAGAATAGTTCTTGCTCCAGTCGTCTAGTCCGGTCAAGGATCCCGGCCTTTCGAGTTTCAAACAAGGAAAGTCGGCGACCCGGGTTCAAATCCCGGCTGGAGCATCAAACCAAATTCAGCAGTTCTGGCAAGTTGTTTATTATGTAATCAGGCTTCTCCTTCACCAGAATTTCTTTTGGCTGTCCCCCCGTAGTAACGCATGCTATTTTCACACCAGCATTTCTGGCAAATCTGATGTCTGTTATGCTGTCTCCTATGTATAAGCACCGGCTTTTGTCTGTGATACCGAGTTTTTTCATGGTTAGATACATGGCTTCGGGGTCCGGGCGTATTTTTTTCACATCATCGTATGTCACTAGCACTGGGAAGTAGCCCAACAGGTTGAAGTTCTTGAGTATTATGACTGCATCTTTTTTTGTAGCTGCAGTCTGGCAGGCCAGTTTCATTCTTCTGAGCGATAGCTCCTTAAGACAGCGTTCTGCACCGGAGATAAGTTCAAGACTGCCAAGAACTTTCTCTGGGAATATAACTTTAAGTTCGGCGTAGCACTTCTCAAAAACTGAGTCGAAGTCATTCCCAGTATAAAAGGAAGCCAGAGTGCTTTTCAGGATATTCCTGCCGCCAGTTCCAAGGTATTTGGCCATTTCACTGTCTGGCGGCACTCGTAGGCTATTCGTCTCCAACACCTGCTTTATCGCATTGCACAGAGCGATATTAGTTCGGATTAGGACTCCACCTATATCGAAGATGCACGCTTCAATCATGTTTGGTATATCCGGGGGAAAGTATATAATTCTGAATTTGCAAAGTTATTTCATGAGAGAACAGATTGTACAAGAGGTAGCCGAGGTGCTCATCAACTGCAACTACCTCTCGGTGTACTGCACGAGGATACACAGCTGCTTTGACATGCTTGCGAAGAGGGAGAATGAGGCACTGCTTGTCAAGGTGCTGGAAAATATTGATGCATTCACAAAGCAGCAGGCAGAGGATATGAGGAAGATAGCGGGCATGCTCTCCGGGAACGGCTTCATTGTTGGGGAGAGGAGCACCGAGTACAAGCTGCAGGATGGGGTGCTCTATGAGAGGCACAAGGTTCCTGCTGGGAATGTCAAGACATTCAGGGGGGTTGTTGGGGGGGAGGAGCTCCCGAAGATGAGGAAGTTCAGGGAGATGCTTGTAGATATTGACGAGGAGAAGATGGCGAGGAGGCGGGAGGAGCTAAAGCTCAGCTTGGAGGAGCTGGCAAAGAAATCAGGGATTTCAAAGGATACGCTATATAGGTACGAGCATGGGAGGATATACGCCAGCGAGGAGAATGCCAGGAAGATTGAAGAGATACTGGGAATGGAGTTGAGGAAATTCATAGACCCGTTCAAGGGAAGGCAGAAGTTTGTTTCTGAGGATACGCTACTCAGCATGCTGGGGTTTGAGAGCGTGAGGATGAAGACTGCGCCGTTTGACATTCTTGGGAAGGAGAGGAAGCTGCTCTTTGCAGGTGAAGAGGCGGACAGGAGGACGATGGCAAAGCGGGCGGAAGTATATTCCAACATAATGGATGCATTCGGCTCCGGCTCATGCTTCATTCTTAACAAATACAGCAAGGACAGTATTGCGGGAATACCCGTAGTGAGGAAGAAGGAGATAAGGGAGATAAGCAAGGCAAGGGAGCTCATGAAGCTTATTGAGGAAAGGGGGGCCTAGCGCTTGAATTTTTTTGCCAGCCCGGTAACAAGTGCAGAGATGAGTGCAAATAGTATTGTGTTTCCCAGTATTAGGAGACCCAGTATTTGTAAGCGGGATAGTTGGGTTACGGCGGATATGCCAAGCACTGGTTTTTCGAAATAATTGCTGCCAATGAGGCCGGACGCAACGAGTATGGATGCCATTGTGAAGCCCAGTACGGCACCGTTGATGACAGATTCCTTTATTCCCTCGTCAGAGCGCGAGTATGCTAGCTGTATAATTATGATGAGCTCAAGAAATGCAAAGAGGAGATTGCCTAGCGAGTAGGAGAATATTGGGGGGAGCATACCCAAGACGATGAGAATTGGTTCCAGCACTGAAAGGAATATTATTAGAATCAAGGGCTGTGTAAGTGTTCTTTCCTCAACACTTTTCTTCTTTTTCTTCATGCGTCCTATTAGGGTGTGATTATTTTAAAAGTTATTGGGTTATGCTCAGATGCTCAGGATAAGTTATTTAAATTCGTATGCACACATATATAGTAAAAATGCTATTTGTATTAAGCTAGAATTTGGAGGTAGATGGATATGGTAGAAGCACAAATGGGCGGAGAACGAGTGATCATTCTTCCAGAAGGATCTTCAAGGCTTCTTGGGAGAGATGCGCAGAGGACAAACATAGCAGTCGCATACGCGATTGGGAACGCTGTGAGAACAACTCTGGGTCCAAGAGGGATGGACAAGATGCTGGTAAGCGAAATGGGAGACATAGTGATAACCAACGACGGGGCGACAATACTGGAGGAGATGAATGTGGAGCACCCCGCAGCGAAGATAATGGTTGAGATAGCCAAGACGCAGGATAAGGAGGTTGGCGATGGAACAACAACTGCAGTGATGCTTGGTGGAGAGCTCCTGAAGAGGGCAGGCGACTTGCTGGATCAGGGTATACACCCAAGCACCATAATAAACGGCTACAAGGGAGCTGCTCGGCAGGCAGAGAAGATTCTGACGGAGATGAGCTACAAAATCACGCTTGATGACACGGAGAACCTTGAGAAAATTGCGTCTATTTCAATGGGCTCCAAGACAGTTGGTTTTGGAAGGGCCAAGGACAAGCTTGGGAAACTGGTTGTGAGCGCAGTGAGGCAGGTTGCGGAGAGGAAAGACGGAAAGGTGGTTGTTGACGATGATTTCATAAAGGTGGAGAAGAAGGAGGGAGGGGTGATAGACGACACGCAGCTCATAAATGGTGTGTTGATTGACAAGGAGATAGCCCACCCGGGAATGCCCAAGAAGGTGGAGCAAGCCAAGATTGCACTGGTTGACTCGGCTCTGGAGATTGAGAAGACGGAGACTGACGCAAAGATAGAGATAACATCTCCTGAGCAGATGGAGTCCTTCCTGAAGCAGGAGGAAAAGATGCTGAGGGAGATGGTGGAGAAGATAGCAGCAAGCGGAGCAACTGTTGTATTCTGCCAGAAGGGAATTGACGACATAGCGCAGCACTTCCTGGCAAAGAAGGGCATAGTCGCGGTGAGAAGGGTGAAGAAGAGCGATATGGAGAAGCTTGCCAAGGCAACTGGCGCCAATCTTGCAACCAACCTGGATGACCTGACAGTGAAGGATTTGGGGTTCGCAGGCCTGGTCGAAGAGAGGAAGATAGCAGGCGAGCAGATGGTGTTCGTTGAGAAATGCAAGGACCCGAAGAGCGTGACAATATTCGTAAGAGCGAGCACAGAGCACGTTGTGAATGAAGGAGAAAGGGCAATAGTTGACGGGATTGGGGCAGTGAGCAGCGCAATTGAGGAGGGCGAATACGTTGCGGGGGGCGGAAGTATTGAGATTCAGCTTGCAACTGATCTGAGGAAGTACGCAACCGAGATAGGGGGAAGAGAGCAGCTCGCAATACAGGTGTTCGCAGATGCGCTGGAAGTAGTCCCAAGGACGCTTGCAGAGAGCGCGGGCATGGATGCGATAGACACATTGGTTGACCTAAGGACAAGGCACAAGAGAGCGGACGGCAGGGATATGGGGGTTGATGTGTACGCCAGCAAGATTGCGGATATGAAGAGGCTTGGCGTGATAGAGCCCACCAAGGTGAAGAAGCAGGCAATCGCAAGTGCAAGCGAGGCAGCGGCAATGCTCTTGAGAATAGATGACATGATAAGCGCGAAGTCAAGAGGTCCTGCAATGCCGCCTGGAGGGGCAGGGGGAATGGGCGGAGGGGACTACGATTAGTCTCTTTCTTTTTTTCTTTTTATTTTTTATTTTACATACTCCAAAAGCTTCTTTGAAAGAGTCTTGTTTGATGCAATTATTGTTCTGTCGTAGAGTCGCCAGGGTGCTCCTTTGAAGTTTATCACTTCTCCGCCTGCCTCTTTTATCACAACATACGCAGCTGCGACATCCCAGGGCTGAATGTCGTTGTGCACATACGCCTGCGCTCTGTTGAGGGCAACATCAACCAATCCTCTTGAAGCAGAGCCCATTATGCGCACAGCCCTTGTTGCCGGAAGCAGATTTTTCACCCTTCTTACAATCTGACTGCTTCTCCTATGCCCCAAGTCGGTTGCAACAACGCAGTTTATGAGCTCCTTCTCCCTGCCAACATGCATTCTTCTTTTGTTTATGTAAGAGCCTCTTCCTTCCTCGGCATACATGAATTCTTTTTGGTAAGGGTCGTAGACAACCCCCAGGATGGGTTGCTCCCTGTATGCAAGCCCTATAGAAATTGCAAAGTAGGGGATGCCTGCTGCAAAGTTTACTGTCCCGTCTATGGGGTCTAACACCCAGAGGTAATCTGACCTTCCTCTACGCCCGCCAGATTCCTCGGCGAGAATTCCATGCTCCGGGAATTTCTTTTCTATTTCTTTTACTATTAAGTTTTCAACTTCAGTGTCTGCAGCTGTGACGATGTCCTGCCGAGATTTTAAGCTCACCTTGTTTGTTCTCCTGAAATGCTTCAAAGCAAGTGAACCTGCCTTCTCTGCGGTTTTTAATGCAAAATCCAGCATACGTGCACCCATAGTTTCATTTAGTAACCATTTTCAAACCCCGCCATAAAACATTACTTGGTTTTTTTCTTTTGTTTTGTCTTATGGTATAGTAAACCTCCTATTGGTCCAAGAATTACACTTAAAATGAGCATAAAGATTAGGAGATACAAAGGCACATCATAATAATTGTTAGTAAAAACAGTAAATGTGAGTAGTGGATGTATCAGAGGATAGATGGGAGTAAGAGAAATCCCATAAGGATACGCGAGGATTAGTATGCTTGCCCCTATCAAATAAGTGATGAAATTTACTATCAAATTAATTAGGGTTAGCATTATCAAACTGAATTTGAATTTTTTTACTGCAATGTATCCTGTGTATAACAAAATGATTACACTCAGGAAAAATGAGAAAGCCATTATAATCGATGCCAAAACACTAGGTTTAAATCCTTCTACGGAAGTAGAAGAGCTCACAGTGAAGTAGTCAATTAGGTTAAGAAGTGCTAATGCGATTACTGGCAGTTTTACTGCATCAAAAAACTCTTTCCATCTCACTACAATTTTAATTTTTTTAGTGTAGGCTCTTATTAGCACAGCAACCGCATATAGAATAGCTATATCAAGGACGAAGTTTAATGGGTCGAATATTAGTGTCTTCGATTCTATACACATTACAATCATCCGCACATAACGCAGACTCCATTTGTACCGCAACAGTTTGGCCAATCAAGGCGGATATTGCCCCACATGAATGGAAATCCGATCCCGCTTGCGTGATTGCAACTGTATGTCTCGTTACAACCTTCAAAAGGGCTATATTGGGTATCACATAAATATCTAGCCGTGCCGGGGGTAGAAATCGGTCCTATGGATAAAGGAACAAACGTCGATACTACTAATGAGAAAATAAAGAGCGCCAAAATAATGTATACGAGTTCTTCATCGGGTTTTATGAACTCCCATAAATCCATAGGAACACCCCTAAACTAACTTTTCGTTCTAGAGTATTTAAATCTACAGTGTGGGATGTGAAAGTCAGAGCGGGCCCGGGGGGATTTGAACCCCCAACCAACTGGTCCGAAGCCTTACGAGTTTCCTAGTCGCGCTATCCGGTTGCGCCACGGGCCCTTAATAGATTTTATAGATGCTTATATTTATTTAGTGAGAACCCGCGCAGCATCCTTCTCAACAACAACAGTGAGTTCTGCCTGGGAGACAAGTCCTGAGCCAGACTCCTTGAGAATCGGGTACTGGCGCAGCGCACCTGCAAAGACCAATTCTCTCAGCGCAGCATGCAGAAGCAGCTTGGAGTGGAAATCCTTGTAGAGCCATCTCTCGGCAAAAGGAAGTGTTTTGTAGTTCTCTTCAACGTATGTGAGCAGCCTTCTTGATTCCCTCATCCGGACAGGAGGCTTGCCCTCAAGGGAGAATATCTCAACATCCGGAGCCTCTGAAACCCTGCCCTGTCCGTTTGTTGCAAATGGCTCTATGGCAATAACTGCGCCTTCTGAAAGGGTGTTGGGGTCGTTGTTCCCCACGCTTGGAATTTCGACGCCTGCGTGCAAATCGTATTCCCCAAGCGAATGGCCCGTTAGGTTTTCTATGGGCTTGAAGCCAAACCCCTTTATAGCAGCCTCCACTTCTGCTCCGATGTCGCCTAGTTTTGCTCCAGCGCGGACTGCACATATGGCTGCATCAAGAGCCTTCTCAGATGCTTCAACGAGTTTGCCGTTCTCATTTGACAGATCAACAGTTAGGGCATTGTCTCCAATGAATCCGTCTATGTGAACGCCAACGTCAAGCTTCACAATGTCCTTCTCCCCAAAGATCTTGGTTGAGTCATTTTCCGGGGTGAAGTGCGCAGCAGCATCGTTTATGGAGATGTTCACTGGGAATGCCGGCTTTGCCCCTTTCTCCCTTATCTTGTTTTCCGCAGCATCCGCTATGTCAAGCAGCTTTGCCCCTGGCTTTATGAGCTGCTTGGTCTCCTGCAGCACTTCAAAAGCAATCCTTCCTGCCTTTTCGTATTTCTCAATCATTTCAATCCCTCTAGTATTTTTGGCACTTCTCCAATGCGTTTTACGGTATAATCGGCATTCTTACTGTGTTTTGGAGAGACCAGAATTGTTGTGATGCCGGCTTCTCTTGCCGGCATTATGTCTGTCTTAAAATTATCGCCAACCATGACAACTTCCTGCGGCTTCATGTTGAGTTTCTTGAGAATGAATTTGTAGAATTTCTTGGATTTCTTGGGCGTTACGAAAACTTCGTGAAGTATATTATGGAGCCCAAGCCTTATGAGCTTATCCCACTGCTTTATGGCAACTCCCTGGGATGCTGCGCACACAATGTAACCGTCGTCGCGCAGGCGGATGAGAGTGTGCGGAACATCGGGGAATGGGAATATGCCGGTTTTGGTCTGGTGGTAGGCAACAATGCCTGCAGCAACTATCTTGTGGTTGGGCTTCATCCCAAAGTCCTTGAGAAGGGCATTGAAGTGCTTGGGGTAGTTCGGCCCGTATTTTTTTATTATTCGCTGTAATTTAATGTAGGCTTCATCAGGATCAACATTCAGACCGGTGTCAATCATAAAGCTAATTGCATGCCTCCTGGCAAGCTCTGCAAATTCGTTTGAAGGAAATAATGTATTGTCAATGTCGAAGAGTATTGCCTTGATCAATGCCAATCACCCAGGCTTGACTGCTTCCCCCCGAGTAGCAGATCCTCCTTCTTAACTCCGAGCTCCTTGAGAATTTTCAGCACGGCAGGTATAACCTGGTGCTCTATGTAGTAGCCTGCATCGTAATCCTTTGCCAATTCAGCCGGCATTGCCTTGTCTGAGATGCTGCTGCCTTTCCTCGATATGATGAAGCTTATAAGCGAGCCAACTTCAATTGGCATGCCTGCGTTCATTGCCTTCTTCGCTGCTGCGAGTTCTGGGGAGTTAATCTCGTATTTGCCAGGGCTTTTCTTGAGCTGGGTGTATATCACAAGTTCCTCAAGGGGTGTTTTGCCTGCCCGGAGCTCATCTATCTTGTCAGTTACAATCTTCAGTGCCTTTTCCTTGCTGCCTTCCTTGAGAATTGCCTCAAGCACCTGCTTCTGAACCTGCTTGGCAACTCCTGCCCAGTCCCTTCTCACCAATTCAAACCCGCGTATCTTTATCCTGCCGTCCTCGCTTATCATTGCATATTTTTTCTTCGCTCCCTTCTCCTCTCCCTTCTCCCCGCCCTTCTTGCTCACGAAGACCCCTCGGGTGTAGTAGCCCTCCAGCTCAAGCTCCATTTTTTCAGGCAGCTCCGAGTTTATCTTTGCAACAAATTCCAGCGCATCCTTCTTCTTTTTGTCGCCAAGCAGAAGCATGAGGGAGTCCGTATCACCATAAAGGACTTTGAAGCCCGCCTCCTCTGCTTTCTTCATTGTTTCCTGTATGTAATGCCTGCCCCATGCAGTTGTGCTCTCTCCCGCCTCCTTGGAATACCAGCGGGAGCGCGGGTAGAGCAGGTATCCGTAGAATGAATTGGCAGTTATTTTCAGAGCCTGCTGCCTTGCATCAAGCTGTAGGTATTCATCTGTTCCTGGCTTGAGTGACTTCATCCTCTTCTTAATCTCACTTCTCTTCTGAAGCAACTCTTCAAGCACCGTGGGTATGAGGCCTCTCTTCTTCCTGCAGAACCTATGGCCTACGGGAGAGACAAAAGCATCCTTCTCGCAGCATGAGCAGTTTAAGGTGAATGGGTCTATGTTGTGCGATATGATTATGGAGGGGTACAGGGAGCGGAAGTCGAACACAACTAACTTGTCATAGATGCCTGGCTCCGGCATCTTCACAAATGCGCCAACCGCCGGGGAGGCAACCCTTGCATTTATCTCCTCCTCCTTGGGCTGGTTCGGCACAATCATGTTCTCCCAGTGCGCCCTGTTCATGAGAAGCTGCTCCACAATTGTCCCGGTGGATGAGCCGCATATCTCAAAGAGCGGAACTTTGGAGAGCTTGGAGATTTCAAATTCCATTGGCAGGAGCTGGTCGGCAAGCTCCTTCTCAGCGACAGAGTCATTCAAGGAGTAGTCCGCGAGCTCCCCGCATTTAAGGTTCTCGTCCCAGTATTTCCATATCTCAAGCTTGGGGACAATCTTCTTTTTCTTCCCTGTTATCTCCGAGTAGACTTCGGTGAGGGTGTACTGGAAAGTCTTCAACGCTCCTATGGTTGCGAGGAAGCGTATTATGTGGAATAAATCTATGTGTATCCTCCCCTTTATTTTCGCCTTTGTTATAAGCCCCCTCCTGTGCAAAGTGAATGAGGAGTCATCTCTCCCAAGGGCGAGCTTTGTTTTGAGAACCGACGCCCTTTCCTTCAGGTAGGGAAGGTCGAACTGGCTGGAGTTGTAGCCCATTATGATTTCAATATCCTTCTTCTTTATGAGCTCGCAGAACTTCTCAATCATTTCCTTCTCGCTTGAGCAGAAATGCACAAATGGCCTGTCAATTTTTTTGGTTGTGAAAACTCCCGAAGTCTCGCCTGCATAGCTTATCATAATCACTGGATCCTTCGCAGGGCGGGGGGCTCCCTGCGGGTTGTATGTCTCAATGTCGAACACAAGGGTGTTGAATTTTGGAGTTGGGGTGTCGTGGATTTTTATGATTTTCTTGAGCTCCTTCCCCTCCCTTTCAAATTCTATAGTGTTAAGAGGAGCAAGACCCGTATCAATAATGTATCTTCTTGTGAACGGGATGTTGTGCTCGTAGGTTGTCCCGAATTTCTTAATCTCCTCCCTCAGGATGGGAACCTCCTGCGGGTGGTTGCACACTATCCTGAGCATCTCTTTCTCCTTCCCTGCGAGGATTTTGTTAACCTTCTCGACCCTCTTGGCTTTTACAACCATTCCTTTCTCCTCAACAATAAGCTGCTCTATGGCTTTCTTTGCCTCGTAGACATCTTCGGAGTGGAGGTAGAAGTACGGCTCAAAGGAAGAGTCGTGAAT
Source organism: Microcaldota archaeon (assembly GCA_013425405.1). Classification (GTDB taxonomy): domain Archaea; phylum Micrarchaeota; class Micrarchaeia; order Burarchaeales; family Fermentimicrarchaeaceae; genus Fermentimicrarchaeum. The sequence continues at coordinate 4,473 of JACCLF010000028.1, read as the reverse complement.
CCTGAAGAACCTCTTCCTCTTGAATATGAGAGTGAGCACTGGCTTGGAGCCTTTCGTTTTGTAGCTCACGTCAATAAACAGCGCTTTCATGTTAATGTTTTTTAATTTAAGTCTTATAAGGATAATCATGGAAGGAAGGTTCAACGCAGCGGAGAAGGCACTGGCTTTTGTGAAAGATGGAATGGTAATAGGGCTGGGCACGGGTAAAACTTCCGAGATTTTCATAAAGCTCCTCGGCAAAATGGTGAAGGAGAAGAGGATGAAAATTGTGGGCGTTCCCACTTCCAACAGAACGGAGAAGGCTGCTAGGAAAGCGGGGCTGGTTGTTAAGGAGCTGAATGAGGTGGGAGGAGTCGACCTGGCTGTTGATGGGGCGGACCAGGTTGACAGGAAGATGAACCTGATGAAAGGTTATGGGGGGGCTCTTTTTAGGGAGAAGATTGTGGATTATGGTGCAAAGAAATTTGTTGTGATTGTTGATGAGAGCAAGATGGTGGATGAGCTTGGTGGGTGGGTGCCGCTTGAAGTTTCTCCCTTCGCAGTTGAGCAGGTGATGAGGGAGCTTAAAAAGTTGGGTGTCAGAAGCAGTATAAGGAGGAAGGGCGATAGACGGTTCATCACAGACAATTGGAATGTAATTGTTGATGCTTATTTCAAGAGGGTAAACAATCCTGAGAGGCTGAATCTTGTTCTGAAGGGCATTCCCGGTATTATTGAGACGGGGATTTTTGCCGGCGGGGTATGGAAAGTGGTTGTCGGGAGCGAGAAGGGAACGCGAGTGAAGGGTTAGGTTGCTGATTTTTAAGGTTTAACTGAGTAAAAGTAGTGGTGATAATATGACGAGCAAGCTGGCCCAGAAAGAGATGGTAGTATACGATGGAGTGGAGATGGTGAGAGTTGGCGATTCATTGTTTGGTAAAAATGGCGAGCGGAGTGTGATGATGGAGTGGGGACTGGGCAGCATTAAGGTTTTGGATAAGACGAAAGGTGTTGGTGGAGCTGAGAAGCACATGAATTTCAATTTGAATGGGGATATGGTGCATTCTATTGAGAGGGTTGATACGAAAAGAGAAAGCGAGAAAATGAAAGCTTTTCTCCCGAAGAAATTGGTTGAGGGATGGATTAGCGAGAACTTCATGAATATTAAACCTCTTGATTAGAGTTTATAGCAACTTTCGAGGGGTAATGTTAAGCTATTTATATTGTTGGGTCATTAGTTATTCATGAGGAGATTGCCGGAAAGCCTGAGGCTGGAGTTCAGGAGGCCGTTTGGGAAGGTTATGAATAACAACGAGCTGGTCAGGTGCGCCAAAGGCAGAAAGGGTCTGCTCATAACTGTTGGTGATGAATGCTCTTATTCTCTTATAAAGAACGGGATAACCCCAGATATTGTGATATATGATTTGAGGGTAAAGAGGAAGGATATAATTGGTGAAATGAGGGATACCCTTGGGAAGTTTAACAATGGTGAGGTAATTGTCCACAACCCGGCAGGCGTGATAATGGATGAGCTGCTCGCGAGCGTGAAGGATGCCCTGCAGAAGGGGAAGGGCAAGGTGCTTGTGAAGGGCGAGGAGGATCTCGCAGCGCTTGTTGTTATGATGTACGCACCCAATGGCTCTCTGGTTGTATACGGGCAGCCCGATGAAGGAGCAGTTCTTGTTGAGGAGAATGAGGAAGTGAGGAACCGGGCGGTAAGGTCTTTTGAGAGCATGGAGGAGTAGTTTCTATGGATGAGCTGAGAATGATTAACTTCCTAGATGCGTTCATCACAAATGCATTGTCAATAATCATACCGCTTCTGCTTGTTTCGAGAGGGCTTGATGTTGTGCAGATTGGGTTGATTGTTTCAATGTCGCCAATTGTATTTGTGGTTTCTAGGAGCATATTCGCCGCAATCTCCGACCAGGTTGGTGTGAGAAGGTTCTTCATACTGAACGGGGCGATGAATGTTGTTTCACTGGCAGTATACCTGGTTGCGAGCAACCCATTGCTGTTCTCACTTGGGAAAATGTTCGAAGGGGTGAGGAACGGCGCGATATGGGCTGTGAACAGAACTGCCATATTCCTGAGCAAGGGTAGGAAAGGTGCTGTTGTAGAGATGTCAACGACACAGGCAATAAGGACAGGTGCTGCGGCGATGGGAATAGTTATGGCGGGGCTGTTGCTCAACAGTTACTCTTTTGATGCAGTGCTGGTCTTCTTCATGTTGTTGGGTGTGGTGCTCTTCTCTATCTCTTTTTTGGTTGAGGGGAAGAGGAAATCCAAAATAAAGATGAAGGAGATTTTCGGACAATTGGATTTTAGGAAGAGGAGTGAGTTGCTTAAGAAAACAAGTTTGATTATGATGCCGTTTTCTGTTGCAACGGCAGTTCCACTCTCCCTCGCCTTCCCGCTTTTCTTAAGAGATATCGGCTACAGCTACTGGCTCATCGGGCTGGCAATTGCATTGTATTACACAATAAGTGCTGTTACTACATTTCTTTTCATGAAGATGAAGTGGGGTAAAAGAGCCACCTGGCTGGGTGGCGTGCTCTTCCTTGCTGGGGGAATCCTGCTGCCATTTCTTGGTGGTTGGTGGGCCATTCCGCTGATGGTTATTATGGGTGTTGGCGACGGGGTGTCAACTCCGCTCTGGGAGACGCTTGTATTCAATTCCACTAGGAGTAGCAAGGATGTTTCAAGCGATATTGCGTTGGTGCACATCCCCCCGAACCTTGCCCAGGCAGTCTGTCTTATAACGGCTGGGGTGTTGGTGAAGCTGTGGGGCTACTGGCTGGTATTTGGTTTGTGCGGTGTTTCCTTCGTAATTTCTTTCTATTTTTCATTCGAGCTTCTCAGGGAGTCTAGATATCGTTTGTAGAATTCATTCACCGTCTTCTCGTCTATCCTGTGCTCGAAGTAGGCATGCGGCCGGAGGGCACCGCTGAATGTCTTTGGTATGTGGATGAGCTCGTGTATGAGAACCTTGTCCTTGTGCTCTTCATCAAGGCCGTCAAAGTTTTCTGAGAGAACCTCAATGACATAGTATGTTTTTATGTCAAGAGCCTTCTGCCAGATTTGCGGAAGGTTCCATATTCTTGCGTACGCATTTGCCTTTGAGCCTTTGGAGCGCATGCAGATTATCCTCAGGGAGTTGATGTAGTCTAAATCTAAAACTTGGATTATTTTGTTTACCTTTTCCTGGATGTCGGGGGCGAGTTCAACCTGCATGATGTTGTTTTGCAAGTAAATATTAAGATGGGTGAGGTTTGAATTGGGGCAAGATTTGGGTAGAATTTCGGAATTCGCTTATAGACCACCCTCACTCATTTATTACCCCATGCCAACTCACGAAGAGCCAGTGCTCCAGATGCAGGATGTTTCCATGGAGTATAAAGGCGAAAGTCCCTGCCTAGCATTGGACAAGGTAAATCTTAAGATATTCCCTGGCGAGCTCATTTCCATAGCAGGACCCTCAGGAAGCGGCAAGAGCACAATGCTTCATATGCTTGGGTGCCTTGACAAACCGACTGGCGGGGAGATATTCCTGGACGGGCGACCGGTTTCGAGGATGAACGACAACGAACTCGCTGACGCGAGACTTTACAAGATAGGTTTCGTAGCCCAGGCCTTTAACCTGGCGCCAACGCTTGATGTTTTCAAGAACGTCGAGCTGCCGTTGATAATAAGGGAGGTCGAAGCCAAAGCCCGGAAAAAAATTGTCGAGAAAAATCTTTCCGTAGTTGACCTTTCTGACAAAGCCCGTAGCATGCCCTCCCAGCTGAGCGGCGGTCAGAAACAAAGAGTGGCGATAGCCCGGGCGCTCGTCAATGAACCAAAAATACTCCTTGCCGATGAGCCAACTGGAAATCTGGATTCCAAATCTGGCGCGGACATAATCCGCTTCATAATCGACCTATGCAAAAGCAGAGGGATAACCGTGATTTTTGTAACTCACGATACGAAAATCGCGACCCAGACGAACCGCATAATAAGAATGTTAGACGGCAGGATAGAAAGTGATGTTCAGAATAAACGAAAAGAAGGAGGAGGATGATATGAGGAAAAACTGGATTTGTCTGTTGGTGATAATTGTTTTGTGCAGCGTTGCTTTTTCAGCGGAGCCGAGCCTTCAGGTAAGCAAATATTCAATCTTGCCTAGTGACGTATACCCGGGCACTTCCGGTTACATTCAAGTCACGCTTGAAAACACCGGGGACGCTACGGCTATGTCTCCAACGGCGTACTATGATTTTAATGGAGTCAGAAACTCCCTCTTCACAAGCGAGATAAGCTCTGGCTCCAGCACGCAGATATCTATTCCATTTAGGATTCCCCAAGACGCAGGCGGAAGCATAAAGCTAATCAATATAGATGTTTACTACAGCTATAACGTCGGCAGCTCCTCTCCTTCAAGATTAACCTCGCTTTCGGTGCCCATCGAGGTTTCGCAGCAAAAAGTATTAGAGGTGCGCACAGTTTCTTTGGACA
>JACCLF010000037.1 GCA_013425405.1 Microcaldota archaeon | reverse complement strand
CTCCCAAACTATCCTGTAAACGCGCCTTCCCTCGGCTCCCTGTTCATCTGTCTCCTCAAGCAGACCCTCGTCAACCATCCTGGTAAGCCATATTAGGCAGTTGGCCCTGCTCTCCCCTGTCCCGAAGGCAATGTCATACAGGCTTCGGGGCTGCGTCCTCACAAGCAGGAAAAGCTTTTTCTGGAACTCCGTGTATCCATCCTTCTCCTCACCCACCCCGAGAAAGAAGGAGTTGTAGATGTTTGTAATAGTGCTAGCAAGGAAGCCAAGCTTACCTCCCTCCTTCTTCTCCTCAAACTTCATCTCAGGAATCTCCTCCTGCATCATCTGCACCTGCCCGCCCTCGCTGACAGCAACCTCCTCCACCTTGGGGTACTCCTCTTTCTCAGCCGGCTCCTCGCTCGCGGCAAGCTGCAGTTTCTCAAGCGTGACCCCTCTCAGGTACCCCAGCTCCATCCGCAGGCTCCTGAACTCCCTCTCAAGGGAATCAATCCTGCTATCAATTCTTGAGAAGGCCAGCTCAAGCTCCTTGGTGTCCTTCCCCGAGATGCGGCTTATCCTCTTCTTCTCTATCTCCTTCTTAACAAGAAACAGCTTTTTCTCAGCATCCTCCCAATCAGCCTTAACCTCCTCAGCCATAGGGCCCGGTTCGTATTCCGTCACATTGGTGAACTCCTCCTGAGTTTTCTTCTCCTCAGGCTCCTCCCTCCTCATTATTATTGTGTCGCCAATCCTCTCGAAGCTCACGTCTTCGTTCTCCCCCAGCCTATCTATGATATCCTGGTAGCTGAAATCCCTGTCAACCTTCTCTTTTTTCTGCTTGGTCATCCTATCAGCTTATTTTTGGCGTTTTGACTTTATATTTATATCCGCTCAGAGATGCTTCAGAATGTAATAGACAACAAATGCGATTATTATTAGTATGACAAGGTACAGAGCAAGCTTCTTTGTGTCCAGCCCTCCTCCTGCATACGCCTTAACCTTTTCATCATACTCCTTTGCTGCCTTGACAACTCCTCCCCTGAACTCATCGTGCTTCATATCCTTGTATTTTTCAAGGCCAAGACACTCGTGGTTCTCGGGAAGCCTGTGGTCTGAGCAGAATGTGCCCCCGCAGAACTTGCACTTGTAAGGCAGGTCATTCGAAACAGTGTGGCAGTATCCACATTCCATGAGTTAATTTTGCATATAAAGATTAAAAAGAACTTCGGGAAGCAGCTGATTCAGGTAGTAGAAGCGCCCCGAGTCGGACTTGAACCGACGACCTACTGGTTAACAGCCAGTCGCTCTACCAACTGAGCTATCGGGGCTTGAGCTAAGATTAGGAGTCCAGAATATTTAAACCTAAGGAAGGAATTTCTTGTTGTTAATCTTCTCCCGCACATACTCCCCAACGAAAGAGAGCCTTGGCCCCTGCAGGGCATCCTGCTCAATCTTCTTCTTTGTCGCAAGCACAGTCTTCAGCTCCTCCACCCACTCCTTGTGAGCGGTTATCCACGGGTAGGTGAGCATCTCCTCAGCCCTCTTCAAGTCGACATCCTTCGTCTTTATGGTGAGCTTGCTCAGGAAATCGTAATCCATAATGTCCTTCATAGTGACTCCTATAAACCTCGCCTCAGGAGTTGCAATGTCACTGCCTAAATACGCAAGATTCATGCTCCCAGTCTTTATTGCCCAGTAAATATACCAGCCCCACGCATCGCAGTCCGTGAAGCAGTACACTGGCAGCTTCTTGTCGGCAAGCCTTCTTATAAGTCTCCTGCATCCTCTTGATGACTGCCCTTTTGGGGTTATCAGCACGCAGTTCTCCTTCTTCCAGAACTTATCCTCATTCAGCCTCTGCCAGAGTGCATCCTTCTCAACAACAAGCACATACTCCGCATCCACGCTCACAAAATCCATTCCATTGTCCACATCGCTGGGAATCATCCAACCGCTTCTCCCCTGTTTGGAGCAGTCTATCTCATCGGTTGCGCCTCCGAACTTGTCCCTGAGCACTAAATTTCCAGCGACAACCCCCTTCCTGTCCGTGTTGAGGTTCAAATCCTCCCTCTTCACATCAAGGGCTACCTCCAAATCCTCCACAAGAGGGTTGCTCTCGCTCTGCTCTGAGAACAAATCCTCATCAACGCTATCTCCAAGGGTGAATTTTAGCTGGTAGAAGAGACCCCTTATGCTGGTGTGGGAATTCTCCTTAAGGAATTTCTTGCACTTGGATGCAACCGCAACAGTCTGCATGAACTTCTTGGCCTGCCCCACGTTGAGGAAGGTTCTCGTCTCCCTCTTATCCCCAAGCGTTATGTAACCTGCATTCTCATCAAACAATATATTTCCCCTGCTCCTCAGCAGGCACTCGAAAGTTGGCGCCTCGCCAACATCTATCTCTCTAAGCATACCCCTCCCAAGCCCTTCGAGCTTTTTCAAAACTTCTGACTCATCACTCTTCTTTTTCATTTTCCTCATCCCCCTTGGCACTTTCAGCCTTTTCCGCCTCCTCGGCGTCACCTTCAATCTTCTCGTACTTGTTCTCAACAAGATTCGCAAGCTTCTTCTCTATCTCTATTGGAGTGCTCTCCCCCGCGAGGTCTGCCAAATCCCTGGAGAGCTCCTTCACATACCTCATGATTATCTTCTTCTTCGTCTCCTTGTCCATCTCTCTTACTTTTCCTCTCAGGTAAACCTGCATGTCCCTTGCAACCTCCATTATTGCGTACCTTATCTCCTCGACTATCTCGTCTTCCATGGTTATTGCCTGCTTTCCAGTCCCGGTATAAGGAACGTGCACAGAGACGAAGTTTGTGAAAACAGAGACATGCTCATTGTCAAAATCCTTTATGTCATATCTCTTCCAGTCAATGTTCTTCACAGCCTCAGTTATTGCGCATGAGCCTCCATCAAACATGAGGGGAACCCTGTTTGCGTATCTGATTATATCCCCTCCCCTCGCCTCATCAGGTTTAGCCCTCCCCGAATTCCCGCCATAGGCTATTGCGGCCTCAACCATGAAGGGAATTCCACCTTTGAACACCTTGGGCTTCCTCTCACTCACCGAAATGAACTCCGGAGCAAGTATATTCTTCAGCGCCTTTTCGATCTGGTCCGAGCCTATTGGCCTCAGTGCATCTGTGGGCGGAGCTATCCACTTCAAAGTTTTTATTGCATTCACAATTGCCTCTGCCTCAGGCCACTTCAAATCTTTTGGAGCCTTATCAAAGTTCACAGTGGGAACAAGCTTTGCCAGCTCATCAACTTTCGCAGAGCTCATTCTTGAGAATGTGTTGCTCAGAAAAGATGAAAGCTTCCTTGAGTCTGTCCTGTGCGCGATATCAATCAAATCACCTGTTGTCACTCCCAGTGGGTGCGGCTGTATCTCAACAGGCTTCTCCGGAATCTTCTCAGAAACCCTCTGGAAGACGTGCTTCTCTCCTGTTGGTTCAATCAACGTTATTTGGGCATGGGGGTTCGCCATGGCAGTCCTCTTCAGGTATTCATAAACCCCATGCTCGCTCTTGTCATACTTCACTTCTGCAAACTCAGACTCAACTCTCAAACCCCGAAAATTTCCCATGAATTCAGTCTGGTTTGTTATGACTGGCTGGTTGTTCTTCACATCAATCTTCATCTCGCACTCGTACACCTTCCCATCGCCAAGACCGGAGCGCATCTTTGTAGCTTTTCCAGTTGTTATCTGCGAGAACAGGGTGCAGCCTGCCCCTCCTATACCCTGCTGCCCCCTCTGCTGCATGTACCTGTGGAACTTTGTTCCTGCCAGCATCATCCCCATTGCCTTTCCCAAATGGCTCTGAGGTATGCCGGGCCCGTTATCCTGAATCGCGACCTTCACATGCCCGTCAGGCAAATCTTCAACCTTAATCATTATCTCCGGGAGTATGTGAGCCTCTTCCGCTGCATCAAGCGAGTTGGTACAATATTCATGGACAATAGTTGTAAGTGACCTCACTTTCCCAGCGAAGCCCAGCATCTGCCTGTTCTTCTTGAAGAACTCAACAACAGAATACTCCCTAAACTCCTTGAAAATCTCGCTTCCGTTCACTTCATTTTCCATCTCTTTTTCCTCTCCCATTATCTCTCCCCCAACATCCTCTCCTCTTTCATCCTTCTCCTTCCCCTCTCAAGCATTGCGTAGACCTTGGCATGGCTCGCCCCTTCAAGCAGCTTGTTCACCGCGTTCTCAGCCAGGCCGAGCCCATCCAGCCCGCCAATTATGCCTATGGTGTTGCCGTATATGCACAAATCAGCGTCGCTGGTCGCCTCAATCACCCTCTTAGCCTTCCCCGCGTGGCCTATCACTCTTCCCTTTTGTCTGGTTATGTCCTTGTCGCTGCTGAATATCTGCTTCAAGTCAATTATTTTTAGGTATATCTCCTCGCTGAACAGTTTGAAAGCCCTCTCAGGGCTGAAGCCCCTCCCGATTGCCTTGACAACCTCGGTAGCCCTCCATTCATCGATACTGTTCTCACTGCTTATCTCCACCTCTCCCTCCGCATCCACGTTAAGTTCTACATTGCCTCTTCTCTGAATTTCCCTCTTCACTTCACCGTTTTTACCTATTATCACTGGCACTCGCTCGCTGGGAATTTTCACTATCTGCATTGCTCTCACTAATAGTATTTGAATGAGAGAATATAAAAAACTTCTTATAAGTTTTACGTCGGTAAATTTATTGTAAAGTGGCATTTTTCAGGCCAGGCGAAAGCTATTAATTCACCCTTTTTCACAAGCATATCATGGGCAGCAATGAAGAGATGATTCAGCTTCTCTGCGGGCAGGGCTATGCAGATGACAGAGTGGCAAAAGCCATGGAGAAAGTGCCGCGGGAGCTCTTTGTCCCTTCCGAATATGCGAGAAGCGCCTACTCGGACACTCCTCTGCCTATAGGATTCGGCCAGACCATATCCGCCCCGAGCATCGTTGCATTCATGAGCAAATCCCTCGATGTGCAGGAGGGCATGAAGATACTGGAGATAGGCTCGGGAAGCGGATACCAGGCTGCAATCCTCGCAGAGCTCGCTGGCAATTCGGGGGCAGTCTACACCGTTGAGAGGATTCCGGAGCTCATAGAGCTCGCAAAAACAAATGTTGAGAAGGCTGGTTACGCGAATGTGAAGTTCATTGAGGGAGACGGCACAAAAGGGTATGCGCAGGAGGCTCCCTACGACAGGATAATTGTCACAGCCGCTTCGCCCTCGATTCCAGATGCTTTGTTAGACCAGTTGAAGGATGAGGGAAAGCTCATCATACCTGTAGGCTCAAGAATATTCCAGGACTTGGAGCTTGTTGTGAAAACAAGATTTGGAGAGGAGACATCCAACCTTATGCCTGTTGTCTTCGTCCCCCTGATTGGAGAATTCGGCTATAAATAATCTCCAACTTTCCTCATTCTGCTTTTACTGAACTGAATGCTACTGTGCGTTCGAGCTTTTTGACATCTATCCCCAATGACTCTGCTTCCGCAGTTGCACGATTAATCCGGTCTCTCACTTCATCTCCCCAAATAGCCAAGTTGCTTGTCACGCCAGTTATAACATTCCCAATTCCAACCGCATAACCGCTTCGATAATACGTGCTCATTAGCAACTTCATAAACTTCTCAGTTTCCTCGGCAACGGCCTTTCCACTGCTTTCCTTCACAGGAATCGCCCCATTCCTGACTGAGAGCATATTATCGGTATTCTTTTTAATCTCCATTCCCATCAAGTCGCTGGAAAAACTCATCATATCCTCAATCTTATTATCTCTCGGGACAGCCCAAACCGTGCCGCCTTTCTTCTCAACCGCCTTATTAAAAACATCCAACTTACCCATAAGCTCCTCATTCTTCTCGTTCAAGCTCTTAGCAAGGTAAATCATGGCGCTGCCGTAAGTAGCCTTTGTATTGTTGTCCTTGGCCCTTTTGAAACCTTCAAGCAAAGCACCGCTGAGGCCGCCAACCATCTTAGTATCTGAGCCGTGCTTCTCTGCAAAATCCTGCATTTTCTTCTCAATACCCTTGTTATCCTTCTGCTTCCTAATTTCGTCGATCCATGCAGCAGTATCCCCCCCATGATGTTTTGTAATCTCATCGTGAACCTTTACTACAACCATAAACTACCACCACTTAAATTTGCTCAGTTCGAGTTTATAAATAATTAGGTATGACCAGTTATACGTCAGGTATCAGTCTGCCTTCATGATTCTAAATGGCTCTCTCCTGCACTAAATTGGCCTACAACTTCATGAATTTCCTTATCAGTAATAACACTTTGAGCAGCCATAGTTCACACCAATTAAATTTCTCATGTAGACGGTATAAAGAGATATCAAGGAGAACTCTTAACCCACTTCAGGACTTCCTCAAAATTCTTCTCAATTCCATACTTCCCAAAATACCTCAGCACATTCTCCACATCCCTCCTGAGAAACTGCTCTGCGTTGGGGTGGTCCAGCAGCACTCCCTGCCCGCAGTCTATGAGGTAAGGCACGTCACCGTGCATCAGAACATTGAACTCGCTCACGTCTGCATGCACGAACTTCTTCTCATACAGCTTCTTTATGTAGCCCAGCAAAGTCTCGCAGTCCTTCTCCGGGTTGTCGCTCCCCACATCAACAAGCGGAGAATCAGGAATTCCCTCCTCCCCGAGGAACTGCATGAGTAGCACATTGTTCTTGAACAAATATGGCTCAGGGGCAGGCACTCCGGCATCCGCGCATATCTTCAGGTTCCTGAACTCCTTCCTAGTCCAGGCATACACGAGATTGCTCTTTTTCCTCTTCACTCCAAGGAAGCGCGGGTCCCCGGTTATATAACTCTGCATCCTCGTAAAATCACTCGTCTCAACCTTGTATATCTTCACCGCAATGTAACCGTCACCCCTGTCAAACTTCTCTCCTGCTGTTGCGCGGAAGACAAAAGCCTCCTTCCCGCTCGCTATTGGGTAATCCACACTCTTGAGCACTTTTCTATTCAAAAAGCCACCGAGGATGAGCATGGAGTATCTGTCAAAAACGTCAGACTCAATCTTCTTCCTTTCCTTTAGCTGCTTGTCCTCCCTGTCAGGTTTCTTCCTTGTTGAGAGCCTCCTCGCCATGCCCTCACTTCAGATGACCTTCCCTTCTTAGCCAGTCTGCCTGCAGGCGGGTGTACCTCCAAACTAAATCAGCTTTCTTGTCAGCCTCAATTTCCCAGGGCTTCGCGAGCACCACATCTCCAGACTTCACCCATATGGTCCTCTTTATCCTGCCGGGTATCCTGACCATCCTCTCCTTCCCGTCTATGCAGTCAACAAGCATCCTGCTCGCTCCCATCATGCTTATTACGACTCCAAGCACCTCTCCCTTCCTTGGCAGTCTCACCCTTGCAAATGGTTCGGCTTCATCCGGCATATCAAACCCTCAGCGGAGACCTGGCTCCGCACGCCTCGCAGATTATTACCTTCACTCCCCTCTCAACTTCCATTATTTTTGTGTCTGCTTTCTTGCACTCCTTGCATATAACATAAGTGCCAACATACTTTTTCAGCTTTTCATTAAGCGCCCTGTCGTAGAATTTTCCCTGCAGCACAAGCCCAGCCCCCTCTCTTCCCATGGGCACTGCCAGCTCCCTTGAGAGGTATTTCATTATCTCTCCAGGAGTCCTCCTCAGCTTGGAGCAGATTTCATCAAAGTTCTTTATTATAGTCTTGTTCCCCTGTATGAAGCTCTCCGCTACCGGCATCTCAAATCTACCGGCGCTGCCCGCCTTCTCAGGCAGGGATGAATATGCTCTCTCAAGGAGCGCATCATACTCCATAGTACCATCTATATGTGAATATTAATTTATAAGTTAGTGCAGAAGCAGCCTCGAAATAGCGAGGAAAAGCACCCCGGAGAAGCACAGTGGCGGAAGCGCAGGCAGGAAAACCCTCCTTGTTGTCACATAGTAGAGCACGACAATCAAACCGATGGTTGTGCCGAGCACAACTGCCAGCGAATCAACAATGGTGAAGCTGTTGTAGGCTGAAACCGCCAGCATGAGTGGTATTGCTATATCTCCGCTTCCCAGTTCAACAGAGAACTCCTCCTCCTTCCTCTTGCCCTTCTCTCTCACGTACCTCTTCTCCCTGCTTGCTATGGAGAAGGACAGGTCCATCTTGCTCATCTCCTTCGCCATGTACACCATGTGCCTTGTTATGAAGACTGAAACAAAGTCGTAGAGAGAGATCAGAATTATGAAAAGCAGTGTTGGAACAATGTCAAATGAGAAGCCGAAGAGCGCTCCAACCGCAGAGCTTGAGATTATTGCCGTTGCATTCTTTATTCTCGGGTACACGAACTTCAGCGCAACCAGCATTGCCGAGAGCACTATGCTCATCTCCAATGCGTGAGGCAATCCAAAATACGAGAGGGTGACCATGAAGACAAGTGTCGAAGTCATGAATATTGTGAAAAGCTCAAGCACCCTGAAGAGAAAGGCAGCCCATCTGAAGTATTTTATGACAATCACAACAATAACTGCAACTGCAACAACATAGAGAAGGAATATCACTGAGTTTCCCACATCTCCCGGCTGCTGGTTTGGTGTGACGTTATAGTTACCGTAAACCTCCTTGTTCCCTATCATCTGAATGCCCACAAACAGGCCGATGAATTGCGCAATTAGGAACATTGCAACTATCCTTGCTATGTGCTTCATTTCTACTCCACCTTCGGTCTCACAACTTTCACATGCCCGTGCTTTGGCTCATAAAGCTCCCCTGTCTTTCTCAACATCTCGTCAATCATTTTTCTCGTTGTTGTCTCATCCAGCCCGTACTTCTTTGCCTCCTCAACGACTTTCTCAAGCTCAACCAAGTCGTATTCTTTCTCAAGCTCCTTCACTATGTCAATTATGTTTCTTATCCTGTCTGCTTTTGATTTTGGCTGGCCTGTGGTTATTATATCTATGTCCATCCTGCCAAGCCCTTTGTCCATTGTTATTGATCTCAGCATGAAGTCCATGAGCCTTATTGCCCTCTCAGCATCTGACAGCTCCACCCGTCTGCTCAGCCTCACTTTTGCGCTTGCCTCTGCAAGCCTCACCATGCCCTCAATATACCTTGGAGTTATCGGAACAGCCCCCTGTGTCGCACCAACTCTCCTCAGCTCAACATAGTACTCCCCTATCTTATCGCTTGCCTCTTGAGTCAGAATAGGCACAACCCTCCTCCTTGCATATGCGATGTACTTCCTCAGCAAGTCGGCCTCTATGGGCGGCCTTATCTCCTCCTCCTCGCTTATCGTCTTCTCAGCCCTCTTCCCCGCAATTCTGTGCTGGTCCAGTATGAAGCTCGCAAGCTTCCTATCCTTCTCCTCATCAAGTATGTCCTTCATTGGGAATATCAAATCAAACCTAGAGAGTATCGTTGGAGGAATGTCAAACTGGTCCGCAGGATACCCCATAGGGTCGAATCTCCCGAACTTCGGGTTTGCTGCAGCAAGTATGGACGTCTTTGCCTTGAACCTTGCAACTATGCCCGCCTTCGCCACACTCACTGATTGTGATTCCATCACTTCGTGCAGTGCTGCTACTTCTTCATCCTTAATCTTGTCAAACTCATCTATGCCCGCAAGACCACCGGATGCAAGGACAAGCGCCCCTGCCTTCAGGGTCCATCCGCCGTCACCTAGCTCATCCTTCTCCGCAGTTGCCGTGAGACCTGCAGATGTCACCGCCTTACCGCTCACGTATATGCTCTTGGGAGCAAGGTTCGTTATGTACTGCAGCATCCTAGTATTGTGAATCACGACTGAGTTCGCGATGAAGTTGTGATAGCTGTCAACCGTAAGATCGTAAACCCATCTCTCTCTTGGTTTGATTTTCCTTTTTTCTACTACTTTATCCCAGAATATATTAGACCTAGAAAGCAATTCCAGTCTGCCTATGTCTTCTTCCAGTGCATTTTTTTCTGCGCAAATCTCAGAAATGACTTTCACTATCTGCCCATGCTTCCCAGGACTTTTTAGCTTTCCTAGTTCATACATACTTATCAGAGTTTGTGATACACCGGCCTTCTTTGCGAGTTCCTGCTGTGAGATTCCAAGCCGGCTCCTCATCTCCCCAAGCGACAGATTAGTTTCAGGCAAGCTCCGGAGCGAATGGAGTCTCTCTCTGAATGCTTTGGCCATCCTCCCGAGCATTTCTCTGGAAGGATTCCTATCCCCTCTCTCGTAATGCTGATATGTGGTCCTTTCAATTCCGCATTCAAACTGCGTGAGCAGAAGTGCCTCTCTCAAACTTCCCAGCTTCTCCTTAAGACCGGGCACTACATTCAAATTTGTGCTATGTGTTATCCCCTTTAGAGTGACTCTCAGTCTCCCGCTCTTCTCGGCACCTCTAAATCCTATTCTCTCAGCAAACAATTGTGCGTTCTCTCCAGTAATAGATATTCTGTAATACCTGCCGATTTTCTTCGTCTTTGAGTTTGTCGCCCGCGCGTATGTCTCGTGCAACTGCGATATGATGCCGAACCGGAGTAGAAGAATCTGAATTTCTTCCAGCAGCCTCCTGCTCGCGGATATGGCATGAATGACGGGTCGGTTTTTTGGCACGTTCCCCTCGCAATCAAAGTATGCCCTGAGGAAATGCTTTACGATTGAATCCGGGCTTTTCTGTATCTCCAGAGGAACTTTTTTATTGAACGAATCTTTCATAATTCCCATTTCCTCTAATACCTCTCCTAACTCCACAGAAAGCGCATATGCAGTCTTGACCTTTTTTGATATTTTCGGATGGTCAATTTTTATCCTCACCTTTAAACCAAAAGCATCTTCCACATTCTTAGAAAATCTGTCAAGCAAAACCTCATCAGTATTCGTGAAATTTATCTCATAGGAAGTCGTCTTTCTTACGTATCCATCTCCGACAAGATACCCCAGCATCTCCGCTACTCTCTCATCCACATACCCCGGGGTTTTTATATGGACTGCATTGGTTCTTCCGATTCTTGGTATTGGGAACTTCTGCATCTCCCCTTTGATTGGGACTATGGCTGGCGTTGCAATATGCTGGCCTTCCCTGAGCCCACCCGCCGTTACTGAATTGACTATTCCATCATCACAAACAAAGAATGGGTGTTCCGGGGTTGTCGTGACTTCTTTTCCGGTATATGTCTTTATCCTATAGAGATACTTGGGGGCTTCTAGTTTCCAGAAATGCGTCGCCTTGCTTTCCACAATGTTCCCATAACCATCCAATGAAAGGGCATCGTGGTTTCCTTCGCTGTACATTCCGTCATCAACTTTTTTGCAGTTCTTCTGAACCTGCTCTTCTACAACTTCCCCGATTTCTTTTATCGAACCATCCGCCAATACTATTCTAGAGTCGCCGCTCACGCATTTGCTGACTCCTGGGTCACCTATGAGAAGCACGTGTATATCACTCCTTATGTGGCCCCCGTCGGAGAGCATCTTGTTGGGAGTCCCCCCGAAAAGCTGGAGTGCAAGCGCCTCCTTCACCTCGTCATGACCGTATATTGACGGTGCAATGGAACCTACAACTTTCTGGTACAAATCGGAATTCTTCGAGAGCTCAAGTATCGTCTTCTCATCCTCCTTGTTGATGTCCACCTCTTCAAACTCCTTCTCAACCCTCTTAAGATGCACTGCGTCAAGGAATTTGGAATAAACAGTTCTAGAAGTCTGCCCCCTGCTCTCACCGAAAGGCCTTATCCTCAAAACACCAGTTATCTCAACTCTCTGCCCAGGGCTGATTGTATTGACCAAATCATCCTCCATCCACACTTCAACGTGGCTTGCGGGAGCGCCTCCTCTCGTCATCTCCAGAGGCTCCTGAGCTTCGGCTTTTTGCAGGTTGACGAATTTTGACTCCTCCTCATCGTGCTGCAAACCTTTCCTCTTGCAGTTGGAGCATGTTTCAGGTATTACAGTATTCTTCTCAATAGGAAGTTTCTCAATATTCTCGCAGTACGGGCACCTCAGCTCCATGACTTTCACTTTCGGCCTTATCTCAGTCCTCCTCGTTATAAGGCCGTCAATACAGATTAGCTTTCCCACGTGGTCTGCGCCAATGTCCTGAATCATGGGCCTGCTCTGCTCAGGCAAATCAAAGAATCTAACGTGAGGTTCGAAAGGCACCTCATACTGGGACGCCATTGCCATGCCCCTCAGAGCATTCTCAGCCGCCTTTATGAATAAATCAGGCTTGCTCAGCAGGCTGTCCGCAATCTTGCTGCTGTACCTGCTCAGCTCAGTGTAGCTGACTTCCAAGCTCCTCCTCTCTGGGTATCTGTCAAGGAGCTTCTCAACATCCTCCTTACAGAAAGTATCAAAGAACTTCTCGAACTCGTCAGCTATGAGCGAGATATCCTCGGCCATTCACCTCTCCTCCTAAAAAGAGTATTGCTATTTTATACCGTAGTGCATAAATATCTTTTGCTGACATATTCCTTATCCGGATGGGTTTAAATAGATTAGGAAGGGGTAACTTTCCGATAAGAAAACATACTTCTTAGGCAACTAATTTTAACTTCACTTACCACGATTATAGCATGGTCGAGAAGCACCTGCCGGCTAAGCCTGCAAAAGAAGTATTCCAACCGCTTGGAGTGAGGGACTTTGAGACCAAGCTTTCCGATACCTTCAGAGATATGAATAAGAAAGAAGTCGATACGAGCTTCAAAATGGCTGACGGCACCAATATAAGAGTTTTCGGCTTCAGGGCAAGGAAAGGGATAATCCTAGAGGGGGAGGCTTGCATCGAAATAATGGGCTTTAGGGGGGAATCGGGAGGGACAGCATATGTGCATTTACGTAAGAACCTTTTCAATCAACTTGATTACCGCAAGGCATTTTACAAGCCAAAAATCCCTTTCAAAGGCAACTTATTCATAAATCCCTTTCCTTTCAAAGGCAACTTCATAAGAGCGGAGATGCTGGATGAGCTCGGAAAGCACAAGGAATTCCAGAATATCGTGCAAGTGCTCGATTTATTCAACAGCCAGAATATCACTCCCCGTTTTTATGTATTGAAAAGTGGCGATGAGGGCTATGTCACATTAGTCAAGAAGAAATACGAGCTTGCTTTGAGAGTCAAAACTCTTGAGAATGAAGGTCTGCCAACCGAAGAGGCGGTGAGAATGGTAGTTGACGAATCAAAAAAGTCAGACCTGATGCTTTCGCAGTTCAACGAATATGGGATGAAGCCGGAAGCAACAGTTTTAGTCGGAATCATGAGGGGCAATACAGCTGCAAAAGATCTTGATGCATTGGCATTCATCTGGTCCTGCAGGCCGCCTGCGAATTCAGATGAGCTTGCATTCTGCATATCCGGATGCGAACTTAAGGAGGTTAAGAAATTCATGGAGGGGGCAATTGCTGAGGCGGATAAAGAAGTTAAAAAGTGGGAGGGAAAAGTTAGTGAAGCGGATAAGCTTGCCCAGTCAAGCCCGAACGCCGCATGGCAAAAATCTCGTGATGACGACCTTATGCTCAACTCCGCAATGCTGAAGGAGGAGAGAATGCATCTGGAAAACTTGAGGAAGGCGTATGAGATGCTGTGCCCATACAAACCCAAATAATCTGGTTCTCGGGCAAGCAATTATTAATGTGCTCGGCAGAAATATCGATGAAGGTGATTAGATAAAGATAACCATAACCGCCGCACTGCCCTATGCAAACGGGCCTCTTCATCTAGGGCATATAAGGAGCACCTATCTCCCTGCGGACATCTATGCACGATACCAAAAGCTTGCCGGAAATGATGCTGTTTACATCTGCGCCAGCGATGAGCATGGCACACCCATAGTTGCAGCTGCTGAGAAGGAGAAAAAGGAGCCTGAGGAGTTTGTGAAGTATTACCATGACAGAGACAAGAGCGAGTTTGAGAAGCTCGGCTTCACCATGGACATATTCCATAGGACTTCATCAAAAGAAAACAGGGAAATGGCCCAGCACTTC
>JACCLF010000043.1 GCA_013425405.1 Microcaldota archaeon | reverse complement strand
TTCTATTGACTCAGATGAAGCTAGCTAAGAAAGGGGTTGTAACTTCCGCAATGAAGAGAGTTGCAAGAGAGGAAAGGGTTGACGCAGAGAGAGTCAGAAACGGAGTTGCAAAAGGGAGGATAGTCATCCTTGAGAAGAGAGGAAAGGTCTGCGGCATTGGCGCAGGCTTGAGGACGAAGATAAATGCGAATATCGGAACTTCAACTGACTTTGCGAGGGTTGACGAGGAGATTAGGAAAGTCAGGGCTGCTGTTGATGCCGGCACTGACACGGTTATGGATTTGAGCACTGGAGGAAATTTGGAGGGTGTGCTGAAAAGAGTAATAAGGAGCTCCTCAGTTCCTGTTGGGACTGTTCCAGTGTATTCTGCTTTTGTGAGCTCATTCAGAAAAGGCGAGCTACCAAGCGAGGAGGAGATACTGAAGTCTGTGGAGAGGCATATAGAGCTTGGAGTGGACTTTGTAACTGTGCATGCCGCAATGAGAAGGAAGGGCGTGGACCTGACAAAGAGCAGGATTATGAGAATGGTGAGCAGGGGAGGCTGCATGCTCGCTGCGTGGATGATTAAGAATGACAAGGAGAACCCTCTTTACACGAATTTTGATTATCTGCTTGAGCTTGCTGAAGAGAGGGATGTTGTGCTCAGCCTCGGGGATGCGTTGAGGCCCGGCTGTTTGAATGACTCAACGGACAAGGCGCAGATGCATGAACTCATAACGCAGGGTGAATTAGTGAGAAGAGCCCATGAGAGGAACATATCTGTCATATGCGAGGGGCCTGGCCATGTGCCCCTTGATAAGATTGAGGCAAATATAAAGCTGCAGAAGAAAATCTGCTCGGGAGCTCCTTTCTACTTGTTGGGTCCGTTGGTTACGGATATAGCAGTTGGCTATGACCACATAACCTCTGCAATAGGCGGTGCTCTGGCGGCGGCTGCTGGGGCGGATTTCCTCTGCGTGGTCACTCCAAGCGAGCATGTCGCTCTGCCAAGAGTTGAGGATGTGGTTGAAGGGGTTGTTGCAATGAGGATTGCTGCCCATGCTGCGGATATAACGAAGAGAATGGACAATGAAGCTGATTTGGAGATGAGCAAGGCAAGAGCCAACCTAGACTGGAGGGGGCAGTTCCAACATGCAATACACAGCGAGAAGGCGAAAGAATTCAGAAGGAGAAGGGGAAGTAGCAGCAAGGCATGCAGCATGTGCGGCGACTCCTGCGCAATAAAAATAATGAAAGAGCTAGAGTGAGTTTTGTTAACAAACTGTGCACTAAATTTTATATATAGTAAGTATATTTCCTGAACAGAAGAAAATTAGAAGCACTAGTGGACCAGTATTATCAGCGCAAGTGCCCCTGCCAGCATTGATGTAACTATGAGGGGCACGCCTCTCCCGCTGAACTCCTTTGATGCTCCTGTGATGAGCGTGAAGATTTTTGCCAGCAGGCTTGCGAAGCACCCAATCATTATCAGGTAGGCGCATGCAATGTTGCTCAACCCCAGGCTCGCTTGGTTTGACGGGATGGATGCAGCTACTGACGCACTGCTCGCAAGACCGCCTATGAATGCAGCTATTCCTATGCTCCTTGGGCTGAACTGAGAGATTACATATACAAGCAGCATCACTGCGAAAAGCTCTATGCCAAATCTCAGACCGGAAACTACGGAGAAAGGCTGCTTGAAAATCAGCTCGGTCTTATGGACTTTTGACTGCGAGCTTATGAAAATCTGGAAGATGAAGACAAGCACCATTACGACCACGGGGATGAGGATGAGGCCGAATATCTGCGGGGAGAGGAGCATCACCAGAAAGAGATTCCTCAGCAGCATCGCGCTGCTCGCCATTGCCAAACCAGTTACATAGAGTGGCGATGGCCTCTCCTTTGATTTTGAAGCAAGAGAGGATACTGTCGCAACTGAGTTTATCAATCCCCCAAGGAAGCCTGTTATTGGGAATGCTTTTGGTCCCCAGAAGCGCATAAGCAGGAAGGATATGAATGATATTAGTGAAACCACTATGACTACCAGAAGGAATGACTGAAGGTTTATTGAGAAAGTGCCGTGTATGCTGATGGGATTTGCAGGAGAAAGGACAAAGGCTATGGGGTATATTATGAAGCAGATTGTCGCGAAGAGCATTGCATCTGCTATCTCCTCATCTGTGAGCTTCTTAACAAACATATGGGAGTAGTCCCTGCTGAGGAGTATAATGGTTGTCAGTATGGCCCCGCTTATTGCCTCCATATATAGGTTGAACCCTATTAACACGCCGAGTATGAATGCCAGAGGAAGAGTGAGCACAGTTGTCAGGCCCAGGGCCTCAAACTTCTTTGCCCTGAAATAGTAGAGCAGGAATGTATACCCTATCACTGCGAGCAGGCACAGGTAGGGCACATAGGTAAGATTGCCGGATAAATCCGATATCATTACGCTGAGGGTTCCCAAAAGTGAGATGAGCGCTATGGTCCGCACGCCTGTTATTATCTGGTGCTTGGTGTGCTCCCTCTCAACGCCTATCAATGCTCCAACTGCTATGGAGAGAGCTATCTGCTCTAGAAATATGAGGTTGCTGACCATTTCATCTCCTGCCTGCGGTTTTGACAGCCTTTACAAACTCCCCTATTGTCTTGCCAACATCCTTTGCATCCTGTGCGATTGTACCTACATGTATGGCATCTGCGCCTGCCTCAACAATATCTGCCGCCTGTTTCTTTGTTTTTATGCCTCCAGCTACTATGTAAGGAACATCTATGGCTTTCCTGACAGCCCTCACCATTTCCAGCGGGACAGGCCCCAATTCTGATGCACTTCCCACATCTGTAACTATGAATCTGCTTCCTATGTATTGGCCCGCGAGTGCAAGAGAGGCGGCTATCTGGGGTTTGTGCCTAGGCACCTTGTTCGCATCCCCCACCCACCCCACGGTTCCGCCTGGCTCAACAACAATATAGCCCACAGGCAGAGCCTCTATGCCAAGCTGCTTAACGACAGGGGCTGCAAGAGCCTGTGCCTGGGATATCCAGTACGGGTTTCTGGAGTTGAGAAGCTGCATGAAGTAAACCGCATCAGCGGCCTTTGACAGCGTGCCCGTATTCCCTGGGAAGAGCACTATGGGGATGTTTACCCTCTCCTTTATCCTCTTTGTAATATCGTCAAGTATGCTGCCCTGCACTCCTATGCTGCCTCCGACAAGTATAAGGCCTGCTCCTGCGTTGCATGCTTCACCTGCTGTTTCGACAGCCTTGTCAAAGCTGGGGTAATCTAAAGGATCTATCAGCACAAAAAGAAGAGCGCCATCCCTCTCAATGCCGTCATGTATGTATTTTTCAACCTTTCCAATGCTCCGCATAGAAAGCACCTCTCTTATAGTACTCCGCCATCTCTTTTATACCCTCCCCAAGCCTCACGCTCGGGGAGTAGCCCAACTCCCTCTTTGCTTTAGAAATGTCAAAAATCCTGTGAGATGAAAGAACCGCCAGATTCTCCAAATCAACTCTTGTTTTCCTCCACCCCAGAAAGCTCAGCGGGTAGGAGAGCTGTATTCCGAATTCTGCAAGGAAGTGCGGTATGTGCTGGTGAGGCGGCTTTACACCGAGCTCCCTGGCAGCAATCTCGAAAACCTCTTTCTGTGTCATCTGTTCCGCTCCGGCTATTATGTATATATGACCTGGCGCTTTCTTGCTCTCAGCTGCAAGGAGGAGAGCCTTGACAACATCCTCTGCATGGACAAACGGTATGACATTATTGCCTGAGTCTATTATCCGCATCCGGTTATGCTTGATGAGCTTTAGCACTGGGAAGTAGCCTTCATCAAACCCCTCTCCGTATATGACTGCGGGCCGCATTATAACTATCGGAAATCTTTTCTTGTACTCCAGCACGGCTTTCTCTGCCATGAGCTTTGAGAACCCGTAGTTGTCTGTCGGCAGGCATTCTGTTTTCTCGTTTGCAGGTATCTCCGCAAGCTCTTTTCCCATAACGGAAGTTGAGCTGCAGTAGACAAATCTCTGCAGATTCGGGGCGGCCTCTGCACATACTTTCAGGAGGTTCTTTGTCCCCTCAACATTGACGTCAAAAAGTCTCTTCTCAGAGCTTACATAGTCCACAAGCGCAGCTAAATGGAAGACAACGTCAACTCCTCTGACTGCGTCAAACAGCGTTATGGGGTGTGTGATATCTCCTGGGAAAACTTCAACTCCTCTTGGGAATGAGACCTCTGCTCCTGCCCTCGCGAGCACCCTCACCCTTGCCTTTTTCTCAAGCAGAAGATTCAACAGGTGCTTGCCCAGTCTGCCGCCTGCCCCGGTGACTAGCATGAGCGGCTTCCTGCCTGCGCTGGGCTTTTGTGGTTTATTCTTTACAGTCTGCCTTTTCCTCATATGACCGATATTTCGTATCTTGACATTTAAAAAGTGAGTGGGAAGTCAACGCTACACCGCCAACCCATAAGGCGTGAGGGAGTCGCAACACGAACCACCTAGGTATGCCTGTATTGCATAAAGCCGGCAGGTCAAGCATAGGGGCGGAATACCGCAGGGCATGCGGGAATGAAAGCCTGACTGAGAACTTGATGGGTGTTCTTTGAAGCAGGAAGCCCATGACAGAAAATGGATGGGCATGTCCCATCTGCGCTGTCCCCTCAATTTAAATAATTCAATTGCTATAATCTATCCATGGCAGTTCAGAAGAAGCTGGATGGGGGGAAAGTGCCTATGAGGAGCGAGGTGGAACGCTACGCTCTTGACTGCTTGGAGAATAGAGACACACAGGTTAAGCAGTTATTCGAGCTTTTAAGAAGATCTGGGGATAAAATTCTGGTTACTCCGAAAATTGTTGACAAAGTTGGAGAGATGATGGGGGAGAGAGACGAATACATAAGCAATCTGGCAATGAAAGTGTATACAGAACTGATGAAAAAGAATCCGGAGCTTGCAACAAAAGAGAGAATTGATAAACTGGATTCCCAGATAAAAATAAATATTTTTGAGAGGCTGTGCTGCCCGGAAAATACTCCCGATTTTATAAAAGTTAAGGAAGAAGCGGAAAAAGCGAGTGAATTTATTAGATATGTTTTTGGCATATCGCCCGAAGTTTCAAAAGCATTTGGCGACGAGCTGGAGAAATTCCATCCAACCAAGCAGAGAAGGGAAGCATCCAGGCTGCTTGAAAATTTTGCTGAGGAGCTTAAGGAGACCAAGCTGGATTCGAATGCAGTTTTTGATGAGGTGAGAAAGCTCACAAAACAGACTGGGCAGCATGAATTCGCCGACTTCAAAATGATGGTGCGCATTGCAGAGAACCTTCTTCCCGGCAGGGGGAATTCTGAAGAGTACAATGAATGCCTTGAGGCAAGCTTCGGGCTTTACAGGGGGATAAACAACCGAATAGAGGAAGCAAGGAGTGGAGTGAAAAAAGGAGACCGCGAGTGGGTCACTATTGTTGATAAGGTGTTCAAGGATTGGGTGCCTGAGCTGGCTAGGACAATGGGCTATGCTCATCTCACAAGGGGGCTGGAGGTTGCCGTTGAAGAGGTTAAGAAGGAGGAGCCCGAGCACATAAGAAGGACTATTCTGGAGATTCTTGAAAAAGGGAAAGCCAGCTAGTTATACTACGCATTCTATTTCATCATGCCCGGGGCATAGAACCTTGTAGTTCAGCTTCTTTATCTTCTCAAGCGATTTCATGAGTTCCTGTCCGTCTCCTCCTGTCAAATCTGTCCTGCCAAAATAGCCACCTGCGAAGAGGGTGTCTCCTGAGAAGAGGATTCTACTCTTCCTGTCAAAAAGGCATACGGAGCCAGGGGTGTGACCTGACGTGTGGATGACCTCAAGCTCAAACCCGCCGAATTTTATGAATTTTGAAATGAGTTCTGAGATGTTGCGCGGTGCTTTTGAGAATGCTGGGAAGCAGGAGTTCAAATCATCCAATATCTTAAGGTCAGCTTTATGCAGCAGACCCTGCTTCTTGAGATAACGCATTCCGCCGATATGATCCAGGTGGCCGTGCGTTAGTATGACTTTGGCAAGCTCCAAGCCACTAAGGGCTTTCTCAATTTCTTCAAAGTTGCTCCCGTCACCGGAGTCTATCATTAGAGCTTTCTTTCCATGAATGAGTAGGTATACATTGGAGCAGAGACTCTTCCCTTCTATCTCCAGAAGATTTTCTGCAATCTTTTTCATGAAGGAATTTATTACTTTTCAATTAATAATTGAGTATGCTCGAATTCCTGAAAAACCCAGAGGACATAAGGAAGGCAATAATGAAAGAGAAAAAAATAGGCGAGAAAGAGCTTTCCGAGACGGTCAGGAAGAGGCAGGAGGAGTTCAACGGGCTGATAAATGAGTCTGCAGCACTCTATTCAATAGCAAAGGAGCTGGGGGTTGAGGTGGAAAGTGAGAGGGATGAGTTGCAGTTCACTCCTGTGAAGAATCTTTCTCCTGGCATGCAGGATGTTAATCTGCATGTGAGAGTGATGAAAATCCTCGCTCCGAGGAAGTTTGAGAAGAACGGCAAAGGAGGGAAAGTCTGCAATATCTCAGTAGCTGATGAGAGCGGGGAGGGTGTCCTTGTGCTCTGGAACAGGGATGTCGAGCTGGTTGAGAAAGGGGTTATTGAGAAGGGGGATATAGTGGATGTGCTCGGTGCAAATGTTAAAGATTCCGGGGAGGTACACCTCTCAATGGGTGGCGAGGTGCTGAAAGTCAAGCAGAGGGGCAAACTGCCTGAAGTTGCCAGCAGTTTTAGGAAAATTGGGGAGATGGAGGAGGGGATGGGAAGCGTGGATTTTGTTGCAGAAGTGCTTGAGGTTGGGGCTGTCAACTCGTTTGAAAAGAATGGCAGGAAGAAGCAGGTTTCAACTCTTCTCATTTCTGATGGAAGCGACAGGGCGAGACTTACGTTATGGGAGAACAACGCAGAGCTTGCAGAGAGGGTGAAAGTTGGCGATGTGGTGAAGGTTGAGGATGGATACGTTAAGAAAGGAGTATTTGGAAAGGAGCTGCATGCGGACTGGAGGAGCAGGGTGATAGTGAACCCGAAGAATGTGACGATGCCGGAGATTAAAACTGAGAAAGCGGAAAGAGTTTCAATATCTGGTTTGAAAGAGGGAATGCTTGCCGAAGTGGAGGTAACTGTTGCGAATGCTAGCATTATTTCTAATGATCCTACGAAACTGACTGTTGGGGCATTGCTTAGGGATGAAAGCGGTGAGGTTGACGGTCTGTTCATCGGTGGAAACGCCAAAGATTTTCTTGGAGTCAAAACTATTCCGCATGATGTTGATGCAGCTACAATACTTGAGCTGAAGAGAGATGAGCTTGTTGGGAGGAAGATTGTCGTAAGGGGAAATGCAAGAAAGAACAGGAGCACAGGGAAGATGGAGTTTGTTATTGAGAGGATTGTTTAGATCACTGGAAAGCTACCCCTTCCTCAGCTTTAAAAACCTTCAGAAGTTGAATTAATCCATGCCAGAATACTACTTCGACACGGAAGTTGCATGCGAAGGGGAGGAGTACGAGCTTTTCATAAGGGGGGAGAGCGAGCTACATCCTGAGAGATACAAGCTCATCACAATCCAGTTCCAGAAGCTTGATGAAACAGGAAACCCGGCCGGACCTCTGCAGGTTCTTAAGGAATGGGAGCTTGGGGAGGAGGAGATGATAAGGGGTTTCTCGAAGCTCCTCAATCCAAAAAGGGCATGGCAGTTTATTCCAGTTGGGCAGAATCTCATGTTTGATTTGGGCATGCTGAAGGCAAGGGCTGAAAAGTACGGTGTGGTTTATGATGAGTGGTTCCTTTTCACCCAGCTTCCGAGGATAGATTTAAAGGACATCTGCCTCGGCATGAACGGGTTCAAGTTTGCAGGGAGCGGGCTTGACAAATTCTGCAGGAAGCCGAATGATGGTGATAAGGTTCCAGCGTGGTATTTAAATAAAGAATACGAAAAAATATCGGAGTACGTGAGAAGGGAGGCGGAAGAGTTCATTTCTTTGTATCACAAGCTTAAGCATACTCTGCCGAAGTTCAGAGTGGATAATGATCTTTATGGTTTATGAGAGGTGTTAACATGGGGAAGGAGGAAAAGAAGGTTAAAAATCTTGAGGACTTGCCAGGAGTTGGCGATGCGACTGCGGAGAAGCTTAGAAAAGCTGGCTATGACTCGCTTGAGAAGATAGCTGCATCATCGCCCTATGAGCTGCAGGAGGTTGCAGAGATAGGGGTTGAAACTGCCAAGAAGACTATAGGAGCTGCAAGGGATGCGCTGGAGATGGGCTATGAGACTGCAGACAAGATTCTCGAGAGAAGAAAAATCATAGGGAAGTTAACTACTGGTTCAAAGGAGCTTGACAACCTTATAGGCGGCGGTGTTGAGACGCAGGCAATAACAGAGGCTTTCGGAAAATTCTCAAGCGGCAAGTGCATGAGCTTGGATACACCGATAATTTTCTACAATGATGATGAGGCGCATATAGAGTCGATGGAGACTGTTTATGAGAGATATAAGAGTAATGAGAGACCATTTGATGGCGGGTTCATCAGCTTGCCG
>JACCLF010000034.1 GCA_013425405.1 Microcaldota archaeon | reverse complement strand
TTTTATGAAGGAAGTCTGCTCTAGTATTTGTTATTTTCTCATGAATCAGGGAAACTTTATGTTTTGCCCTTTTCCTGTTTTTGCTTCCTTTCTTTTTCTTTGAGATTTTCTTTGAGAACTTCCTTTGTATGAATGCAAGCTCTTCCTCATGTTTCTTGAAATGCCTTGGGTTGCTTATCCTCAAACCGTTAGACAAAGTTACAAATGTTTTCAGCCCCAAGTCAAGGCCAACTGCCTCCCCATTGTTTTCTTTTGGAATTTCTTTGAGTGTTTCAGCAGTAAAAATAGCAAACCACTTTCCAGATGATTCTCTTTTCAAAGTCAGAGTTTTGATTCTGCCTGTTATCTCCCTGTGCTTCTTTATTGCAATCTCCCCAAAAGGGGTTACCTTGAGTTTCTTGTCAAGCCAGAAACCAGTCTCATACTGCGGGTAATGCAGACTCTTCATCCTCTCAAAAGACTTGAAGCGCGGGAAACCTCCCTTCTCTCCTTTTTTCTTCATCTCCATCTTCTTATGGAGGGCATCAATCAACCTATCTACAAGTTCCTGGCCAACCTGGGAGAAAAGGCCTGACTGTTTGACCATTTCCCTCAAGGCTCTCTTTGTTGGAAATCTTTGGTAATTGTTGTAAATCTCCTTTGTAAAAGCAAGCATCTCATTCCAGAGTTCCTTGGATACCCACAAGTGCCTTTGCATTTCCTTCTCCTGTGTTTTTGAAGGGTAGATTCTGAATTTGTAGACTCATAGACGTTATTTACGTCGATTTTTCCCTTTATAAACCTCTGGGAGGGGTAGCTTTCCAGTGAAATTGAGATAACATACATCTTCTTTGCATAGCTCGCTTTCATCCCACCTCTAAAGAGTGTGGGATTTCTCACTCGCTTCTGCTAAGCATGCTCTGCATCGAATCCAAAAACAATCATACGCCGTAAACAATCATTTTTCCGCTTTTTTCACTATATCCAGAAAAATCAAAAAGTGAACGTTTTTTTCAGAAGTGATTTGTATCACAAATGCCCCAACTTCCTATTTCTAATTCGTAAAAGTAACTATCAAATTTGATACTGCCAATCATTTTTTTACTCAAAATGCGTTTATTTTAAAAATGCCCAAATTCTCAGACGTTAAAAATTTTAAAACTTCCCTACTCATTTTCAAGCAATCTGCTTTATAAACCTTTGCTTACCAATCATAATCAGTATCTAGCTTATAGTCTAGGGTGGAGGTAAGAGGTGAACTTGTGCGCATAGCAATGCTAGGATGGGAGTTCCCCCCTTTCAAGAGCGGAGGGCTTGGAGTCCATTGTTATGAGCTCACAAGCGCATTCGCACGCAAGGGCATTGAAGTAGATTTCTACATGCCGCGCACAGAGTTCGAGATGAAGGGAACCACTCCAAGGCTGATTCAGGTGATGCCGGTCCACTTCGGTCCTTATACGGCCAGGGAGGCTTACGGTTCAGACTTCATGAGTCATGTTCTACAATACAACATCAAATGCGCAGAGGAAGTGGAGAAGAACAACAGGGAGAAAAGGTACGATTTGATTCATAACCACGATTGGCTTACTGTGAGGGCTGCAGTGCTTGCAAAGCAGAAGATAAAGAGGCCGCATGTTTTCACTGTGCACTCCACAGAATACGACCGTTCAGGCATGGGGCCCAACCAGCAGATTCTCGATATTGAGAGAATAGGAGTGCATTCTGCCGACAGGGTTATCACAGTCAGCCACATGATGAAGAAACAGCTTACCGATAAATTCGGAGCTGACTGCAACAGAATAAGAGTTGTCTACAACGGAGTTGACCCCGACAAATTCAAGAAGAAGTGGGAGGTAAGGAAGTACTCAAAAGAGAAGGTTGTGCTGTTCCTCGGAAGAATGGCAGAGCAGAAAGGGCCTGTGCAGTTCCTGCAGGCAGCCCAGAAGGTTCTGTCAGTTGTGAAGAACGTCAGATTTGTCATGGCGGGAGGGGGAGACATGCTCCCATACCTCATAAACTACTCCATCCAACTTGGCATAAGCGACAGGGTCACATTCCTCGGCTACCTGCCCGAGAGCCAGCTTCAGGAAGCATATGCGAAGAGCGATGTGTACGTCCTGCCCAGCGTTTCAGAGCCGTTTGGTATAACTGCCCTTGAGGCAATGGCAAGCGGCACTCCGATAATACTTTCAAAGACGTCTGGTGTGAGTGAAATTACCCCGCACTGCTTGAAGGTTGATTTCTGGGATGTAAACAAGATGGCGGAGTACATTATAGCACTGCTCAAGTACCGGGTGCTCAACCACACAATGGGTATGAATGAAGTTGAGGATGCGAAGAAGTTCAGCTGGGACAGGGCAGCAGATGAGACGCTCAGCGTTTACAGAGAGTTGGTTTGATGCCGTCAATATGTTTTTACTTCCAGGTGCACCAGCCTCTCAGAATGAGGCGCCTCTCTATTTTTGAGGACAACAACGAAGATGCATACAAGCTTTACTTCAATGAAAAGCTGAACAGGGAAGTGTTTGAGAAGGTTGCAAGGAAATGCTACCTGCCCACAAACTCAATTATGCTTGATTTGATAAACAGATTCGACGGAAAATTCAAAATATCCTACAGCCTCACAGGAGTATTTCTCGACCAGTGCAACGAGTTCAACCCGAAGGTGCTGGAGTCGTTTGAGGAGCTGGCAAAGACAGGATGCGTTGATTTTCTTGACGAGACATACGACCACTCTCTCTGCAGCCTCTTCCAGGATAAGACGGAATTCAAGGAGCAGGTCGCGCTTCACACAAAAGCGCTTAAAAAATATTTCAAATGCAAGCCCGTTGTTTTCAGAAACACCGAGGCTCTTTTCACAAACGAAATAGCGAAGCTTGTTGAGGAGATGGGTTACAAGGGGATGGTCACTGAAGGTTTTGAGAGAATTCTCGGCTGGAGGAGCCCCAACTACCTCTACAGGGTGAAGGGATGCAGCACGCTCAAGGCATTCCTCAGAAATTACAGGCTCAGCGATGATGTCGCATACAGGTTTTCAGCACGCTGGTGGAGCGAGTATCCCCTCACTGCGGATAAATACGCAGCATGGCTCAGCAGATCAGAAGGCCAGCTGCTCAACATATTCATGGATTATGAGACTTTCGGAGAGCACCAGTGGGAGGACACAGGCATATTTGAATTCCTTAAGAGGATGCCCGAAGAGATACTGAAGTATAACAACTTGAATTTCAAAACACCGAGCGAGCTGGTCGCGCTTGAGCCTGTGGGTGAAATTGACGTGCCCACTCCGCTTTCATGGGCGGATATGGAGAGGGATGCCTCAGCGTGGCTTGGCAATGAGATGCAGAGGGTTTGCTTCAGGATGCTTGGGGGGCTGGAGCCCATGGTGAGGGAAGCAGATGACGAGCAGCTTACGAGAATCTGGAGGATGCTGCAGAACAGCGACCAGCTGTACTACCTCTGCACGAAATCCTGGGCGGACGGCGACGTGCACAAGTACTTCTCCCCGTTTGATACACCCTATGATGGTTTTATAAATTTCATGAATGTGCTTCAGGACTTTAGGCACAGGCTGAAGCAGAAGTTGAAGATTGAGGAGAGGAGGTGAGGGAATGGCAAGATATAAACCTAAGCCGTATCCCACGGCACCCTGCCAGCCCGGCAGCGAATTCGTATTCAAAATGCCGGATGGAAGGGAGGTGGGAAGGGTGAAGAGCGTGGCGGACTTTGTGAGGACAGTGAAAATAGCTCCGCTTTCCTCGGTTATCTTCCACGCGAACGGCGGGCATTTCTCCCAGTGGCTTGGGATGATGGGGGAGAAAGAGCTTGCTGAGAAAATAAAGGATATGAAGGGAAATGACGAATCGCTGAGAAAAAGAATTGTGCAAGCATTGTGATCATACAAGGGAGCGTCCTAGGTATGCCAGCACAACGCACTTCAATATCTTGCCCAGAAGGCATGCAAGTAGGAACTCCCATACGGGGTAATCCGATGTCCCCGCAGCAAGTCCCGCAACATCAAAGAAAGGGTTTGGGATAGCTGCGAATACGAAGATTGTTATAAAGCCATTCCTCTTCATCCATCTTTTTACAGTTTTGTAAACTCTTGTTTTATTTTTTTCAATGACTAGCTTGCCGCCGCATCCTGCGCAATAACCGCTTAGCTCTCCCAGCGCGCTTCCGATGCCGGCTACAATTCCGACATGGAGAGGGTTGAGGAGCATTCCTGCAACCGGAACTCCAACAAGGCCGGGAACCGGGAGCAGGATTGTGGCGCTTGATATAAACATCAGGAGAAAAACGCCGAGGTAACCTAGTGTATGCAGCCTTTTCATCACAAACTCTGTCGGGTTTGCTATGTAAATGAAAGTCAATAGAACTATGACAAGCACGGAAGCGAACAGCTCCCACCTCATGGTTTTTTCTTTGGTTTTACCCATGCTCTCACTAACCTAACTGCTCTCACTAACCTAACATCACTTTATTTATATAAGTATTAAATATAGTAATAACTATTCTACATGGTTCTATGTGGTTCTATGCCCACCAAAATGCTTGAGAAGGAGACTCCCAAGGAAGTTGTCAAGGGCGACTTTGAGTCCCTGCTTGGCAAGCTTACAGAAGAAACAAAGAAGACGGCAAAGTTCAAGTCTCTCAAAGACCTAAGACTCAAGGCAGCCCTGAAAGAGCTTGAGGAGAATGTCGCATTTGCTAATGCTCTGCTCGTCATGGCCGGCTGCCTCTTCCTGCTCATAACATTCCCATTCTACCCTCTTTGGTTCATACCTTTCATAATCGTTCTTGTCGGCTTCATAGCATATTATCACGCTCCAGCCGGGACTATGGCTAGCACAGTCATTGCATTCCCGGCAGTTGCCTACCAGTCGCCTCTCTTTGCATGGTTTTTCACACTGGTCATCTCAGTAACTCTAATCGCGTCGTTCACCTACTGGCATGTGATATGCGTACTGTTCATAACAGTGCTCTCGCCCTTCAATTCACTTGGGTTCTTCGTCCCCTCTTTCCTAACCTTCGCAGCTCTCTATCTCGGCTCCAAAAGAGGAGCAATCATAACTTTAATAACGGTGTTTCTTATTCTCACAATATCCGTGATGTGGGGCATAAACGAAAACAGCGTAATCAACAGTGCATTCATCGTCTACAACCCCGCAAAGCTTTCAGATCTCTACGGACACCAAGAAAGCGAGTTCAAAGCACTTGCAAAACACGTGCTGGCGCCGGATATAACGCAGCTGGGGGACGATTTTGTGCAGGCCTTTGGGAACCTTTACAAATGGGACAGCGTGCAGTATGTCAACACCTCAATAAATGCAATAATGAATGCGCTGATAATAATCTTCATTTCTGATTCGGCATTGATACAGGTCATCTGCTGGATTGTTGCAGCATTCCTGACAGGCTCCATAGCGGGAGTTCTCAACAGCAAATACCGGAGTTCAATCGCAACCGCCTCCTCCCTGCTCATCCCCATAGGCTACTGGCTTTCATGCGCCATATCCCGCCAGCCTTTCAACCCGATGGTTTTCCCAAGCGTGTTTCTTGGAATAGCCCTTGTGTTCTTCCTTGAATACAACGGATTAGACATCTCAAGGGAGGTCGCAGTCACAAAAATGGAGAAGGCCGGCAAGTTCAGGAAGTTCGGAATACAGGACCTGGGCATTTCTCCCGGAGTGGAGTCCCTTGAAGATGTGGGCAACTATGAGGAGACTAAAAAGGAGCTTGTGGAGGCAATCATCTGGCCTCTCACCAAGAAGGAGCTCTCAACCGCCTACGGGTTGAAGCCTCCGAAGGGAATACTGCTCTTCGGCCCTCCAGGTACTGGTAAAACCATGATAATGCGTGCACTGTCAAGGGAGATGAAGATAGGCTTTTACTATGTGAAATGCAGCGATTTGCTCTCCGAGTGGTACGGGGAGAGCGAGAAAAATGTAAGCGAGCTTTTCAGGATAGCCAGGTCAATGGCACCCTGCGTGCTGTTCTTTGATGAGATAGACTCCATAGGCAGGAGCAGAAGCAAATACTCGTCAGATGACGTCGCTCCAAGGCTTATGGCGCTGTTTCTCTCAGAGCTTGATGGGGTCAAGTCTACAAAGAACGTAATAATTGTAGGGGCAACAAATGTGCCCGAGGAGCTTGACAAGGCTCTGCTGAGGCCTGGAAGGTTTGACAAGATAATCTATATGCCTCTCCCGGACAAAGAGGGCAGGAAGCTGATATTCAAACTTCACACGAAAAACTTCCCGCTCAACGATGACGTCAACTTCGACAAGCTGGCTGAGAAGACAGATAGGTATTCCGGAGCAGATATACAGAACATATGCATGGAGGCAGCCAGGAAGGTTGCCAAGATTGCAAGCGAGACAAACGAAGTGATCCCAGTTTCAATGCAACAGTTCATTTCGGTTATGGAGACTGTCAAGCCAAGCGTGTCCATATCAGACCTTCAGGATTATGAAAAGTTCAAGCTGGACTTTGAGAGGCGCACAGCTCCCCAGAAGGAAAGGAATAAGGCTGAAAAGACGAGATGGGAGGACGTAATAGGGCTTGATGACGTGCGCCAGCTCCTCATTGAGGCAATAGAGATGCCCCTTCTCCATGAAGATATATTAAAAGAATATAAGGTGACCCCAATCAAGGGAATACTGCTTTTTGGTCCTCCAGGATGCGGAAAGACAATGATAGTCAAGGCAGCTTCCAACGAGCTCAACGTTGCGTTCATACACATAAGCGGTGCTGACCTCACGAAGGCAGGCTATATGGGCGCCGTGAATATAATAAAGGAAAGCTTCAACAGGGCAAGGGAGAGAGCGCCAGCTTTGATTTTCATAGATGAGATAGATGCCATTGCCCCAAGCAGGGACCATTACTCCTCACCTGAGAACGAGAAGCTTGTCGCCCAGCTCCTGGATGAGATGGATGGGGTCAGCGAGCTCAAGCAGGTAATGTTCGTGGCGGCAACAAACAAGCCTGAGAGGATAGACCCTGCTCTGCTGAGGCCTGGAAGGCTTGACAAGATAATACTTGTTCCTCCGCCTCTTTTTGAGAACAGGAAGAATATCTTCCAGCTCAATCTTTCGGAAATACCTCTTGACAAGGATTTCAATCTGGAAACATTGGCAGCCAAGACAGAGGGATTCACCGGAGCAGACATAGCCTCGGTTTGCCAAGAAGCGAAGATGGAACTTGTGAGAAAGAGGATAGGTGGCAGGAAAACAACGCTGTCTATGGAAACAATGGACCGAATACTTTCAAAGAGAAGGCCTTCTGTTACTCTGCAGCATCTACAGGTGTACATAAAGTTCTTGGAAGAGTATGGCGAAAGAAAGTAGCATTACCGTCGTAAAACCGAAGTCTATATTCGACAGATGACGTAATTTAATATTTAATTTATAAATTAAAATTGCTATATCTCAGAAACCTTTAAATAGCCTCTAAAGTTAATCACTACGATAACCATTATTGATGCGTGCCGAAGTAGGCTTTTGGCAGCGTATGAGATAAGGGTGCATGGGCAAAGGTCGCCGGTAATCCTTGTATTAGATGCCCAAAGTACGAGGCGACATAAAAACGAGGTGAGAAATTGAAAGGATTGAATGTAAAAAGGATTGCGGCCTTAGCTGCTGGCGCAGCTATATTAGGAGCAACTCTTGCGTATGCAGGGGCTGTGACCTATAGTAACACACCAATAATAAGTGCAGAGGGTGCGCCACAGGTTAAGGTTGTAGTCGGAGCGAATGCAGCGGCATCCGACGGTGTAGCAGCAGCCAATATAGCCGCATTGATTGGGAACTTGGCTTTTAAGTCCCAGGCCATAACGGCAACAGTTGGTGGAACTGCAAATCTAGGATGCACAGTGAGTGGTGCTGGAGGAGCGGGAACATGCGCCGTAAGCAACCAGAAAGTCACACTTGATGTGACAGTACCTGGCACAATAGGCGGTGTGAACACGTTCAACCTCTACATAAACGACTGGATTGACAAGAAGTTGGAAAACAGATTGATAACTGGGGCAGACGACATATACAGCTCAACGGTAGACAGGTCTCCTTACTACTATGCCCAAAGCTCAGTCTCTTCGGGACTGTGGGCATCGTTTAGGAAGGTGAGTGCAACCGACTATGCTGCACTTTCGTCACCATCTGTAACTGACCCCTACGCAAACAAGCAGTACACAGAGGAGCAGACACTGTGGTTCCAAGGCCAAGGTGCATACGACGGCTCCAACAAGAAAGCCCTCGTAGCGCAGAAAGTAAAGGGTTCGTATCAGGTTGATTTCACGCAGGACGACGCTGGAATTCCAGCAGGAACCTGTGATGCAACATCAGCACTGAACCTGGCTACGTCCTACCAGAACAACAGCGACAACGCAGCCAACTACGCATACTGCCCTGACACAGACCAGACAGCAAGGCACAGGGTGCACGTAGGATTCCTTGGTGACACCTACATACTAAGTTCCATGAGCCCGCCAAGTGACACGGTATGTGCAGCAGACAACATTGCCTCAGCAGGCAACTTGCTGACAACTACAACGTCAGAGTGCTTTGGTGGTTCGATAAACCTGGCAAAGGAGAGCGCATATGGAATTGTGCATGTTGGTGAAAACCTCACAGCCGGCGCATACACATTGAAGCTGGTTGATATTGAGGCACCACTAGGAGCCGGAGCACAGTCCGAGGCTTCAATTGCCATATATGACTCTACCGGAGCGCTTCTGAAAGAGGACAAGATCGACCCCAACGCTGGTAGTTCATACACATGGACAGCACCAGATGGATCCAAGATTAGAATAAAGGTATACAAGACAAACCCAGGTTACTATGCATACGCAAAGTGGGCTGAAATGGCCGTGTACTCCCAGGAGTTCACCATGAACGATGGGCAGCAGCTCAACAGCGACAACACGAACTGGTATGTGAGGCTTGTTTGGAGAAACAAGGACCCGACATACACGAGCAAGAGCGCAGACTCGCTGAGGAAGATAATACTATTCGACAACCACTTCCCGAGTCCATCTGAAGAGCTTGGCTCTGGTGACACATACAATGTAATAACCACACCAGTTGCATTCCAGCTACAGTTTGGTGGAATAACTCTGGGAACCTCAGACTACGACACACTAAGCATGCAGATATCGCAGCAGTCTGGCTTTACAGTGCAGACCAACTACGATTCACAGTGCACAGGAACCGGAAGCGCAATTGGCTACCTCTCAGGCAACTTCATGATGGTGCAATCCAACGTGAAGTCCGCATTCCTGCTAGGTGCAGACCAATTCCCAGCGCAGAGCTTCTATATATACCTTGGTAACGGCAGCAGCAAGAGCTCAAACGCATCAGTAGCAGAGGATGGAGACATAATCTTCCAGAAACCATCAGGAAGCTGCTACTACAAGCTGGACTACCTCCAATCGATGTACTACATGGCAGGAGACGCATCAAGCTACGACTGGGTAATGACCTACGCAAATGCAACTTACAGCACCAACTACACAGATGCAGTTGTTTCAGGAGTAGGATCACAACCACAGCAATCGTTGTTTAGCTTCACAGAGGCGGCATCATCCACAGCCGGAGTTACCGACACATGGGGAGTGCCAATATACTCTGACAACGACTACAAGGCCAAGTTCCTGCTGTCAACCTCAGCGACAAGACAAGTGAGGTACGCGGGAGTTTCAGGAGTAGGCGCGGAAATGCCTCCAATAGGCTCTACCACAGCGGAGATAGGCTACTACTCTGAGAGAGGCACCCAGCTTGCAGGAATGGACACCCAATCTGTTGTATTCAACAGAGCAAGGAAGCTTGGTGAGCTGAAGTTCTTCGTGAAGAGCCAGGGAGCAAACACGACTACTGCAACCACAGTTGGGCCTCTTGCTGTAAATGACAGCGCCAACGTCGGCGGTGGAGTGACCATAAAGGTCGACAGCATCACCTCGACAGTTGGAACTTGTACAGCAGGTCCAAACGCACAGTGCACAGTGACAGGCCAGAGCGGATTAATGGCAACTCCATCGGTAACAGCTGCCAATGTGAGAACTGCTCTAGACCCGGCATCTGCGCCACTAGTAGTCCTTGACAGCCAGGCTGATATCTCTGCTACTTTGATAGTAGTTGGAGGTCCAGCAGTCAACACAGTTGCTGCATCTACGATGCAAGGCAGCTCATTGACACTGGTTAAGGCAGGAGACTACATAGCACAACCAGTCGGCAACAACAGAATCCTTGTTGCAGGATTCAACGGAGTCGACACAACGACCGCTGCCAACAAGTTCATAGCGGACTTGATAACTGCAGCACAGTAGATAGTCTAAAAGGGCGAAAGCCCTTTTTCCTTCTTTTTTATTTTCATCACTACCAGCTTATGCGCTGCCCGTTGGATTACAATTAAGTTTATATATGGGTCTCCCCAATTTCTTACCGAGGCGATCAGATGAGAAAGGGAATTTTACTTCTGTCTTTGCTATTGGTGGCTTCAATTTCGCAGGCCCAGTTCAATATAACAAACTTCACGATTCCATACCTCTACAAAGGAGAAAACTATTCAACGAATGTGCAGGTATTCAATGCCGTCCTCTCATACGGAAACTACTCAATTGTCATGATAAGCTCCAAGTATACATTCCTGCTCAACATGAGCGGAAACGCATCATTTGTTGAGGACCCGGGACAGATATCCGTAATTCT
The DNA here is from genome assembly GCA_013425405.1 of Microcaldota archaeon. Taxonomy (GTDB): domain Archaea; phylum Micrarchaeota; class Micrarchaeia; order Burarchaeales; family Fermentimicrarchaeaceae; genus Fermentimicrarchaeum. The sequence continues at coordinate 6,719 of JACCLF010000034.1, read as the reverse complement.
AGGTGATTATTATAAGATTGTCGCATACCCCAAAAAATCGGAATTGGACAATTTGAACTCATCCTTCAACTTCTTCCTCTCGAGCAGGGGTCCAAACGAACTTGAGTGCAGGGTTATAACCGGGTTGGCCAAACCGGACGGTTCGCCGTACCTGACATGCACTGTGGATAATACTTGCGAGTCCTGCCGCTCAGTCCCTGTCTGCCACGACTACATGGCCCATACACTCACCTCCCCGGACCCGATGTCAAGCCCTCTTGCCCAAGCAACTATGGGAATGTCATATAATTTTGGTATAATCTACAGCAATACATCAAAGTTTGAAAACAATCTGGCGAATGTTAATTCCGATGTCTCATCCTCCCTGACTGCTGTGAGGGACAGCCTGACTTCAATACAGTCTGCTGTGAATGACCTGGGCGTGCTGCCGGTTTCCAAAATCTACGAGAGATATAGCATTACTCACAGCCAGGATGCACTGGAGTTCTGCAAGGACTTCTATTCATCATACAACCTCTCTGCTCTGAATAATGCAGTTCAAATGGCAAACTCCCTGAGCTCCAGGGTTCCAACTCAGAGCATGATAGCCGACCAGATTGCATCTATTGCAAACAATACTTGGGAAAGGAAGCTCAACAGGACCGTAAGGGAGCAGAGAGAGGCGTTTGATGCCGAATACTCCGCATGGCTTGCTATCAAGAACAACATTACTGCGAAGGCGAATGAGCTGCGCCTGCACATTCGCGACAACCAAACATCCGGTAAACTATCTGAACTTGATAGCATGCTTGTATCAATAAGGCAGCTTGGAGATGCCAGAAACTACAGCAAAGCAGAACTGCTCGCGCAGAACTTCTCCCAGACTGCAAATGCAATGGATTCATACATATCCGGCCTTCTTGCATCCTATGATGCCATGGTGACGGCCAATAGTTCATCATCAGACGCACTTTTCGAGGCCGAACTGTACGTAGAGCCTGATAATATTGTTGCCGAGAGCAGACTGGAAGATATGAACACGCAGAAAGCATCAATAGAATTTACAATCTATAACGAATCCCCAATGCTCATATCACAAGTCAACAATCTTACGGACCAGCTTAACGATATACGGCTGAGCGCTAATTCGATAAGGGATGAAGAGGCAGTTGCCAGCTCCCAGCAGGTGAACAATCTTCTGGCAGTTGTTGCAAAGCCTGTAGTCTCGCTTTCACTCAGCATCATAAAATCCTTCGTGCCGCTCTCCTATGCCGACAAGGAGAAGGATGCACCGACAATAATTGGAGTACTGCTTGTCATCCTAGACATAATAGTATTCATCGCAGTGCTGGCGGTATTCTTCTACTTAGTACGCTCAAGGAAGATAGAGCTGCACAGATTGGCGAAGTTGCTGTGGGCTTTCATATTCGCCTTCTTCCTGTTGCTCCTAGTGCTCGGTTCGCTCACCATCTACAATGTAGTTGACATGCAGTCCCACCCAACAACCTTCGGGCCTTTCATCTCAGAGTTCAGAGGCTCAAACAGAATTGGCTTGGTTGCCGACTTGACAAACCTCAACGGGACAGTGAGGGAGAGTATTACAAACTGCTCTTCAAAGATTGCATCCAAGCTAGAGTCACTCAGCAAGAGCGTAATCTACTATAAATTCGACAATGACACCTGCATCACTCAAAATAACACCCTGAGCAGATCCTCATGCCTCGATGTAATTGATGTCAACCCCGCCTTGATACTGCAAAACGGAGTTGAGAACAAAGCGACATTCAACGTTTTCTACACAAAGAAAGCAGTTTTTGAAGGGGACGAGAAATTCTTCTGGGAATGCCCCGTGACAAAAGTACTCGGCTAGTGGTTCAATGAGAAGATGCATACCCATTCTGATCATTCTGCTTTTCTTGGCAGCAGGATGCACATACCTGCCGGGCGAGCAGACCATAAGCCTGAGCGATTTCAAAAAAGAGCTCAACAGCAGCAAAAGCATTGCAATAGTAATGGATACGCGCAATGCGCCGTCGAGGGGGGCGGTTATGCAGTGCGGGATTAATACCGCTGGCAGGCTGGGAGAAATCGGCGTGTACGACCGCCTGAAGAATCAAACCTTCGTTTACGAGGGGGGGCAATGCGTCTCAGGGGCAACTAACTCATCAATCAGCGAATGCGAATCCCTTATCTCAAACTCAATGGCATTCTACATAAGGTACAACTCTTCAAAAAACTCAACATCCTTCTATAAATCTAAAGCAGTGATGGAAGGCGACAATAACTTCCTGGCAGACTGCCCAATCTCAAAGATAATATAACTACTTGTACCTCAAGAAAGCCCCTACTCCCCTGAACCCCTGCAGGAACTGGCTTCCCTCAGCGGTTTCCGTCGATATCATCTCAACCTTGACATTCTTTGACTCAGCGAGCTCTATCAGCTCGTCGGCCAGCTCCTTCTCCTCAACAACCCTCATCTTCCCACCGCAGGAGCACGCCTTGGGCTCGCCAACTATGCCTGACTCCTTTCTTCTGCAGTTGGAGCATTCCGCTGTGGACCTCCTCAAGTCAAGCCCTTCGGAGATGAGCAGCAGTTCCACCTTATTTTTCTCAATTGCATCCCTCACTTCCTTCTCCCCGTAGGTTGCCAATCCGTCTTTCACCACTTCCTTTATGAACCTGTCAACAAGCAGCTTCTCCTTCACCGCCTCCTGCTCTGCTATCAAAGGCTCCGCCTTCTCGGTGAGCTCCTTCACTCCGTACTCCTCGGTGTAGCCTGTGTCAACAACCCCCAGCACCTTGAGCTGGTAGTTGAAGGGGCTCAGCTTCATGAAATCCTCCTTTGCCGGGCCTGGGCCGCCGACTATTATCCCCCTGAGATTCTTGATGTTGACAAACACCTCGTCCATCGCATCTCCAATTCGTTTGTAGTACTTCTCTATGCTCTCCTCTATGAGACGCTCATAACGACGAGCGCTCTGCCCCCCCTTTCCATGCAGCTTTGAATGTGCAGTTGAATTCAGCTTTCTCACTATTCTGGTCTGCTTTCCTTTCAGCACTGCAATTGTGGCCTCCCTGCCATCCATAACGACAAGTCCGTAGGTATCCTTGGCCTCAAGCATCTCCTCCAAAGGCTCAAGGAAGAAACTTGAATCGCACCTGTAGAGCTGCACGTGTATCTGCTCTGGAGGGGATATGGAGTACAGCCGTATGTCCGGCCTGCCCTGCTCCTCTGAAACATTACCGCAGAATATGGCAATCCCGTTCTCAGGAGGCTCGCGGAACATCTTGAGGTAATTGATTATCTTCTCAAGCGCGTCCAGAACATTTTTCCTTGTGCTTTTTGATTTTATGTTTGCAGCCTGCCCGTATTCTGCCTTTAGCTTGTTGCTCACGTCTGCTATGGGATATTTCGGAGGGATATACACCGAAATCAGCTCGGTTCCACTACCCGCGATGTTGCTCAGCTCCCTGAGCTTCTTCTTCATCTCATACTTTGCCTTGCTTTTCTCTCCCATAACAAACCTCTAATTAATAGGAAGACATACTATAAATTGATAACAGTCATCGAAGATATAAACGAGCTTCTTTGTAAATTTAACAAAAAACTTCCTCTTAAAAGATGGCTAGGCAAATTTCACTTCGTCCTCAATTTTAACTCTCTTTCTGACCTCAGCAGGCCAGTTCTTCTCCTCAAGACCTTTCTGGGCAAGCAATGCGCATATCCACCTCTCAAAGCTGCCCCCGCCGCACCCGCTCCACAGCTCCCCCTTGCTGGATTTCACGCTGAATGCCTTGGGGTATTTCTCCCCAATCACGCTGACGTTCTGAATCTCAAGCCACTCGCTCTTGTCCTTCTCACCCCTGTAGGGGAGATATGCCTCAAAATCCACCGTGCCGACTCCCTCTGTTGCGTTATCAGACAGCTTCTTATCCCCCTCCTGGGCCATCCACCAAGGCACTACTGAATATTTCTTAACCTCAAGCTCAAGCAGCTCATCAAGTATGAACGTGAGTTTATTTTCTACCTCTTTTGCAATTTTTATGACCTGCTCAGGTGAGCCTATGAAAAGAGTCTCAGCTCTGTGGAACTCCTCAACCCTTGCAATTCCATGGGTTCCGCCAGCCTCATTCCTGTAAGTGGGTCCGCTCCAGTCATACACATTCAAAGGAAGAGACTCCTCCTTCACAACCTTGCCCTCGAGGAACTGCCAGAAAGGAGGGCATTGTGCGTATGAGAGAATTCCCACAGACTCAACCTTCTTCATTATGCTCTCCTTGTGTATCTCACCTGTTATCCGGAAGTAATCCATTGTATCTTCCCACTCCTTTGGGCTGCTCACCTTAGGCACCATAACATAGTAAGCATCAGGGTATATGCTCTTGGCATGACCTGATTTCTTTGGCACATCCCACGGTTCGAATTTGGGGAATATCATCTCCCTGAAGCCCAGGGGCTTGTACATGTTCTCTATAATGATTTCTCTGAGTGCATTGGCCAGAGAAGTGAAATTCCTTCCATAGACGAACTGCCCCTTTGAGTGGGTTCTCCTTATCCAGTTCATGCTCTCGAGCTCTGCACTGGGGTCCTTGTCAAAAAACATCTTCCTGGGCTTGCTCTCCCAGAGAAGCTTCTTTACCTCCGCCTTCCCCTCGTACTCCTGCCTCTCGACCTTTTCCACAACAAGCTCGATTATTCTGTCAACCCCGCCGCTTTCCACAACCTCTACCGGCAGCAAGGGGCTGAACTTGATGTCTGCCTTATCGCCCTTTACTTCTATGCTGTCTACATAGAATGCAATTTTAACCGGCGCCTTGGGCTCCCTGCCAAGCTCAATCTCCTTTATTTCCAGTTTCCTGATCTCGATCTTCCTTATTCCCACCTTTATTTTTGCCCCAAGAATATTGAGCTGGTTCCTCAGCCTGAGAAGCGCATCGGTGGCTCGCACATATCTCCCGCTCGCTATGGATACATTCAAAACTTTTCCCTTAATACTCCAGCTCTTGAGCTCTGAGGCCTCATCCTCCTTTCCCTTCGGAGCACCTCTCTTGAAGAGCTCCTTGTCAGCCTTTGTAAGAACCTCCTCTATCTCGCTCTTATTTCCTTCAATATCATTGCTGAATTCAAGCGCAGCATCCAGTTCGAACAACATTTTAACAACCCCTTTTAACTGCAGGCTGTCAACGCAGCATCTCGCTCCGAGCCTGCTCAATCTGCATCCTCGCAACATCCTGTTTCCTTCTGAAGTTAGGAATCAAAGAGTTTGAAAATCTCACAGGCAGCAGCGCCTCATACAGCTCATCCATTCGTGAGAAGTAGTAATCCGCCTTTTTTCTGTCCCCTCTCTTTAGCTCTTCCAGCATCTCCCTCCTGAGCTCACCCACGCAGTCAAGCAGGCCGAGCAGATAAGCTTTGAAAGGAATTTTGAGCTCGTCGTATGTCGGAGTTTCCTCTCTCCCTATTATGGCGAGAAGCACCCTTGCCTCAACATACTCCTGGTAAGCCTGCAAGGTTATATTCTCAAAACCTTCAGCCTCCCCAATTTTCCTAACAAGCTTCTCAACGATGCCCATCTGCCTCTCGCATTCCCCAAGCTCCTTGGAGTGAATGCACTTTATCGCAACAGAGCAGCCCCTCACGATTTCCCTGGAGAGCTTCAGAAGCTCGTCCTGCTCCCTCTCCTCCTTCTCAAGAACCTTAACCATCTTCGCAATACTACTCTCAAGTTTGTTCATGGAGAAGTTATATTTATAAGCCTTTTAATATTATACGGTGATTGCTTGAAGATTGTCCTCTCAGTCGGCGGTAGCCTGTTGAATCCAGGCAGGCCTGATTTCGATTTCATAGAGAAGCTGGCATTGCTTCTCAGAAAACTCCAAGCCAAGCATCAATTTGCAGTTGTTTGCGGTGGTGGTGTCCCGGCAAGGGAGCAGGTATCCCACATAAGAAAGCTCGGGGGCAGCGAATTTCTTGCTGACGAGACTGCAATTCTCTGCACAAGGATGAACGCTCTTCTGCTGATGGCTTCGTTGGGAGACGATGCATGCCCCTCAGTAGCAGAGAGTTTTAGAGAGGCCACTGGTGCCGTGAACTCTGGCAAAATAGTTCTCATGGGGGGCACCATACCCGGCATAACCACAGATACTGACGCTGCTCTGCTTGCAGAAGGAATTGGGGCGTCGAGGATAGTCAACCTCAGCAATGTGAATGGAATCTACACCGCAGACCCAAGAAAGGACAAAAGCGCAAGGAAGATGAGTCGAATGAGCTTCAGTCAGCTGGTCGAGCTTGCTTCGCAGCATGACCAGAGGAAGGCGGGTACGCGTTTTATATTCGATTTGATAGCGTGCAAGCTCATAAGCCGCTCAGGAATAGAGACTCATTTTGTCTGCGGGAAGAATCTTGATGAAGTGCAGCGTGCAATTGAGGGAAAAACGCATTCCGGCACGGTTGTGAAATAATGCTTTTAGAGGTAAAAAAAGGAAAGATTTAAAAAGGGGCTCTGGAAATAGATTATATCAACAGATATGTTAAAATCAAGGGGTGATTTTGAATGAGAATGAGAAAGGGTCAAACAGCCATGGAATACCTTATGACATATGGTTGGGCAATTCTGATCATAATGGTAGTCCTTGCAGTGCTTTTCTACCTAGGAGTTCTTAACCCACCAATACCATCTCAGTGCACGTTTGCTGCAGGTGTCTCATGCATTACCAACAAGCTTAGTGTAGGTACGGGT
>JACCLF010000022.1 GCA_013425405.1 Microcaldota archaeon | reverse complement strand
TTAAATATGTTGGAATGCATAATTTTAGCATGCCTCTAATCACTGCAAAAAGCGATAAGATAAACGCAATAAACGACTTGAGTAAACAGGATGATACAATACTCTATGAGAGATCTAAATTTCTGATTGGAGGGGTTGAGGAGCGAGAGGAAGAAGAAAAATTAGAATTCGGTCGGGTTATGCGCCAGTTTCATTTCGGCATTTTCCGCTTCGCATCTTTAATGTAAGATTTAAATAGCGAAAATGAGCAATTTTAGGTGGTGGTGTCATTGGTTTCTGAATTCGAGAAAATCCTTGCAAGGCTGGAAAAAGAAAAGACGGTAGGACCATATGAACATGCCGCCGCTGAGCTCATAAGCTTCGTGAATGATGATTCAATAGGGCTCGTATCTGATACTTTCAGAAACAGCAAGTCACTCTGGGTGAGATACGGCGTCCTGAGCGCCTATGAGCAGATGAACCACGCAAGCGCCACTAGCTACAGGACACTCTCACAGTATTGCAGAGAAGTCATTCTTGAGGACCTTCTAATCGGAGTTGCGGACAAGGAGGAGCGCATCCGCATGCAAAGCTCTGATATTTTTTCAAATGGCAAGGAGCTGATGAAGAAAGTAAAACCCGCACTTGGCGAGAGAATAGTCAAGGAGCTCATAGCGAATTCCGAGAGAGTGAGAGAGGGGGATGTGATTTTAACTTTGGGCGTGGTTGACTACTCCGGAATATCACAGGAGACTAAGAAGCAAGCCGTTGATTTCCTGGTAAATGCGGCCATTAAGGGGAGCAGCGATGCAGCAAGAGGTCTTGACAGGATAGGGGATAAGGATTCTATAAATAGGGTTGCGGAGCACTGGCTTCCGAAGCTTGACAGCAGAAAGGAGAAGGAGGTTGAGACGGCAATAAACATCTTCGCAGAAATTGAATGCAGGGCTGCCGCCGACAAGGTTGATGGGCTCGTGAAAAGGGGTTTTGACTACTATAATCTCATCAACGTCCTAGCAAAATCCGGAGATGAGAGGCACGAGGACAGCATAATCAAGCTGATGGAAGGGCCGAGTTACTGCATAGTGGACATGGAAATCCTAGGCAAAAAAGGCGGGAAGAAATCCTTGGAAATCCTCAGGAGAATTGTAAAAAACAAAAAAGACTATGACAAGCAAGAGATGGAGGCTGCCCGCGATGCAATCAAGGAGATTGAGAGAAGGATGACTGTGTCGTCAAAGCCAGCCGAGAAGAAGCTTGAAGAGGCTATGAGAAAGAAGAAGGTGCCTGCTTAAACTGATTTAAAGACCAATTCCACTCAGGTATAATTTACGTCGTGAAAATCGGTAAAATCGGTCTCTTCTTTTCGGTATCGCCTCATCGGTGAAGCCATAGGACCGATTTTCTTTTCTCCAGTCCATCGAGGAAAATCGGTCGGAGATGCCTCTCCGACGTGAAGCATCTTTTTTGAGGCAAAAAAGGCGTTACCGTTTTCACCTGCGCCATACAAGCCGGATTTTCCCGCATTTTTCACTGGGTTTTCCGGCGTGGGAACTGCTCTTTTGCTTTGTAGGGTCATACAGGTTTAGGCTGGCGGATTTACCGGTTTTATTTATGGTGTATTATGCACAATTTTCAAAATCACTGGAAAGTTACCCCTTCGCCAGCTTTAAATACCTCGCCAGACAAGTCTATGCGGAGACATATTATGAAAATGATGGACATTGCATTTGGACTACGCAACATGCTTCAGAATAGAGAAAATGTCAATTTAGTACTAGAATACTTAGACTGTGCAGAGATGGACTTGGCTGCTTCAGAAAAGTTATACCAAGAACAAATCTTCTCATTATCAGCATACCATCTGCAACAAGCAGTTGAAAAAACTGCAAAGGCACAAGCTCTACTCTTGGGTGTTGTCACCAGAAAAGAATTAATTGGCAAGGTAAGCCACGAATCCCCCCAAATTTTTATCGAATTGCTAAAAAAGGAATGGGTAGTTGAATTTACTTCAATTATCAAAGTTATTGACCCAAGTGCCAAAACAGATTCTAGTGGATTATCCAAAATTGTTGATTCAAAAGATGAGACATTAGAAATAGCTAGAAAGCCATACAAAGAAATCATGGAGTTAACTGAGAGTATAGACAAAATTAAGCAAGCTACCAGTGACAAAATGCTGAACGTGATGAACACGATGTTGGAAGGATATGACATACCCCTCCCCGAATCCTTTTCTGCAGTTTGGGCATTTTTGGATTTATACATGTTATCAATGGTTACATACCCGCATGCAACATTCACAAGATATCCTGATGGAGAACTAAAACCAAAGGATTATGTAAAAGGTTTGGGTATAGTAGATGCAACGCCAGAACTGATAGAGAAAATGAAGGTCGTCATGCCCGCCATTAGGAATTATGTTATACCCCTACAAAAAAGAAAAGCGAAAACCTAAAATGGTGATTTGAATGTTGGCACTGTAAAACCAAACGGATTGCTACTACTTCTTCTCCTTCGCTTGGTTTTCTTCCCTTTACGCGATTTTCCTTTTGGTTTACTAAAATACTTCTTTCTGTACCACTCAATTGACTTAGTGCCCATTCCACGATTGCACGGACCACATATAGGTCTCAGATTAGAAATATTATCGCTTCCACCTTTAGCAGATGCTTTGTTATGACCTACCTGAAAATCAGTAACGTGGATTGTACGAACTCTACAGCAGTAGCATTTTCCCTCAGCCTTATTGCCAATGTATGTAAGCCAAACTGCATCTCTAGTATTTTTGTCAATTTTTCTTCTTGGTCTTTCCTCATCTCCTCCAAAACCAAAATCTATCGTTGGACGCAAATCAATCTCACTAAGACCAAAAGGATTTCTTGCCATGCAACCACCTATCTCTTTCTTTTCTTTCTTGTTGAATAGAAGCAAACACTCTTTCCTCTACTTGTTTTAAATTTGACGCGTTTGGCCAAATTTATCACCCCAAAATAGTTAGTTTCTGAAAGTATATTAACCTTGCTTCAACTTCTCCAGAATTTCAATTGCCGCCTGCTTGTTCAGATTTCCCTTCGGAGTAGTACCTGTCCCTTTCCTCATCGCAATCTTTTGTTCTTTCTAATGTTATCTATTATATCAGTAATATCGCCATCAGCTTTCCACATTGTAAATGAGCTTTCACTACCGTTTATATTGGAATGGATATGGAATTGAAGAGGAGGAATATCCAGCGTATCATTTTCATTCAGTTTTACAGTCCTGGATGAATCTCCTTCAAAAAGTTTAATTTCAATGCTTCCTTTTATCTGTATCAGATGCTCCCAGACTGGTCTGTTGTGCTTTGCCAACTCTTTCCCTGGCATTATTTCCATATAACCAGTGCTGAATTCCTTGCTGGAATGTGAAATGCCTATCTTGCCTTCTGGAATCTCGTAAAGCTCAAATGCGCTCTTTCTTTGTGCCAAAGTCATGTTTAGATTACACCTTTTCTCCTATTTAAACATTCAAGAACATGCCCTCTATCTCTCATTATCCTGCAGTTTCCCGAGGATTTCAATTGCCGCTTTTTTATCAAGATGCCTGTTGTTGTTTCCGCACTGCGGGTCCAATATGCAGGAAGGGCAGCCCCTTGCGCATCTGCAGCTCCTCAGACGAGAAAGAGCCATGTGCTCCACCCTTTCAAATTTCTCGAAGATGATTTTTGAAAGTCCTGCCCCGTGGGGAGTTGAGTCGTATATGTACATCCTCCCGGCAGGGTAGCTTACTCCCCCGATTTCAGCAGGATCAGCCCCTGTGAGAGCAGGCATCATTGCTATGGAGACGTGCTCAACCGCATGCAGGCCAGAGGGGAAATCTTCAGTGCCGAAAACAGCTTCCTCGGGAAAGTCGAACCACACCGCAGTGCTGTCAAACTCATACTGCAGAGGCTCATCAAGAAGGGCCCGCCTGCTTATTGTTTCATGGAAATAATCCTTCAGCATGTATCCGTATACCTCATCCGAGATGTGCACTTTCCCATATGAGAGCTGTCCTCCAAGTGAAGCTCTTTCGCCGAGCAGTTCGGTCACATCTGCCTCTCGGTTGCGCAATGCAACCGTGTATTCGGAAGTCTCATGGCCCAGCCTTCTCACAAATGCGGTCTTCTTTCCCAAGTCCAGCTTCTCGGAAACGAACTTCTCCCCTCCGTGCAGGTATATCGCCCCAGGAAAGAGCTCGCTGTATGCCATTGCCTCCTCCCTCTCTCCAATGAATTTTTCTTTCTCAGAATCGTATATGCGTATGGATTCGCCTGCACTGCGTATGCTCATCTGCCTCATTTGCCGCAGGGCCTTCTTCGTGGGAATCCAGCCTCCTGCGAACTCCTTGCACAATTCCTCCTCTCTTAACTGTGAGAAGAGCTGTTCACCCTCAGGAAAGGCAAGAATTTCCTTCATGTCGGCAGGGTAATCGCGCATGAGGGAAAGCAGATGAGGCTTCAGGATGAATTCGTTCTGCGGGTTCACATAGCAGCTCTCGGGCTCTCCTTTCAAATATTCATTCGGGTTTTCAAAATAGTACTGGTCAAGCGGGTTGTCACGAGCGATGAAAACTGCATTTGCCTCCTTTCCCCTTCTCCCTGCCCTGCCAATTCTCTGGCGAACACGCGTGACAGTGCCGGGAAAGCCTGCAAGGATTACGGAATCAACTGCTCCCATGTCCATGCCAAGCTCCAAAGCAGATGTTGTGGCAAGCGCATCTATTGCACCTGACTTGAACTCCTGCTCCAGCCTCTTTCTCTCCTCCCTTTCCAGGCCTGCCCGGTAGATTTTGATTCCGTGCAGGTTGGTTTCCCCTGCGATTATCCCTATCCTCTCAACAACCGAGTGGCTGTTGCCGAATATGAGCAGCTTCCTCCCTCCTCCCATGAGCTGTCTCGCAGCCTTCAATGCAAGTGCGGTGTAGCTCTCCCTTCCCTCAACTGTCTGATTTGGGTTGAGCAGGATATGCTGGACTGTGCTTCTCGGAGCGTAGCGCGCGTCAACCAGAGAGAAAGGCAGGCCGACAAGCTGTTCCGAGAATTCCAGAGCATTGCCAACTGTGGCAGAGCAGCAGATGAACTGCAGCTGCTTCTTTGAATACTTTGAGTGCACCCTTCTCAGCCTTTTTATTATGTTTGAGGAGTGGCTCCCGAATGTTCCCGTGTAAGTGTGGATTTCATCTATCACAACGTATTTCAGGGAATGGAGGAATTTCCTGAAGAGATGGGAGTTCAGAAGGATGAAGTGCAGCATGTCCATGTTCGTTATGAGCACATGGGGCAATTCCTTTCTAATCTTCTCGCGCATGCTTGGGGAAGTGTCGCCATCGTATACTTCGCTCTTCACTCCAAGCAAGGCAAACTCCCTGAAGCGTGCGAGCTGGTCCCTTGAAAGCGCTTTGGTTGGATAGACTACAATGCTCCTCTCATTCTGCAACGCAGCTTCAATTATTGGAACAACATATATCTCGCTTTTTCCAGAGGCAGTTGGAGCTGTTATGACAACATTCTCCCCTCTCCTCACCTTCTTTATCCCGTCTGCCTGGTGCTTGTAGAGCTTCTCAATTCCCCTTGCTTGCAGCACCCCCATTATCTCCTTTGGAATTTCAACCTCCCCGAAGTGGGCGGAGTCGCCCTTCTCGAGAAACTCCTTCATCTCGGCGTCTAGTGAAAGCATCAGTTATATTTTGCAGGAAAACAATAAACAGGCTTCGTTTGTGTTTAAATACATGAAAAGCCATAATTTAGTAGGGGTAGCTATGCTGAAGACCATCCAAGAAGTATTTGAAGCAGAGAAGAAAGAAATACGGAGGCAGGATTACCAGGAAGCCAGGCTTCGGAAGGGTTACGATATAGACGAGAAAGTTTTTGCGGATATGGTGGCTAAGATTTCTGCAACCGAGTCCCAGCGTGCGAAATTCTTTGGCGGAGGAAGCTCGTTTCTGGCTGCCTTTGAGGTGCGGGATGACGGAAAGGCACATTTCCTTGGAATTGTTGTTGACAAGAAGGGAGTCATAAAGATGGGCCATTTGCCTCCGGTAAAGGATGTGATGCTGGGGCACCCGCAGATTACCCATTATGATGTAACATTTGCCATACCAGAAGAGAGGCTTGCGAAAGTCGTACGCGAGAGTGTGAAGAGCATGCCAGATTTCAAGGATGGTGTGCTGGCAAAGGAGTACAATTTTGATGAGACAAAGCTGACTGATATCGGAAAGGAGCTTGTTGGGGAGATGCGAGAGGGGGAGAAGGTTACCAAGCTGCATTTGAGAGTGGGAAAAAATAGCAGGATACTGAAGCTGAGGGAGGAGAAGGAGGAATATGCACTTGAATATACCTTCACCCGCATAGGGATACTGACGGGTATTGGCTTAGAAGCTCCTCCTGGCACGGAGCGCCTTCTCATAGAGCCGAGAAAATTGAGTGAAGTGAAGGAGTCATTGAGAGAAGGTGTGAGTTCTGGCGAGATGCTGAGCAGACCAGAGGACAGAATTGAGGTGCAGCAGAAGAGCGCAGAGATGGATGTTATGTGCACTTTTACAAAAAAGGCGAAACTTACCAAGGTCGAAATAAGCGGACCAGTTCTGCAGGAGGAAATCGTGATACTGCCGAGAAAAGTTCAGAAATGCTTCAGGGAGTTCATGAGCGGGGAGAACGGACAGGAGTGGTACGCTTCTGAGTTGGAAAAAAGAAATCGGAGGAAGGAGCTAGAGTCAAAACGTATTCAGTAAGGTAAGATTTATAACCCTGCAAAATCCTTTGAGGTTTTTCCTCTCGGGAAGGCAGTCCCATTCTTTGCAGATACGGGAAGCTGGCATTCTTCAGCCAGCCTGAGAAGCTCGCTCAGGTCAATGAACTTGTCAACAAACAGCATAGGGTATGCTCCAACTGGGGAGGGAATTCTCTTTATGATAAACTCCTGAAACTGCAATGTGCCGGAGCGCATCACCTTTATGTCAACCTTGCCTGCTTTCAATGCAACTTTTGAGATTTTCGGCAACATTTTAGCACCTCATCAGGTTCTCAATTCCCTGCGCAACCTTTCCAAGAATCTCAATAGGAGGTAGGACAGTTGTCCTGAGATGCGAGTCCCGCCCGAAGCCGCTCCCCCTTGTGACCCATACATGCTCCTTTCTGAGAAGTTCTGTGCAGAACTCCTTGTCATCCTTGAATTTGGTTTTGCTCAAATCAATCTTCGGGAAGAGGTAGAACGCTCCTTTTGCTTTCTGGCAGCTCACTCCCTGAATTTCATTCAACCTCTTCTGCATGAACTCGGCTCTTTCCCTTATGTTCTTGATGAGATATTTCAGGAATCTCCTATGCGCCTTGACATTTCTCAATGCCTCAACTCCAGCAATCTGTGCAGGAGTGTTGGCACACAATCTCATTGTTGCTAGGTTGTTCAAACCCTCCCTAAGCTTCCTGGAGCCCTCGTCATCCTCAGGTATGACCACCCAGCCAATCCTGAAGCCTGTGCCTCCCCAGTTCTTGGATAGACCATTCATTATGATATGGGGCACGCCTTTCGCAAGCTCACCGATGCAGGTCATTTTCTCCTTTACAAGAATCATCTCATCGTAGATTTCATCAGAGATTATGAGCAAATCATTGTTCTTGGCAATCTCCACAACATCCTGCAAGTCCTTCCTGCTGCACATTGAACCCGTGGGGTTGTTCGGGTTGATTATGAGTATGAATCTCAAATCCACACCTGCATCTTTTGCCTTCTTTATTTTCTCCTCCAAATCATCCTTTGAAGGAGCCCAGCCCTTTTCCTCATCCAGCTCGCTGAGCACAACTGTCCCGTCAAACAGCTTTACGGCGGGGGCGTAGACAGGGTAGTAGGGGTTGAACAGCACAGCTCCTCTTCCCTTGCACATGAGGGACTCTGCAAGGAATGTTACCGCCTCGCTCAAGCCCTGAGTGACGAATATTTTTGATGAGTCAATGTCAAGAGTATATAGCCTTTTGTATCTCTTTGAAATCTCATCAAGGAACTCAAAATCGCCCGGAGAGCGTGAGTAGAAAACCTTCCCATCCTTCAGTGCTTTGGCGTATGCTTTGATAACATACTTGGCTGGCCCCAGGTAAGGAACGGGGTCGCCTATGCTTGCGTTGTAGATTTCCGCGCCGGTCTTCTTTATCTCCTCCGCCAGGGGAGAGAGCTCCCTTATTGGATAGTAGGCATGCTCCATCCTCCCTGCCAGAGTATTGTTTGTAAATGGCATAAGCACCCAGTTTAGTTAGTAATGCTAAATATTAAAAATTAGTGGCTTAGTTGGGAATTGCTGCGGTAACAATAAATAATCTTCTGCAGAAATGTATTTGGAGTGAAGTGGTGCTAGAATGGCTAAGTCTGACATGAAATATAAGAACACTGGCGAGATAGAAGTTCCTGCAAAGCTGGTGGATCAGGTCATAGGGCAGGACAGGGCAGTGAACATAATGAAGAAGGCAGCCAGGCAGAGGAGGAACATACTGCTCATGGGGTCGCCGGGAACTGGAAAGTCGATGCTTGCTCAGGCAATGGCTGAGCTGATGCCTGCAGAGGAACTGGAGGATGTGCTCATATACCCCAACCCATTAGACGAGAATATGCCGAGTGTAAGAGTTGTCAAAACATACCCCAAGGACAGGAAGCTTCCGAAAGGGGCTCCGGACATAGGGGAGGGTAGGAGGATTATTGAAGAGATTAGGATGAAGAGGATGACTGGGGGAGGAGGTTTCTCTCCCTCTTTGCTTATGCTTATTGTGCTCGTTCTTGCGCTGCTTTATCTCTCCTTCTCGGGGTTTGTGCAGGGGGATAACAAGTGGGTGATAGCGGCAGCTGTCCTGGGGCTGTTTGTGTTTGGTGCTGCAATGGTTCTCGCTTCAGGAGTTTCCAGAAGGGTCGGAGGGTTTGAGAGTAGCGAGCCGAAGCTCATTGTGGATAACTCTGGGAAAAAGGCAGCGCCGTTTGTTGATGCAACTGGCGCAAAGGCAGGAGCATTGTTCGGAGACGTCCGGCATGACCCGTTACAGAGTGGAGGGCTCGGCACTCCGGCGCATCTGAGAGTGGAGGCAGGCGCAATCCACAGGAGCAACAAGGGAGTTTTATTCCTTGATGAAGTTTCTTCACTGGGGCCGAAGTCGCAGCAGGAGCTGCTCACAGCGATGCAGGAGAGGAAATACCCAATAACCGGGCAGAGCGAGCTGAGCAGCGGGGCAATTGTGAAAACTGAGCCAGTTCCGGCAGACTTCGTGCTTGTTGCAGCAGGAAACCTCATAGACATTCAGAAAATGCACCCCGCGTTGCGCTCAAGGATACGCGGCTACGGCTATGAGATATACATGGATGACACAATGCCAGACAACGAGGAGAACGGGGACAAGCTGGTGAGATTTGTTGCACAGGAGGTGCAGAAGGACGGGAAGATACCTCACTTCACAAAGGAGGCTGTTGATGAGATAATTGAAGAAGCAAGGAAGAGAGCTGGGAGGAAAAAGAGGCTGAGCATGAGGTTCAGGGATTTGGGCGGGCTTGTGAGGGCTGCGGGGGATGTTGCAAGGGAGGAGAACACAAAGCTCGTTGACCTGCAGCAGGTGCTGAAGGCAAAGGGAGTTGCCAGAACTCTTGAGCAGCAGGTTTCCCAGCAGGTTATTGATTTGAGGAAGGATTACAAGGTATTCATGAACAGGGGGTATGCAGTTGGCAAGGTGAACGGGCTTGCTGTGATGGGGGACGGCTCATCGGGCATAATAATGCCCATAGTTGCAGAGGTTACCCCGGCATCCTCAAAGAGCGAGGGCAAGCTCATAGCAACAGGAAAGCTGGGTAAGATTGCCAAGGAAGCTGTGGAGAATGTCAGCGCGATAATAAAGAAGCACATGGGCAAGGATGTCTCGCAGTATGACATGCATGTTCAGTTCCTGCAGACGTATGAGGGGGTTGAGGGAGACAGCGCAAGCATATCCGTAGCGGTATCTGTCATATCTGCAATGGAGAGCGCTGCGGTTGACCAGAGCATAGCCATGACCGGCTCGCTCAGTGTGAGGGGCCAGGTGCTTCCTGTTGGCGGCATAACCGCAAAGGTGGAGGCTGCGATAGAGGCAGGTATGAAGAAAGTCATCATTCCAAAGGCAAATGAGGAGGATGTTTACCTGGGGAAGAACAACGCGGGAAAAATAAAGATAATCCCCGTGAGCAACCTCATTGAAGTCCTTGAGGAATCACTGAAGGAGAGCAAAAGGAAGGATGAACTCATCAAGGAGATGAAGGGAATTATAAGGTAGCTACTTTATCATCACTCTTTCTCCAACATCAGAAATCCTGTCAAAGTCAAAATCCAATCTATGTCCGAAAGGAGTCTGCACAATTATGAGGTTCTTTCTCTTGTCAACACCCACTATCTTTCCTATGTAGGCTCCAAGCTCTGTGAGCACCTCCTTGCTCTCAAGCTTCATGGAGGTGAGCAGCCTCATCTTCATCCACTCCATTATCCTTATTGATATGAAAGTTGCAATCATTCCTCCGATGAGCGTTGCCACAAAGTCTGAGAAGTAAACCGTTGCAATGACCCACTCGCTGGCAACCGTGAACACTGCCCAGAGGATGAATACGCTTATTGCATACAATCCATACTTCACAACCGCGTATTTCTTCCTCTCATGCAGCAGGTCGAGTATTCTTCCGAGTATCAGCAGCTCAACCGCCCAGGGTAGTATGAGTAGCATCTTGAGCAGCACATACGCAGACAGTTTCAGTGTCTCAGGAGTCTCTGCCACCCTTGTAAGGAATTCCTGGTAGCCCAGCACAAGCGAGATTATCAGAAGCGGCAATGCGGAGAGATAAAGGATGAAGCTGATTTTCTCAACTGAGAAGTGGAATCCAGAGAAAGCCCTTATTATGTTCTCCTCAAACCCTGCGGCCATTATGAGGAAGTACAAACCTATGGCAACTCCGGCAAGTTTCCATCCGAAGCCGAGAAACTCGCTTATTATGAGCATTAGGATAATCAGCGCTGGAATTCCCCATATGATTCTCGCGTAGTGGGGCTCCTTGAGCTTCTCCAAGAGGACAAAATATGTCTTCTCAAGCTCCTTGGCCTGCTTTATAACCACAAGCTTAACAGAGTCTATCTTCATCCTTGACTGTATGATGGGTATAACCTGCTCGTCGCTGGCACCGTCAGAAACCAATATGCAGGAGTCTGCTCTGAAATGTCTGAGCACCATGTCAAGCTGCTTGGTCATCTCCCTGTCGGCAAAATAGCCCAGGCTCCTGTCACCTGTGATTGTGACAACCTCCGCATTATTCTCCTTTGAGATTGAGTCGTATATGTTGACTGCCTCGAAGATGGTATTCGCATCAGCCTCTTCGGGGTCCTTGAGGATGAGCTTTGTGGCTGCTTCTATGTTGGCCTGCTTCCCCACCACCGGGCCCGAAATCTTGACTTTCTCGTAGAGGTCGTTGTCCCTGTCTATGCAGAGCACAAGAATCCTTTTCTTAGCCATCTCACCACTTAAGGATATATGAAAAATAGGTATTATAATATTTACCTACTATGCCGAGACGATAGGTTTAAAAATAAGCTCAGGTAATTAGTAGGTAGTTATCAGCATAATGCTAAGATGAGGTGGTTTGAATGAGAAGAGGACAGGC